>CAJUGP010000003.1 GCA_910586365.1 uncultured Christensenella sp. | reverse complement strand
CGGTTTTATGCCTTACGGGAGATAAATCGTCGCCCTTTACAATTTGTCAAGGCGGTGATACATGCCCACAAGGCAGTAAACACAAGCGAATAACAAATCTATAAAATTCTTATGTAAGAGAATATAAAACCTCACGTTGATTTTATCAGATTTGGAACATAAAATATTGTTTTATTTATTCTTAAAAGGTCGTTTATTGTAATCATATACTTGAAATTTCCTTTTGTTTTTGCTATAATTAAAATGATATTACTGCTTTGGGGTCATTATGGGTACAAATAGCAATTTGCGGAAAGCAAAGCAAGAACAAAACGGTGAATTTTATACACAACTCGAAGATATAGAAAAAGAGTTGCGTCATTATACGCAACATTTTTATGGTAAAACTATTTTTTGTAATTGTGACGACCCTTATGAAAGTAATTTCTTTTACTATTTCGCAACACGCTTTAATGATTTGAAATTAAAAAAGCTGATATGTACTTGCTATGACGGCTCACCTATGGCATATACTCAATTATCTTTTTTTGAAGGAGCAGAAAAAACTGTTGAAAAGAAAGACAGAAAAGCATACAAAATTGTAATAACAGAAGTAAAAGATGAGAATAACGACGGAGCTGTTGATATTGCCGACGTAGAATACCTTTTGCGAAATAAAAAAAATGCGCTTACCAAATTAAAAGGTAACGGCGATTTTCGTTCAGAAGAATGTATTGCGCTTTTGCAAGAAGCAGATATTGTTGTTACAAATCCGCCGTTTGCTCTTTTTAGGGAATATGTTGCACAGCTTGTAGAATATGATAAAAAATTTTTAATAATAGGCAATAAGAACATTATTAGTTACAGAGAAATATTTCAATATCTAAAAAACGGGCTTATGTGGGTAGGTCATAGAAATATAAACTCGGATATGTGGTTTATCGTTCCAGATTACGAAAAATACGAAAAGATTGTTGACGGAAAACATTTGAAACATATAAATGGTTGCTGGCTTACAAATTTAGACCTTAAAAGACGACACGATAACTTCATTTTCACAAGAGATTATTCCCCCGAAGAATATCCAAAGTATTTTAACTATGAGGCTATCAATATCAATAAAGTAGATGATATACCCGATAACTATTATAAAGAAATGGGTGTGCCGATAACATTTTTCGGCTCTCACAATCCCGATGAATTTGATATAATTGGTTTGGGGATTTCAAATTCGGGGTTAGAAATTGGAGTGCGCCCTTACTTGCCCGAACATAAAAAATACCGCAAAGAAGTCCAACATAAAGGCGCGGTAGACGGCGATTTGTATATGTTAGATAAAGACGGACACCCTGATGTACCTTATGCAAGAATAATCATAAAGAGGAAAAAGTAATTATGGCTATGAAAATTAAAGAATTACGGGTTACAGTCCGTGACATTGTTCAAAATTATGTAGATTATTCGGATAGTGACGAAGGCATTTTCGGCTATGGCGGCAAACTAAATATTCGCCCGAAATATCAAAGAAATTATGTTTACGACGAGGAAAAACGTAATGCGGTTATTGATACCGTTTCTAAAAAATATCCTCTCGGTTTAATGTATTGGGTAAAAAATGCGGACGGTTCTTTTGAAATATTAGACGGTCAACAACGCACTATTTCTATATGCTCTTATGTAAACCCCGATAACCCCGCAAATGGTTATTCTGTTGCAGGCTTATTCGGCAATAAAAATCCCAGACATTTCAATGGACTAAACCCAACGGAACAAAAAATAATACTCGACTACCCCCTTTTAGTGTATGTATGTGAGGGTGACGAAATAGACCGTTTGCAGTGGTTTGAAACAATCAATATTGCGGGTGAAAAGTTGAGTGACCAAGAAATACGCAACGCGCATTATTGCTGTGCGTGGCTTACAGATGCAAAGCGGTATTTTTCAAAAAGAAACAGCGCGGGACAACAGTTAGCAACAAAACCGAACGCATACATAAAACTAAACACAAATAATAATTGGAATAGACAAGGCGGGCTTGAAAAGGTATTACGTTGGTATATCAACGATATGAAAGATACGGAAAAATTGAAAACGTTTATGTCGGAAATGAAAGATAAATCAATTCGACAACCAGATTGGAACGCAATCGAGCTTTGGGAATATTTTAAGGCTGTTATAGCGTGGGTAAAAACGACATTTCCGAAATATCGCAAAAAAATGGACGAGGTTGAATGGGGAATTTTATATAACAAATTTCACGAAAAACCTTGTAACGCTACCGAAATAGAAGAAACTGTTGCAAGGTTATATGCCGATGACGATGTAACCAATAAAGCGGGAATTTATTACTACATATTCGACGGCAAAGAAAAGTATTTGCACATCCGGCAATTTGAGGATTGGCAAAAGGAAACCGTTTATGAAAGACAAAATCATAATTGTGCCGATTGTGGTCAACATTTTGAAATCGGTGAAATGGAAGCACACCATAAAAAACGTTGGGTTGACGGCGGTCATACGGAAATAGATAACTGCGTTATGTTATGTAAAGATTGTCACGATAAACGGCATAATCATAGCGACTAAATAAAAGCGGGCTTGGGCTCGCTTTATTTAACATAAAAAAATGAATAGGTGTAAATTATGGCAACCTTAAAACAAAGAAAAGAATTTTGGGAAACATTAAAAAGCTTTGACGGTAAAAATATCGCCGAAGAAGTAAAAACAATATCTGCAATGGTGAATAAAATGTCACCCGCAAAATTGTGTAGATATAGGTCAGTATCACCTAACAATTTAGAGGCGTTACGTACCAACAAATTGCATTTTTCAACGTCCGATTATTATGACGACCCATTTGATACATTTTTACATATAGATACAGCAGTTATTCGTAGAGAAATAAAGTCGGCTATGACAAACCCCGCTTCCTTTGAAATGCTGGTTTTTCTAAAAGAAAAATACGGATTAACTATTCCTAATGAAATATTGGCAGAAATATCAAAAGACACTAATTTTGAATTTGCATTTAACAATGCAAAAAGCTATATACAAAAAAACGTGCGAAATGTTATGCGAAGAACAATGCAATCTATTTGTTTTTCAGAAAATGAATATAATGAAACACTTTGGTTGAAATACGCAAATGCCCATAAAGGATTTGTTCAAGTCTACGATATGAATAATACGGACGCACTTATTTGCGGAACATTGCCAAACTGCAATAAATGTCCGATGGGCGACAGAAGTTTTTATTTTTACCCCATTTATTACTCAAATGAAAAATACGATGCGACTAATTTTGCAAAATGGTATGCGGCTGTTTTAATGTTAAAGCAAATTGCAGCGCAAAGGGTTATATCCGAAAATACCGTAAATGATATAGTAAAGCACTTTCCGCAAAACGCTTGGGAAAGAGAAAAGATAACTTTAATAAAAAAATATTGCCACCATTATGATGAAGAATGGCGACTGTTGACCGCTAACTTTATTCAAAATTCTGATAATAGCAAATTATATATAAAATGGATACCTTCTAAAATAATATTGGGCTTAAATATGACGGAAAGCGATAAATCGCTTGTAGCTTCTATCGCATTGCAGGCTGGCATAAAAGAAGTAACTGAAATGTATATAAATGATAATGATAATTTAGCAGACAAAAAGTATAAAAGACAATAAGTAATTATTAATATTACTTGATACGCCACTATGTCACACTGTCACACTTTTGACGTATAAACGGCAATCTGTGGGCGGCGACAGGCGCCCGCACAGTGGCGTATAGTATTACCACGCCACCCCGTAACGTGTAACACATTTAGAGGCATTAATGTAAAATCGGCTATATAACTCGACTATTAACCAATCGCTCGTTAATTTTGTTTTCGGCATTAAAAATAAATTTTTTCACATGGGGTATTAAGATGGACAGTAAGTTGTATTATCGTTTCGACGCAATAGGAATCGATTGCTTCGACGAGGACGACATAAAAGAGCACAGCCGCGAATTGATATCGGCGAACTGCTTAAACGAGCAATTCGACAAGCTGCGCTCGGCTTACGAGCAGGCGACGCGCAATCGTGCCGACGTTATAATAAACGCCGTGCCCGAAATTTCGGGCATATTCGAAATAGCGGCATATCACAAAATCGCATACAAGCTATTCTCGCGCAAAGTAAAAAGCAACTGCTTTTGCGTTTGCATTACGCATATCGACGCTTGCGAGAAATTGCTGCTGTATATTCTCCAAACCGACGACTTTTACGCCGTCAAAAAAATATTTACCGATTTTATAGAATTCGGCAAGCGCCCCGACCTTTCCGCTTGGAAATGCAAATATATAGACTGACGTTTAAGCAACTAAGCCCTACTCTTTTATCTTCGGCGTTTGAAATTCATCGTAAATAGATATTGTTTTTGCCGTTTTTCTCGCACCGAGGCGCGCGCGCTTGCGTTTTTCGCGATTTTGGTTTATTATAATTAACGGCGCATGCGCAATGCGCCGCACAAAGGCAAAACTATGAACTATCTCGCAATCGTCATTATAACCTTTATATCGGGCGTGGGCGGCACGGGGCTCGGCGGAGTCGTCGGCGCGGTGCTGCGCCGCGAGTCGAATAAAATCGTCAGTCTTTTGCTGTCGTTCGCCGCGGGCATAATGCTCGCCGTCGTTTGCTTCGACCTTATGAGCGAGCCTATCGAAATGATGCGCGCGGGCGAGCTGCCGTCGTATATCCCGTTCGTGATTGTCGCGGCGGTGGCGGTCGGTTACGCCGTCGTATATCTGCTCAACTACGCAATCGACAAGCGCACAAACCGCGAAGTCAAGCACATCGACGAGAACCACCCCGCCACGGCGGACGACCTCGACGAGCTAATCCACTCCAACCACCTCGAATCGCACAAAAACGCAAACTCGAACCTCTTTATCGCGGGGCTCGTCATGATGAGCGCGATTGCGCTGCACAATCTGCCCGAGGGCATGGTAATCGGCGCGACGTACGCCGTCACGCCCGACGTGACCGCCAACCTGTTCTCGGGCAGCGGCTTTATCATGGCAATCGTAATCGGGCTGCATAACATCCCCGAGGGTATGGCGGTGTCCGTGCCGCTTATTTCGGGCGGCATGGGCAAAGCGAAATCAATTTTGCTCACCGCGCTCAGCGGGCTGCCCACGGTAATCGGCGCGGTCATGGGCTTTGCGCTCGGCGGCATCAATAAAATCATGCTCACGCTGTCGCTCGGCTTTGCCAGCGGCGCAATGCTGTACGTGGTGTTCGGCGAGCTGCTGCCCGAGTCGATACTAATGTGGAAAAGCAAGCTCCCCGCGCTGTCGCTGTTTATCGGCGTGCTCGTCGGATTCTTACTCGTGCTGTTTTGATTGACACGCTATAAAGCGGCAAGCTCCGCGCAGGCCGTTTTTTATGATAAATTCTCCGCCTCGGCTCTATGCCGCTCTATAAATTCCCGCATATACGCCTCGGTCAAATTCGAGCGCCGCAGACAAACGCAAGCCTTGCAAAGCGTTACATATTGTGCTAAAATGTATATATGAAAAATTATCCGAGCGCGACACAATCGCAAATACAGCCGCACGATATCGACGCGACGCTTGAAGGAAATACGTACACGAGCAAGTGGTTGCATACGCTCGCCGTCGCGCTCCTTGTATTTACGAGCGTTTGCGCAACGGCATTGGCGATAGCCGCAATCGGCATGCGCCTGACGGGCGAACGATTATTCGACGATTTCACAGCCGCTATATGCGGCATGACCTTTTTTATTTTTATCGCAGGCGAAATTTTTCTTATCGTCTTTTTAAACAGAAAAAAGAAAACGGTCGGCGAATGGCTGAAAGACGCGATTGTCGTCGACGCCGCGCACGTTAAAACGCCGGACACCACGTACACGCGCAGGTTTGGCATTGCCGTAAGGGTCGAATTCAAGCTGTACAGCAAGCGCATTATACGCAAAAGCGAGCGCAAGGGCGTACATGTATATTCATACGTTTACTTTAAATACGCCGACAGAGATATAACCGTCGCATACTCGCCGCGATACGATAAGGTAATGTTTATCAAAGCAGCGCCTATTCACCCAAGCGAACAAGCTTAGTCGCTATCTTCTCCGTAAAAGCGCGGTCGTGCTCGACGAAAATCATAGTCGGCTTAAACTCTTGCAGCAATCGCTCTATTTGCAGTCGCGAATAGATATCTATGTAATTGAGCGGCTCGTCCCACACGTACAGGTGCGCGCGCTCGCATAGGCTTTTGGCTATGAGCACCTTCTTTTTTTGACCTTGCGAAAACGCTGCGATATCCCCGTCGTAATCGGCATTGCCGAACCCCGTTTTGTTCAAAATCGCCGTAAACAGCGACCTGTCTATACCGCACTCCGCCGCAAACTCGCCGAGCGTGCCGCGCAAACCGTCGGACGTTTGCGGCACGTACGAGATTATCAAGCCCGACGCGACGCTCACCGAGCCCGTGTGCGCGATATCCGCGCCCAAAACAAGCTTTAACACGCTGCTTTTGCCGCTGCCGTTGCCGCCGCAAAGCGCGACGCATTCGCCGCGCAACAGCTCGAACGACACGGGCGTGCTCACGATTTTTCCGTCGTATATTATTTCCGCCGCCGACACCGAAACGAGCCGCTCCGCGCGGTAATCGAGCGCGTCGAGTTTGAGCTTTTCGCTCGTCTCGACGTTTTTCATCAGCCCACTTTTCCGCTCGATTGCGGTCTGCGCTCTGTCCTCGGCGGCTTTGGCGCGGCGCATTACCTTTGCCGCCTTGTGCCCCACGTAGCCTTTGTCCTGTTTGAGCCCCGAGCTCGCCTTGCCGTACTTGGACGCCTCGGTCTTATCCGCCCATGCCGACGTGCGGCTCGCCGCCGCGGAAAGCCGCGCTATGTCCTTTTTGAGCTGCGCGTTTTGCGCCTGCTCGAACGCCTGCCGTCGCTCGAAATCGGCGAGCCAGCTCGAAAACGTGCCCGCGCACACCTCGATATTCGTTTTGTTTATGGACATAATATGGTCCACGCACCCGTCCAAAAACGCGCGGTCGTGCGACACGAGTATAAACCCGCGCTTACGCTTTAAGTACTCGGCGACGACGGCGCGCGCGGCGGCGTCCAAGTGATTGGTCGGTTCGTCAATCAACAAAAACCGCCCGTCGTCTACGAACAGCCCCGCCAACAGCGCTTTGGTCTGCTCGCCGCTCGACAGCGCGCAAAACGGCGCGTACAGCGCGGCGGGGTCTATGCTTAAATACGAAAACTCGCGCAAAAGCTCCCACTCCTCGGCGACGCAAACGTCGCGCAACACCTCGCACACCGTACGCGACGCGTCGGCGACTGCGAACGGGAAATACGTAAACCGTACGCTCGCGGAAATTTTTCCCGAATACTCGTACTCGCCCGCGAGCAGCTTTAAGAACGTGGTCTTGCCCCTGCCGTTTCGCCCCACAAGCCCGAGCCGCCAATCGGTGTCGAGCGAAAAGCTCGCGTTGTCGAACACGTTTTTATATCCGCCGTCATAAGAAAAAGTCAAACCCGTAACGTTTATCAACGACATAAAAATTCCTCCGAAAAAAACGGAGCCGTGAGAAAGCGTCTCACAACTCCGAATAGTTTAAGTCAGATACCTTCTTGCAAAAAACGCGGGCATGCGAAAAAATCGCAAGTCCGCATTATTCGATTAGCAAGAAAGCTTCTTCATTTTTCACCGTTTTTCGGCGGCCGCGCTTTGCGCGCCCCGATTTATTGATTGCATTATACCACGGCGTAGCGAAAAACGCAACCGTTTACATAAATATCATCGCTTTTTAACGCTTCCGATTTTGTTTGCTTTGATATTCGCATTCCACAGTCCGTCGTTTGCGAAGCGGACGCAGTATAACGGCGCCCCGTCGAGTTCGTCGCCGTAAAGCCGCAAATATACGTCGTAATCGCCGCTTTCGAGCTCGACAGACGCCGAATACGCGACTTTTGTTTCGCCCGCAAACTCTCCTGCCTGCTCTACGGCTTTTATTTCGCCGTTCCCGTCTGCGAACACAAGCGCGGCGCGCTTGCGTTTGTTCATATTGCCGAATCCGACGTTTTCAAGGTCGAGCTCTACGCGCACTTCGCTCGCATCGTCATTAACGCCTATAATCGACTTTTTTATCACAAAACGATAGCCCATGCGATTGGATATATATTCGAAAGCCGTCTTGCCGTAGTATGCTTTGTCGTTGCCGCTGTCGCTCGTATATAGACTGTTCTTCCATTTATCTATTACGCGATTGTCCCATTCCAAATTGAGGTAGCTTAAATGAATTCGGAACATTTCGGGCACGCAAACGTCAATATCATGCAAAGTGCTGTCGGGCACGGTCACCTCGCCGCCGAACGGCAAGTGCGCCGTTTGTCCGCTCAAAAATGCGATATCTCTATCCCTGTCGGCGTAAGTGTCGAGGTCCGTGTCCGAGCCGAGATAACCGTCGTTATACAAGCCGAGATAGTACGCCTTATCCGAAGCCCCCACGACGTAGTCCTCGGCGTCGTCGCCCGTAATGCCGATATAGTCGTATATCATTTTAGGCGTTCTTACCAAAACGGGAACGTTCGACAGCCGCGTCAAAAACGCATCGACAATCGGCGTAATATGCTCCGCATTCGCTATGGCGCTTGTGTGCATTTCGCCCCACGGTCCAATCAATCCCGTCTCGACGGCGGTGACCGTGGCGGAATAATCGTCCAGCACCCCGCATAACTGCTCGACGTGCTGCAAAATGACGGGCAACGTCGGCTCTTTGTTTGCCTCGCCGCGATACTCGCTATCGTATGCAAACCTTACAACCGCGTTTTTATCGTTCGCTCTGAGATACGCCAGCATATCGTTCAACCCGCCTAATGCCGCCTGCGTGAGCGGCTTATCCGCTACGCCGTTCACCGCCGCCGAAAACGCGCTTATATCGCAGCGCAAATGATAAAGCCGCGCCGACGCGTTAACTATGTTTTCGTTGTATGAAACGCCGTTCTCGGTTACGCGCACATATATCGGACGATAAAACCCCGCATCGGGATTGTCTATCGCCGCGACGCTCTCGTTATAATCGAGCGGCTGTACCTCTCCGTGCTCGGGCGTAACGTCGGAACAACCCGAAATTGCTATCGCCGCGACAAACGCCGCAAAGCATGCCGTTATTGCTTTTATCTTCATACCGTCTCCCTACTCCGTTTTACCGTTTGGCACGCAGCGTCGGGCTGTCGCGCTTTTAAGCATTTCCGCAAGTCACGACAAGGTTCTGCCGAGCAAATAATCGACGCTCACGTCAAAGAAATCGGAAATTTTGACCAAATTCGGTGCCGTCGGCTCGCTGCGGTCCGTTTCCCAATAACATACCACTGCGGGGCTTACCTCCAAAAGCATCGCCAACTTACCTTGGCTTATGTTCTTCTCCAACCGCAGTTCTTTTAATCTTTCGGCAAAAATCTTCACCCTATAATTTTACTAAATTTATTGAGTAAATATTTGACAATTCAATATATTGAGTGATATACTGTAAGCGTTGCATGTATATGCGAAAAATACAAGTTAACGAAAGGTGAATTATGAGAGAAACCAAAATCATTCAGGTATATCCGAGCGATTACGAAATCGAAAACGCCATAAAGATATGGCAGTCGTTCGGTTGGGAAATGACGGATAATCAAAAATTTTCGGATAAGGAAAACTTATGGTATCCCGGCGGCACGACCGTCAGAACCACAACCTACAACAAACTGACTTTTTCGCGCGAAAAGAACAGCGTATGGTACGGCGAAATAAAAGCGCTCGAAGAAGAATACGAATCGATTACGGCGCAAAGGTCGTCAATCCTGCGCAACAAGCCCCAAAAGAAAGCGCTTGGCGGCTGCTTGGATTTTGTAATGGTCTTTATGCCCATTCCGCCCTTTACGTTCTTTATTTATCTTATTGTCAAAAAAGTCAAGTTCAAAAAAGCTAAGGCAAAATTCGAATCGGAATGGACCGACAAATTAAACGAGCTTGCGAGCAAAGCGGAAAACGTCCGCAAAGCCGCGCAAAAAGTAATAGACGAGGCGTAAGGCTTTTTATCAGCAAAAAGCGACACAAGCGCTATCGCAACGCCCTTTTGACGATAATTTGAGCGTTTTTTTGACGACCTCGCTCAGCGGGCGGAAGTCGCCGAACGTGCCGCCGCAACCGCCCTGCCGTTTGCGAGCTTGGTTCGGTTCATTCCGCTCCGTGTAAATCGTCGTTTTTGAAAAACCGCTTTTTGCCGAAAATCTTTTCTATATCTATTCGATACACCGCAACGATATCGGTATCGACGCACTCGCGCGCCGAATATTCCGAAGCGCCGCAGTGCGAGAGCAAAAGCTCCAAGCCGTGCGCCGCCGCCTCGCCGCGCACCGCGTGCGCGCGCCCGTACGCCATGACGCTTTCGTAATCGACGGTAACGCCGCGCTCGCTCTTAACGTACCCGTTGAACACGTCCGCCTCGACGGCGACGGCGTCGTTTTTTGCAAGCAACTCGATTTTCTTGCCCGCTTTCGCGCAATGGAAATATATGCGGAGCATTCCGTCCGCAAGCTCCCACCCGAACGACAGCGGCACGACGTACGGGAACTCCCCGTCGTTAATGCCCAACCGTATCGTCGTACATTTGTCCAAAACCTCGACGATTTCCGTCAGGCTCTTTATTTCTCGTTGGCTCTTTCGCATTAGCAAACACACCTTTTAAAAGCTATTAGCCGTCGGGCTTACTATCGCCGAACGGCTCACTCGGCGCGCCCACGCGCTGTTAATCGAACAAGCTTTCGATTACGCCGTTTTCCAAATCGGCTATGCAATACATATCGTCCAAAACGTCGAAGGCTTCTTCCAAATTGTGCCGTGCCGATTTCCACCCGAAGCCGTCCGTAAACCACACGAAAGCGAAGCCGTCGATTCGCTTTGCCTCTAATGCGATAGTCTTGTAGCTTCTTGCAGTCTCGTTCAGCTTCGACCCGCCGCCCGAGTAAAAATTCGTTTCTATCGCGTATATCGTTTTTCCCTTTTTGACGACGAAGTCGAATCGCTTTTCGGCTTTACCCCGATTGGAAATTCCCGACAAATCAATATTCCATTTTCTTTCGATTGCGGACAGCTTCATTTCCTTAAAGTATGTTTCGCCTTTGACGAGCCCCGCCTTGACAAGATAATCCTCGACGAGATTTTCCATTAAATGCCCACCGCGATTTTTGCGACCGTTGCTGTCAAGCCCGACCTCCACGCCCGTGGCGTAATCGACGAGGTTGTTGACGACGTGATTTGCAAGCAAGTCGAAAAGCCCCGTTTTCCGCATGAACGTTGCGTAGTCCGAAACGGAGTAATTGGGCTTGCGAAAATCGAAAACATATTCCCCGCCCCCGTCGATTGCGTAAATCTCGCGACTGCGAACGGCGAGCAAAACGGGAATACATTTCAAAACCTGCGGATAATCGTTCATCAGCTTAGCAAAATCTCGTTCGATATTCTTCGACCCTATAAGCGAATTGAGTATGTTCAACTCGACCTTGATATTGTCGATATTGCCGTAAACCTTTTTAAAATCCACATAGTAGCCGTAATCGCAAATGCTAGACTTAAAGGTTTTCAGCCACTCGTCGAAATTCCTTTTCATGGGTTAAACTCCTCGATTGCCTATAAGTAGCTCATTGATTTTGCCGCGCCCGTCGGGTTTACTGTTAATCATGCGGGCTGCCGACACGCGCTTGATTTCATACGCCTTGTAAAGCTCGTCGAAAAACGCATCGTCGGGATTGACGCTTTTCGGATCGGAATTGCTCAGCACGAATTTAGCGCCGCGCGCGTTTATTTCGTCCGCGAATTTCGCAAGCCGAATTTGCTCGCCGTCGTCGAACGAATGAGAATTATACGACGTAAAATCGGACGTTTTCGATATGGGGCGGTACGGCGGGTCAAGATACACAAACGTGTTTTTATCTATAAACCGCTCGGCAAGCGAGTAATCGCCGCAGACGATTGTCACGTTATGCAGCGCTTCGCTTACAATGCGCAGGTTTTCCTCGTCGCAAATCTTGGGATTTTTATACGCGCCCATAGGCACGTTGAATTTGCCCTCGCGGTTTACGCGATACAGCCCGTTAAAGCAAGTTTTATTCAAAAATATGAAATACGCCGCCTTTTCCGTCGAGGTTTCTTCGCACAGCTTCGTGCCGTTGAATTTATCCCTAATCGAATAGTAATAAAGCTTTTTGTCGCTTTCGTCTACGGCGAAAAACCGCGCGCTCAACTCTTTCAACTTTTCGATTAGCCCGTCGACGTCGCTTTTTATTGTCGAATACGCATTGATAAGCTCGGCATTGATATCACTTATGTAATACTGCTCGAAATCGCGTTTGGACAGCACGTTGAAAAACAACGCGCCGCCGCCGACCATGGGCTCGCAATACTTTGTCACGCACGTTTCGCTTTCGGTCGGCAGCATTTTTTCGAGCTCGTCCATCAGCTGGCTTTTTCCGCCGACCCACTTTACAAACGGCTTTATAGCCGCGTCTTGTTTCTTGCCGTAGCGAACGGTGCGCTTATCGACGGGCTTTGCGGCGTCGCTCGGAATAATCCACATATTGCCGACCATCACCGCTCCGTCGATTCTACGCTCGCCGCACAAGACCGAAACTCGCCTTTGAGATATATTCCATTTTTTCGCCGCTTCCTTCGCCGATACATAACCCGTCATATCAAGCCTCGGGATAATTATATTCCAAATCGCGAATAAAAGCAAGCGTTTTCTTGTTCAGGCAAAGGGATTATCGCTTCGCGAGCAAAGGCTTTACCGTCGGATTTATCCGCGTCGACGAGCGCCGCAACGCGCTTCTTACGCTCCGCAAAGTATTGCGTACCGCATAAGAACGTAGATATAATCAAGCCCGTAAAGTATCCCGTGTAACGCCCCAAATTGTGAAAGGCGTCAAACGAGCGACTAACCCCAAGGATAAACTCGATAACACGGGCTGTTTCGGGTGCGCAGCGTTTTACGTAGCCAATCGCGAACGTACCGCCGCTAAATTCTCTCTGTCGTTGTTTAAATACTTTTCAAGCTTTTTCATACTATCCTCTCGGTTACGGGCTTTTGCGAAACCGAGCGAGTAAAGCCCTACAAAATTTTACTCTTTATAAAAGCGACAAGCTCCGAACAATCGCCCGAAACGCCGTCGAATATAAAATCGTATTCGCCGTCGTCGAACATGCCGTGATTTCGTATGAGCATTTGTTCGACGGGCGCGGGCAAGCTGCCGCGCATTCTCATCTTAAAGCGCGCTTTTATCGTTTCGATATCCGCTTTGACGAGTATTTTAACAGCCCCGTCGGGCAGGAGCTTTATGTGCGCCATTTCCGAAATGACGTAAACGATATTTTCGCCATAAACGGCGGCGCTCAGCCTCGCCTTAAATACCCGTTCGGCTTCGCCCTCGGACTTTGCCATTCTTAGGTAATCTTTACCCGTTATTATCTCCGCGCCGATTGCGTTTTTAATCGCGTTCGCGAGCGTGGATTTCCCGCTGCAATTTTCCCCGATTACCGCGATAACCATTATGTTTTCTCCTTTACAATCGAATTTTTTCGCGCCGCCGCAACAAATATAAGCTCGCCCGCCGCATACGCAATATCGCATTGCGAGACGCGCGCGGAGGGAAATAAACCCTCGCTTTTAATCATAGCTCAACAGTCGATATTCGCTTTTTTTGCTTGACTGCGTAGCTCGCGAGTCGGCACGGTATAACGCATTCCGTCTTTGATAAAATACGTGCCGCATTGGCGGAACTCGAAACGCACGTTGCGTTCGATACATTGCTCCCGTACGGCAAGCACCCATGAGTAATCGAGCGGTCGGGCATTTTTGTCCGACTCGCCGCCGATAACCACTAACTCTACATTTTCGAGATATGCGCCGAGATTTATGCGCTCAATCATCGGCTGACATACGATAATTTTGTGCTTTATAGGCAGCTCGTTGAAAATGGAAAGCCTGTAATCGGCTCTGTCCTGATTTTCCACAGTACACCCGACGATAACGTTGTCGTATCCGTCGTTCCAATCGTCGGGAACACATTTCGCAAACCGCTCTATGCGCTTAGTCAAAAACAAAAAGTTCAGGTCGGAGCGCTCCCGTATCATTTGCCAACATTCGTCGCGCCACTCGTCGGCGTCCTCGATAAGAAAATCCGTAGAAAAGCAAAGATACTCGGTTTGCCCCGACTTGATTTTGTATTCGCCCGATTTGGTTTTGACGACAGGCGCATAAAAATTATCGGTCTTTACGATATCGTTTGTGTCGATATTGCGCTTGGAATCGCCCTTGTGTATGTAACAATACTTGCAGCCCTCGCTGTACCTATGACAGCCGCGCCACGGATTCCAAACGCCCATATCATTCGCCCTCGTATTTGATATCGCTATTCGAATATTTATCGGACGTTTCTTTATAAATTTTATCGAAATCGTCGCTGTCTGTCGCATCGCCGTACGCTTGCGACTTTATGAATTTCCAATCCGATAGGTCGTATATGGAAAACTGTTTATAAAATTCGGCTCTTGCCTCCATTAAATCTTTTTCTTCCTTAGTTACTGAATTTAAATATTTATTTATTCGGACACGACTACTTCCGCTTGCTTAATCAAACAATTTTCTTCGGGATAGATATTTTTAAAAATGACGGAAATTTCCGCAGCCGCTTCCGCACACTTTAAAACGCAATTTGCGTCGCTTTGAAAAATTACCGCCGAATCGGTATATTGCATTATCGTTTTTGCAGCTTGCTGAACCTTTTCCTTATTCCTCAGTCTTTGAGCCGTAACGATTTCTATGTAGTGCGTTTTTCGATTTTCCCTGAGCGTATTCAAAACTCCGAGCACCATTGAAATAACCGAAACAACGATTGTAACGATTTGCAAAATCATAGTAGTTGTCGTCATAAGAATTTCCCCTTTTAAATAATTGATTTATTACCACGCTTCCGCGCCTTGTAAAAATGATTTTTGCTTTGTCGTCTCTTCGTTTGACAAACGCAAATAACAACTGTACGTTCATTTTGTCGAGAAAAAGCCCATCGAGCAAGCTTTTTCGTTTGTATTATAGCAAAAATCGAAATCATTATCAAGCGCTTCGAAATATTTTTCACGTCGACCGAAAAGCCCCTCGCTTTTTCGCGGTAAGCATTATAAATTTATCGCGCTGCTCACGCCGATTATCCACCACGCAAAACGAATGCCGACTAATTTAATGCTCCGCCTGTCGCAGAAGATACGCTCTATTGCCGTCGAATATATACGCTACTCGCGTGTTCACCATTTTTTTTACCGATTTGTACGAATATATGTAAGGGGTAGATTGTCCATTTATTATAAGACTGCAACCGAATGCAAAAGGATGTAATAAAATCAAATGCAATTCCGCTTCATCTAAATTTCCGTAAAAAACTTCGCAAGATATAAGCGCTTTTTTAAAGCGTTTATATTGAACTGCCCAGCCAATCTCGAATGGCAAAAATACAATTATTAAAATACCATACGCTATAACAAAAAAGAAAATAATATTTTCGCCAAATAGTCCGTTGCATGCCAAGATAATACCGACAACGGTAATTACTAATATAATCGATGCAAAAATAATTAAAAGCTTTGTTATACTTCCAATTAAACTTTTGGTCGTTAAATCATTCATAATTCTAACTATAACCTCCGCATTTAACCGAATTATAATACAAACATGAAATTTTTTCAAGTCATTTATAAATAATGCGCGATTATTAAATATTTCGATTCTACATTAGTAAACACCACTTGCACACTTTTGAAAGGTGCGCGGGCATAATTATGCGCCGCAAAATAATGAACCGTTGCTTTTGCGCAGTGAAATAATGTGCGAAGGATATAGCATACGCAAAGCATATTTCATACAAACGCACCAACACTTCACTCACCACTAGGCGAATTTCATGGTTGGCAATACAGGGTTGCCGCGCACTCGCGGCGGGCTTTGCGCGCGCGCAAGCACCTAGCGAACAACGCGGCGAAATATCTTTATATTTGTGCCCAAGCAACCTTTTCTTTTCAGGAATTTCTTTGTCAATACCGATATTGAAATTTCCGACTTTTTTTCTTATATGCGTTTATTTTTATAAGTTGCGCTTTATCCCACAAAGTAACCATCCGCTTCACTCCGCTAAATTACTGTTTATCGCTTTATTAAAGTAATTTATTATAGCACAACTATACAAATTTTCAATCATACAGTAAAATGGCATTACGGCGAAGGCTTGATAATAACGAGTTTATTTATTAAATACTTCCGATTTCAAAGTACGATATGTAGTCAAGAACATTCGAATAGCGACGGGAATATACAACGCAAAGCAAAGTGCAAGCATACCCCATACAAACGACATATCCGTATCGGGCGAATGAATTAGTAAAACTACTTCCAATACAACGGTAAACATCCCCATCATATAAGCAATTATACCCACTGCTAATGAGCGCTTTTTGTGCTTGCCATTGCGCAAAGCGACAATACATGCGATAGGAATAATATACATAGTGGGCGGAATAATTACCATATACAGCAAGAACTCCGGCAAGTAATACCACTCCGCGACGATTGCTAAAAACATTTGCCAAACGTATTGCCACGCAAAGCTCGACACTCCGGCAAGGAGTAAAAGCAAAGCGACTACAACATAAATATAAAAAGCGACAATACGCGCCCAAAGAAACGATTTAAGCGGCGGCTGTTCTTCTGTGTTTATCGACTTAATACTATCGTAAAACGCTTTATGCGCGTGAACCAAACCGCTTATAACGAAAACAACGGCAGCTATTATAAAAAATCCGATTGCGGTGACCGTTCCCGTAGCTTCAATGGGATTGCTGTCAAATATTACGACAAGACACGTTAAAACGCTCATAACGATATATCCCAACAAAAACGGCCACAGCCGCCGAATATATTGTTTAAGCTCACGCGCCAAAATTTTCCCGAACATATAATACCTCACAAGAAAGCGGAGAAATCATAATCTTAATCTTATATTAACACAGAAACAACGTTTTATCAAGCCCTTACGAAAAAACATGTTTATGAATAGACTAAGCGCCTGCCGAAATGAAATGACCGAACGACAAAACCGCAACGCCGAGCAGACAAAGGCGTCGCCGCCGAACAAGCGATACCTATTCACTTTTCTCTATTACTTATTCACTCCAAAATCGGCAATGGCGTAAGGCTTGCAGATTTTATCGAAATACAGTGTTGCCGCGCACTCGCGGCGGGCTTTGCGCGGTCGCACCGCGCGACGAAATATCTTTATATTTGTGCACAAATATCGTTTTCTTTTTCGGGATATTCGGTTTTCGGCATTATTCGTCGCACTGCTCACGCCGATTATCCACCAACAAAAAAGCGCCCATTCGGACGCTTTTTTCGTGGTGGACTGACGCAAAGCAAAGTCGAACCTAATTGTATTAGAGTATTTGTTTTTTAAAACTCCAACCACTTATGTCGCAGCCACATTTACGATAAAAATCTTTTAAGTATTCACGGCCACGTATCATTCCGCCGTAAATAACTTTTATTGGTTGACCATGGGTGTTCTGAGAAAATCTCACCGTTGGCATGTAGTCGTCTAACCCCTTAATAACTGAAACGCAGTAGTGAAACAGCTGTGTTCCGATTCCAATTCTCTGACTTAGTAAATCAAATATATCAAGCGTGCTTAAATGTGTTCTACCATCAATTTCTAGTTCCATATTGGCGGAACCTACTATCTTACCATTTTGATTTTTACATTGTACTTCTATATCTTTGTCGCCAATAAAGATATACCCTAAGAAATATAGTTTATCATTTTTAGCGGTAAATGTATGAACTTTTTTATGCGTTGTATTCATGCTATAATATGTCTTAATTATATTTATTTTTGAATTTAAGCTTTTAATTCGTTTGTTAATTTCAATTATCTCATTATGGATATTTTGTTGTATATCGCAAAAAGTTCGATAACATTTAGGATTATAATCACAGCTAATCTGATTAAACTCTAAATATGGCTCAATCGACAGTTCTGTGCTTATCATTTTTACCCAAGCATCATCAATTATTAATTCATTCTCTGATAACTGTAACATGATATTGTTCGCATATAGTTCCCAATCATTGCGCACAGCTTCGCACGAATGTTTTTTATTAAAGAGACACTTTATTTTATCTATTGCCTTTATCATATAATATTTGAGCATAATATGTTCAGTGTAAGTTTTATATAATTCCATTGTATCATATTGACTGAATTTTTTCAAGTGAATATACTCCTTGATTGAGCCTTTCGGGTTGCGATTGTAGCACAGTTCTCGCAAAAGTCAATCTTAGTTCAAAACTAGCACTTAAACCAATAATTGTTCTTAAACGGTCAAGTTATCCAACTCGACTTTTTTGTTGTTCAAACGCACTGATTTTGTCCCTGCGTTGACTTTTGCAAACTGACTTGTAATCAGTTGCCAATTGCCGAACAGTGCTACATCGCTTCCTTGCCGAAAGGCTAATTCAATCAAGGAGGCATTTAGAAATGTCTAAGAAAGAAACAAGTGCAAATAAATACTATCTCTCGGAATTCAGTTATGATGACGGTGAATATGAGATTACGTTTAACATAATCGATTTAGATTTTGTAAATCGAACAATCACCGTAGCTATTACAAGAGCCGGAAAGATAACTCAAAATACATTCCCTTTATTTAGAGATTATTCCGGTAAACTGTATTTCGAATTTGGTCGGTTTTTTGAAAACAAGATAGATATTAATGACTTCGCAAAGGTTGGTGATTAATTATGTCAAAGATTATTTATAACGATATCATCACCAAAGACAACATACAAGACTATGCCGAACGTATGGCTGTATGTGCTACAAGAGGTTTAGCGAGAATTATGGGCAAATACCAAATACATAAACTATACGCTTCTTTAATCAAAGACATAAATACGACGACGAAAAGCCGAATGGCGGAGCTTGAACAACGAATAGACGAGTTAAACGGAAAGATACTTGTTGAAGAGAGTAAGCTTAAAAACAGCATAACCAAAGAAGAAGTTATGAAATATCTAACCGACAGCGTAAGATACTTATCTCCACAGGTACTTATAGAAGTGCTTGTAAACCGAATAGAACTGTATGACGATGAAATAATAGTGTGGTTCAATTACTCCGAACGAACAAATCCCGACGATCCCGACACGGACAGTCGGGATTTCATTTTGCAAGAAAACTACAAAATGACCGTTACAAGCCGTTTTGTGATTGCGTCGATAAAGATTACGTTAAGGTAGCTAAACTGCCGTTAAACGCAAAAGTACGCCGTTTAGCGACGTGCTTTATGTAAAGCAAAACCCGGACTAACCGTTTGTGGTTCGACTGGGGTCTTATATCCAGCAATGTTTTTAGTTATCCAGCCATATGGAATATAACTGAAAACGCTTGCCATACTTTTTGCGGATCGCACGATAGCTCTCTTGATATCTTTCGTTTTAAGTCTCCGCTAGCTCTTTTCGTATTTATTGGTATTAATGCTTTAACATTGGCTATGAAATTATCGTCTAATTCGTATATCTTATCGTAAAGCAATACATTCTTTGCTTTTTTAACTGAATCCAAATCGGAAATCTCATATTTTTGTGCAAACATATCACATAGATCAACTACAATTGTTTTACTCGATAAAGAAACTATATTATCAGAATTTACATTATCCAAAATGAATTGCCAAACAAAATCGTAGCAGTGATTTTCTATGTCATTCACATTTAATTTAATGATATCTTTAACAGTAAATGAATAGCTACGGAAGAGTAATGCGACTGAAAGGAACAATGTCAGTGGTTTTATATTGGAATAGAACTTTGTTTGTTTATCAAATTCTCCACGCACAGAATGAAGAAATTTTGTGACTGATCGCGATAAATAAACTAATTGAGGCCAAATATTTATATCAATATCCGGATTAAAAACAGCCGCATATTCGTCAGGAATATTCATGAATTGAGTTTTTAAAGAGACGGCGCGCTGTGGTAATTTTAATACTAATGTGGCAAATACTTTTGCTAATTCAATTGGAGTTATTATATCCTCTTTGGGTATTCCAAGATTAGTGTAGTAATTTTCTTTTCTTCCATAATAAAGATTGTGCTGGGACAATATATTCTCAATGTCTCGTTGAATTTTATCTGTTGCGTGCAATGATGCTAATCCAATCGCTGTTTGATTATTGGTAGCGCGTATAATATTATCTCTTATTTCGCCGTCTTTTGACTCTATTATTCTAATTAAAACTTTCCGATTGTCGTTATCCGATTTGTGTGTAGATAAATAGTGATAAATTGCATATGAAGTTTGTAATCCATTGATAATTTGTATATTTTTTAAATTAATCGTATCGCCTATAGATATTGCGCCATCTACTAGGATAGTTATTCCATTATTAAGCAACCAAAAGTCTATATGTTCCTTGCTTTCTAACGAATCTAAAATATCAATAGTGACTCTGTTTTTTCCCATAAAATCTCGCACATTAGAGTCAAATAAATAATATCGAAGTTTTCCTTTCTCATCCGTTATGAGACTAAAGAAATCTGTTATAAAGGCTAATCCTACATAACAATTATCGCAACTAAAGGTTTTTGATAGTTTTAAGTTTAAATCAAACTTGGGTTGATTTCTATATAACGTTAGTAATTTGCCTCGTCCAATAAAATCAATTATAACGGTACTGTCACTGAAAAAACCTTCTATCAGCGATTTAATCTGTGAGCCACGCGCTAAAATCTCATCACCGATTTCATTATTTTCTTCTCCGCGACAAGCATATAAAACATTAATTTTTACTTCCGAGAGCGCAGCTGCGGTCTTTTTATAAATTTCATATAAGATATTTCTTTTATGTATAATAAGCTCGTTATATGTTCCGTCAAAGTTAGCCTTTGAAAAGTCTAAAAGTTCTGACAGCGTTGGAATCATAGCATCAAGAGCAGCCATCTTAAAGCTATCAGAATGTTTGCATGTAATAATATAAATTTCTAATAGAGCATTTCTTTTAGGGATACTAATATCTTCTATGTTTTGTACTAAAGCTCCATTTAAAAAAATAAATATGAAATCAATGCCACCGTCATTTTGTCCATCAACAGAACAGCTTAATAGATCTTCTGTACTTAGGGTATAGTCTTTGAGAATTTGTTCAGCCGAAAACAACTCAAATACTTCGCCTCTATCAGATGAAGGGAAAGCCCTATTTACGCGTTCATCAATGATTCCGTCAATAAGATATATATCATTCTTTGCCATTGTAAACCTCATTAGTAGAAAAACGTATCAAAATTGATTAAGTAATTATACCATATTAAACGCTAAATATCAACCTTTATTTCATAGCGCACAATTTTAATATAGTTTTAACAAGCAAATGAAAACCCAGCCTAACCGTTAGTGGTTCGACTGGGTTGTTGTTGGTGGGCAATACAGGGTTCGAACCTGTGACTTCTACCATGTGAAGGTAGCACTCTCCCGCTGAGTTAATTGCCCGCGAGTATCGGTATTTTATCACAACCGCGCGGCGCGTGTCAAGTGTTTTTCCGTATGCGCTTTATTTATTTGCGCGCTGCGCCTTCCCTCGGTCGCCGTCGCGCTTCGTTTGCCGTTCCGCCGAAATTTTCGCGCGGCTACTTGACAAGCCTCGGCCGCTCGTGTATACTATCCACATTACCGATAGTTGTTGCGGGCGCTACCGAGTGTCCGCAAATGCTTTTACAGCATTTTGTCCGAGCCGTCAGGTCGTTGCAGGCGCGAACGAAATGCGATTTTTTTTGAGGTTTTTATGCCAAAGCCGTTTAAGCTCTCCCGATACTTTAAGCTTGCCAACGTTATTATTTGGTCGGTCGGCGTCGTCGCAATCGTCGCCTCCTTTTTCGCGTGCGGCAACACTCAATACCACTATCTAATCGGCGCGGTCATCGGCGTGTCCGCGCTGGTGTTCGTGTCCGAGGGCAATCCCGTCGGGCAAATCCTCACCGTCGTTTTCAGCGTGTTTTACGGCGTAATTTCGTACTCGTTTTCGTACTACGGCGAAATGATAACTTATCTCGGCATGAGCCTACCCATGGCAATCGTCGCGCTCGTCTTGTGGCTCAAAAACCCGTACAAGGGCAATCGCAGCGAGGTCAAAGTAAATACCCTCGCCCTGCGCGAATGGCTGATTTTTCTTTCCGCCGCCGTCGCGGTGACAATCGCGTTCTACTTTATTCTGCGCGCGCTCGACACCGCAAACCTCGCCGTGAGCACGCTTTCCGTGCTTACCTCGTTTGTCGCGGCGTACCTCACCGCGCGGCGCAGTCGCTTTTACGGGCTGGCGTACGCGCTTAACGATATTGTGCTCATCGTCATGTGGATTATGGCGAGCGCGCGCAGCCTCACATACCTGCCCATGGTCGTTTGCTTTGTCGCCTTCCTCGCGCTGGACATATACGGCTTTATAAATTGGTCGCTCATGCGAAAACGCCAGCTCGCGGGCGAAGCATGCCCCGATGCACGCACCGCAATCGACCCTGCGCCCGACGACGCTTATTCCGTCGACGACGCACCGAACGGCGACGCAGGCTAAGCCATTTCTATCCCCATAAACTCGCAAAACACGGCGGCGATATCGTCGACGCTCTCCTGCGCGCCGCACTCCAACCATTTGAGCGCGGTATCGACCATTGCGCCTATATACATATACACGGTGTATCTGTCTACCGATTTAGCCGACATTTCGCCCGCGACCGCCTCGTGAAACTTATTGAGCTCGTCGATAAGCAACGCCGCGAATCCCGAGCGATACATGTCGAGCGCGTACTTGCCGTACTCCTTGAAAAATTCAAAGCTGTGCCGCACGTGCGAATACGTCATGCAATCTATTTCCGCGGCGTCCCTGCCGTCGAGAAATCGTCGCAAAATATCCTCGGTCAGCGCGGTGAGCACTTGCGGCTTTGACGTATAATTGCGGTAGAACGACGAGCGCGCCACGCCCGCGGTACGGATAAGCTCCGTAACGGTTATGTCCTCGATACGCTTGTCGTGCATAAGCGCGAACAGCGCGTCGGTAATTTGCTTTTTTACCTTTAATTTCGCTTGCGTGCGTTTGTCCATAACTCGCCCCGACGTGATACAATTTCCCGCTTTTTGTCGCAGTTTAGTTTTTGAAAATAGCGTTTACGTATGCTACAATTATATCTACACAATACGATAAAGTCAAGCATCACGGAGAAAAAGCATATGTCGGTAGCTATATTGACGGATACAAACAGCGGCATTACCGTAGAGGAAGGCAAAACGCTGGGCATACACGTTATACCCATGCCGGTTATAGTAGACGCCACGGACTATCTCGAAGGCGAAAATCTGACGCACGCGCAGCTGTACGAAATGATGCGCGCCGATGCGGACGTTTCCACGTCGCAGCCCGCGCCGCAGGTCATAATCGACATGTGGGACGCGCTGCTCAAAGAGTACGACGAGGTGGTTTACATACCCATGTCGAGCGGGCTGAGCAACACCTGCGAAACGGCGACGCGCTTCGCGCTCGACTACAACGGCAAGGTTTTCGTAGCCGATAACCGCCGCATTTCCGTAACGCTGCGCGCCGCCGTGCTCAACGCCAAAAAGCTGGCGGACGACGGCAAGTCGGGCAAGGAAATAAAGGAGCATCTCGACGCGGACGGCAAAAACTCGGTCATATTCGTAACGGTCAACTCGCTCAAATACCTCATTAAAAACGGCAGAGCGACGCGCGCGGCGGCGGCTATCGCGACGGTGCTCAATATCAAGCCCGTGCTTATAATCGACGGCGGCAAGCTGGACGCGTACAAGAAAATCCGCGGCATGGAAAAGAGCATGCACGTCATGATTGAAGGCATTCAAAGCTTTATCAAAACCAACCTCGCCGACGTGCCGCCCGAAAAGCTGCGCATAGGCGCGGCGGGCACGCTGGAAACGCCCGAGGAAATCGAGCATTGGCTGGGGCTCGTACAAGCCGCGTTCCCCAAAAGCCAAACCTATTACGACCCGCTCTCTTGCAGTATCGCCTGCCACGTGGGCATCGGCGCGGCGGGCATGGGCGTGAGCGTAATCGTAGACTGAGTACGCAAGCAATCGCTTATCTCCGAATAAATTTTCGGCATAACGAAACGCTCCCGTTTTTCGAGAGCGTTTTCTTTTTGCATGCTTGCAAAGCGTAATTCCCGACGCGCGATAAATTCGGCGCGCTACGGCTTTTGAATAAAGTTGGTGCGCACCTTTTGCTCGCGCGCGGGAGGCGCTACTCCCGCCGCCTTGCCCGCCGCGATACATTGCAGCAGCCACGCCATATTCTCGCCGAGCGTACGCATGGTTTGCAAGCCCTCGGCGTCCGCCGTCACGTCCGACGGAGTGTTGACCGCGCCGTGCACCATGTTCCAATACTGCGACCCCACGACGTGCATATTGCTAATCGAAAAATATTTATTGAGCCTGTCGAACGCCGCCGTTGCGCCGCCGCGCCTGCACGACACGACCGCCGCGCCGAGCTTGCCGCTCATCTTTGCGCCGCCGCTGTAAAACAGCCTATCCAAAAACGCGGTCAGCTGCCCCGCCGCGCCCGCATAGTACACGGGCGAGCCCACGACAATACCGTCGAACTCGTCGAGCCGCGCCGCGAGCGCGTTGACGTCGTCGTCGAACGCGCACTTGCCCGTGCGCGCACACGCGCCGCACGCTATACAGCCCGCAATCGGTTTTTTGCCGATATGGAATATTTCCGCACTCACTCCGCGCTTTTCGAGCGCGCCCGCCACCTCGTCGAGCGCGGCGCGCGTGCACCCGTTTTCGTTGGGGCTGCCGTTTATAAGCAAAACCTTCATACCCGTCCTCCGCGCGTCCGCGGCGTTGCCCGTCGCCCGACGCTTTTTATGCGGTAATTATAATATACGCCGCCGCCCCGTGTCAAGCGGCTCGACGACCGCGCAAGCCGCCGCGGCACGCATAAATAATATCTACCGTTTTACATTAGATAACGATTTGCGCCGATAAAAAGACTTAATAACGACGGCGTTTTGTGCGGACCGCTTTGCCGCTCTCGCCGCGCATTTTACTATCTACCGAAGAAAATTATTACGACAGGAGAAAAACCGTGAACGATACCGCAATCAATCGCGCCGAGGCTCGGCAAAACGAGTTTACGCTGCTGCTTACCGACTACAAAACCGCCGTCGCCGCGAGCAAAGCCGCGACCGCATTCGACGCCGATTATTTTATCGCCGTACTCGGCTTTCTGGCGTCGATAATTGCGCTCGCCTTCGGCTGCCTTTGCGGAATGCCGAACGATATATTCGGCTACATAATGATAGCCGTAGCCGCATTTTTGTTCGCGGTTGTTTTACTGCTGCAAATACGTTTTCAAATCGGTTTTTTAAACCCGCTGTATTCGATAAATCGCAGGCTGCTTTTCCCGAACAAAAGTCTTTACAAATCGGCGACCGACAAAAGAGCCGCACAAAAATCGTTGCGCGACGGCACGCTGCATTTTTTATCGAACGACGAAAGCGACGATTACTCCGCCAAAGCCGTCAAGGATATAATCGCGGCGCATTCGGAAACCGCGCCCGAAGCGCTCGACGGCATGCCCGACGAACGCCTGGTCGAAGCGTTTGTAAAAGCCTGCGGCACAGAGGCGAGCATTCCGTTATTGAAAAAAGTAACCGACAAAATCAACGGCGTATTGGACGAAAGAAAAAATACGATTATAAAGCTGCGGCGTTATTTAATCGTATTTTCGTGTCTGTTATCTATAATTGCGATAATAGGAATAATACTGAAATTTATTTTTTAATTTCTATCTATTTGCGGTCGGGTCGGACGCGTCGTCCGATATTTCCGCGACTGCGGGCTGCGCCGTTTCGCTATCGCCGCCGTCGGGGGCTGCGCTCGCGTCCATTGCCGCCGTCGCCGTTGCGCGCGGAACGCTCGTCTTTTTGACTACTATCTCGTGCATAACAATCATAGGCACGAGGAACACCGCCAAAAACAGCGGCAGCAGTGCGGGCGTAACGTGGTTAGCAATCAGTCCGAACAGCGGCGGCGCAAAGCACGAGCCGAGGTACGCGCTCGCCATTTGCACGCCAATCATGGCTTGCGATTTATCCGCGCCGAACAGCGCGGGCGTCATGTGTATAATGCTCGGGTACACGGGCGCGCAGCCCAGCCCCACCACTACGAACCCGATGACGGTGAGTATTTCCACGGGCGGCACGACGATAAGTATCAAGCCGACGGCGATAAGCGCCTGCCCCGTTCGGATAAGCGTTTTGTCGCCGAACTTAATCGTCAAAAACCCGTTTATGCCGCGCCCCGCCGTCATGCCTATAAAAAACAGGCTCGCGTACATAGCCGCAACGTCGGCGGTAATGCCGTTGTGGTGTATCATATAGCTGCTCGACCACAGCATGGTCGTTTGTTCGAGCGCGCAATAGCAAAAAAAGCAGATAAAGCACGGCACGGCGCCCGAAACGCGCACGATTTCCTTGAATTTGAGCGGCTTACTATCCGCCGCGCTTTCCGCGTTTTCCGCGCTCGCGGCGAAGTTGCCCGACCGCGCCGCGCCGCGCTTCCACAGCGGCAGGCTCACGAAAATGAACAGCGCCAGCACCGACTGAATAATCGCGACAATCAAGTACCCTTGATTCCAGCCCGTGCCGCGCGTGAGCGCAAAGCTCATTATGTACGGGCTTACGGACGCGCCCACGCCCCACATACAGTGCAGCCAGCTCATGTGTCGGCTCTTTAAGTGCAGCGCGACGTAGTTGTTGAGCGACGCGTCCACGCCGCCCGCGCCCAAGCCGTACGGCACGGCAAAGACCACGAGCATCCAATACTCGGTCGCAACCGAAAAGCAAAACAGCGCGGCGGCGGTCATCGCCACGCTCACGGCGGTCACAAGCCCCGTGCCCAGCTTTTTGGTCAATCGGTCGCTGAGCAGGCTGGACACAATCGTGCCGACGCAGATAATCATGGAAATTATGCCCGCGTACGACAGCGGCGCGTTCAGCTCGACGCGCATCGTCGGCCACGCCGCGCCGAGCAGCGAGTCGGGCAATCCGAGGCTTATAAAGCTTATGTAAATAATCGCGATGAGTAGTCCGAACATAACGCTCCGAATTTACGGCAAAACCAAATCGCCGCTCGTCTAAGTAATATAGCACCGCGCAAAAACTAACGCAACCGAATACGACAAGGTTTCGGCGCGAATTTTTCTCGGCGCGCACGCACGCGGGCGGCTCGCGGTCAATCGCAAGCATTGTTATGCGCCCGCACTACCATACTATGCGGTCGCGGCTTGTCGAGCCACTGTTTTTACGCGCGCAACAATTCTATGCGGAACACCGTTTTTCCGTCCGTGCGCTCGAACGCGAGCGTGCCGTTCATCGCCTCCGCCACGCTCTTGCAAATGTACAGCCCCAGCCCGCCCGTCTCCTCGGCGGATTCGGTCACGTACGGCTTGAATACGTCGTCGCCCGCGGCGACGCCCTTGCCGTCGTCGGCAACGGCGAGCACCGCTTTGTTTTTAACGTACGCCGCGGATACCGTAATCGTCGTGCAGTCGGCATGCTCGACGGCGTTCATTATAATATTGACCAGCGCGCTTTCCAAGCCCTTGGGCTTGGCGTACGCCTCCACGCGCTCGGTAGCGTCGTTTATCAGGATTATGCCGTTGGCTTTGCAGTCGTCGGCGAGCACGCCGCAAACCTCGGCGCACAGCGCGTCGAGCGCGACCGCGCGCGACGGTTCGGCGATATAATTGAACTTGGCGTACTCGGCGATATCGTCGAGCCCCGCGAGCACGCCGTTCGTCTTTTGCTTGACTATGTTGGCGAGCTTGATTTGCTCGCCGTCTTTTTCGCGCTCTATCAGCGTGTCGGTAAATGCGAGCGCGGCGCGCAACGGCTTTTTCATATCGTGCGAAACGTACCGCAGCAGCCTGTCGCGCTCGGTGACAACCGCTTTAATGTCCTCGACCTGACGCTCCACCTCGCGGTGCAGGTTGTCGGTGAGATACCTGCTGCGCCGCTCCGCGTCCGAAAAAATCTTGAACACGTACGCGAACGCCGTCACCGCCACGCACGCGTTTAGCCAAAACGCGGGGTCGGCGTACGCGGGACGGATTGCAAACGCAAACGGCACAGCCGCCGCAAGCGCCGCGGTAAACGCCGAATATATGATTTGCAGCAGCCCGACCGTACCCTTTTCCGCGCGTACCGTTGCGAACACGGCGAGCGCGACCGCGCCCACAACCGCCGCTGCCGCCGCCGCTATGTTCAAGCCGCGCATTACGCCGAACGCGCCGAGCGGAGAAAATCCCGCAAGCGCCGCGCCGATAAGCGCGACCGCGGCGGCTACGAACCGCGCGGGCACGCGTTTAACGTTTACGCCCACGGACAGCAGCGCGCCGCCGAGCACTATGAACGGCGCGGCAAGCCCCAGCCCTGCGCACTGCACGGGGAGCGCGGCGCGCTTTAACGCGCCGAACGCGGCTATGTTGTACAAAAACACGCCGAGCACCGTGACGAGCTCGGGCACGAACGCCGCCGTGCGCTTCAAAGCGGTAAGAGCGACGAAAACCGCGAACCCTATCGCCGAAAGTATGGCGAGCGCGACGAACGCGTTTGCCGACCCGTCGAAAACCGCCGTCGCCTTGTCCTCGTCGCCGACGACCGCCGGCTCGCGCAAGCCCGCGATTGCCGATTTCGACTGATAATGCACCGTTATTATCTGAGCCGACGCGTACCCGTCGAGTATCGCCTGTCGGCGCGTGTAGAACGACAGGTCGAGCGTAAGCGGTGCGGCGGTCGAATTAAATTCATAGGTCTGCTTGTCGTAGTTGGTGTTGTAATTGCCGAAATCGTAATCGGCTATCGAGCCGTTTCGCGCCACAAGCTGCGAGCGCAAATACACGTTGGACGCGCCGAAAATCTGCGGCAGGCACAACGTGAAATGCCAATAATCGCCTATCTTGTTCCTGTCCAGCCTGCGCGCCTTTTCCTTGAAATCCTCCGCGTCGGGGTCGAGGTTGAGCACTACGAAAATCAGCGAGCCGCGTTCCGCAAGCGCGCGCGGCTCGGTCAAATCCAAGATTTCGCACTTTTCGAGTACCTCGCCGGGCATGACGAACTCGTTCGGCACGTAGTTTACCTTGTCGAGCGCGCCGAGCGCGCCTATCTCGTCTATGCGCACGGCGGCTACGTCCTCGCCGAGCGTCACCGCAATCTCGCGCCGTTCATTCTCGCCCGATTCAGTCGTTTCGTAGATATAATCGGTCAGCACGCCCGTCGCTTGCGGCACGGCGGCAACGCCGCGCGCGCAAACGCTCGTAAGCGCGATAAAGCACGCCGCAAGCGCGACGCACGCGAAAAACACGATTGTCTTAACGTGCTTTTTAACCGTTTTAGTTATCGCCGACAAAAGCGTACCCCTTACCGAACTCGGTCAGTATCAGCGTGCCGCACTCGTCGGACAGCAACAGCATTTTTTTGCGCAGGTTGTGCAAGTGCGCTTTGATAGTTGTCGTGTTTAAATGCGGCATTTTCCACACGTGCTCGTAAATCTCGTTAGCCGTGAAAAACCTTTGCGGATTTTGCATGAGGAACATGAGAATGTTAAACTCGCTCGACGTGAGCAATAGCGGCGCGCCCTTGAACGAAACGGTTCGCTTCGCTCTGTCCAAAACGAGCCCGCGCGCGCAGAGCGCCGCGCTCTTGTCGGGCAACAGCCTGAGCGCCATGCGCGCCTCTATCAGCTTTGGCGAGCACGGCTTGACTATATAGTCCGCCGCGCCCGCGTCGAACCCGTCGAGCACGCTCTTTTCCGAGCCGAGGTCGGACAGGATTATTACGGGCGTATCGCCCTTAACGCGTTCGAGGATTTCCAGCCCGCTCCCGTCGGGCAGCACCACGTCCAAGAGCACGATATCGTACTCGCCCGCGTCGAGCCGCGCGTTAGCGTCGCGCAAGTCGCCGCTCACGGTTACGTCGTTTTTCGCACCGAAATAATCGGCAAGCGCGTAAGCGAGCGCCTTGTCGTCCTCTACAATCAGTATTCTCCTGTATTCGACCGATTTCATACTCGGTTAGTATACCATTTTCGACGCGTTCGGTCAATACCGCTCTGTCAAGATTTGTCAAGAACGCGGCGCTTGCGAATACTTACTGCGCTACTGCGGCGATTCGGTCGCCTCGCGGCGCAACCTTTCCAGAGCCGCGCAAATTTTTTCGTACGCCGCCGTCGGGTCGTCCGCGTCGGCAACGGCAAGCTCCATGGGGCATGCGCCGTCGCCCTTGCGGTTGATTATTTCTGGCGTGAGCGCGCCGTACTCCGCGGCTATGCGAAACCTGCGACACACGCCCAAGCCGCCCACGCTCAGCGTTTGAGCGTACAGCTCGGCGACGCCCAGCTTGGCGTACAGCAGCGCCGCCGCCTTGCCGACAATCTTGTCCGCGGCGTGCCAGCCGTTATAGTCCGCGCCGCTCGCTATAAGCTCGACGAGCGGACGCACGCCGCGCTCGCGGCTCGTCACTATGCGCTCGCCGTCGGTAAGCGCGCACGTACAGCCCTCGTCCAAAAGCTTTTTTAGCTCGAAAAAAGTAATCATAGCTTTCGCAAAACGCTTACTCGCACATCGCACGCGCCGCGAGCATTACGATTACGGGCGCGACGACCGCTTGCAGCAGCACGCCCCACAAGCCTGCTTGCACCTGCGCCCATGCCGCCGCAGCCGTCAACGGCATTGCGCCTTGCAGCATTGCGGCAAGCGCGACGAACGCCGCGCGCCCGACTATCGCCGCCGCGATAACCGCCGCGAACGCTATGTACGGCTTTTGCGCTATCCTGCGCGAGAACGCGCCCGCCGCCACGCCGAACACGGCAAGCTCGACAATCATGTACGGCAGCCGCGCCGCCGTCGGCATGGCGTTGCCCATAGCCGCCGTCACCGCAAAGCTCGCTATGGGCGACAGCACGCCCAAACCCAAGCCCCAACGCTTGCCGAGCACGCACCCGCCGATTACGACGGGCAGGTACATGGGCAAAAACCGCGCGCCGCCGCTTGCGCCGAACGCCGCGTGCACGACAAGCGGCAGCAGCACCGCCGCCGCAATCAACGCCGCGGATATAAGCGTTTTAGCCGACAGCGTCAGCCTGAACCCGACGCTCTTTTTCAAAACCGAAATATTTGTCATAATACCCTCCGTAAATCCGTAAGCTCGATTTATTTGAGCCGCGCGCAAAAATCCTTCATCATTTCGGAAATGCGAATGCTTTGCGGACACACCGCCTCGCAGCTGCGACAGCCCACGCACGCGGCGGGGCGCTTGTCCTCCGCAAACGTACCCAGCACCATAGGCGCGATAAACCCGCCGCCCGTAAAACGATGCTCGTTGTACAGCTTAATCAGCGCGGGAATGTCCAAGCCCTTGGCGCAATGGCTCGTGCAATATCGGCACTCGGTGCACGGCAACGCCGATTTTTTTATCATGTCGTCGGCAATGCCCATAAGCGCGGCCGTTTCCGCCGCGTCGAGCGGTTTGTCGGTCGCAAACGTAGCCATGTTGTCCTTCGTCTGCGCCATGTCCGACATGCCCGAAAGAATCATCGTCACCTGCGGCAGGCTTTGCAAAAAGCGGAACGCCCATGCGGGCACGCCCTCGTCGGGGCGCAAGGCTTTGAGCGTTTTTTCGTCGTCGGCGTCGAGCGCCGCGAGCTTGCCGCCGCGCAGCGGCTCCATTACCCAAACGGGAATATTTCGGCTCGTCAACAGCTCGACCTTTTCTTTGGCGTTTTGGAACTTCCAATCCAAATAATTTATTTGCAGCTGCCCGAACTCCATGTAATCGCCGTACTTGTCGAGAAAGCGCGTGATTACGTCCATATCGCCGTGCGCCGAAAACCCGAGGTGCTTTATCCTGCCCGCGTCCTTTTGCTTTTTAAGATACGCGAATATGCCGTGCCGCTCGTCGAGATAATCGTCGATATTCATTTCGCAAACGTTGTGGAACAAATAAAAATCGAAATATTCCACGCCGCACTTTTCTAGCTGCTTTTCGAAAATTTCCTCTACCTTGTCCATGTTCGCAAGGTCGTAGCCGGGGAACTTGCTCGCAAGATAAAAGCTTTCGCGCGGGTACTTGGACAAAATCCTGCCCATGACGATTTCCGACTGCCCGTCGTGATATCCCCAGGCGGTGTCGAAATAATTGACCCCGCTTTTAATCGCGTAATCAATCATTTCCGCCGCCGCAGGCTCGTCGATTTGCGAGTATACGCCGGCCTTTACGGGCAAGCGCATGCATCCGAACCCGAGCGCGGACAGCTTCTTGTCGCCGAATTGTCTGTAAATCATAAAACCTCCTTTAAACACCGTCGTCTGCGTTGTTTGTTACGCCGCGTCGCCTGCAAGCTCCTCGTCGCAGACGCGTAAACTCCGCGGCTTGATTAACCGTTTCACAAGCTCCTCGTCGTAAGCCCTGAACTTTGTCGTTTGATTTACATATTATACAAGATAAACGCAAAAAAGTAAATACCTTTTAAATAATTGTCGTGCTTCGATACGCGCGCGACGCCCGCAGCGACAGCGTTACCGTCACGTTGCCGTCGCCCAAAAGCTCTTTCAGTCGCAGTCGCGCCCGTCCTGCTTCGATTATAATTCCGCGTTTGCAATATGTCAAATACTTATATTTTATGGAAACGTATGCCTTGCGCGCATTGTTGATTTTCGAGCGCGCTTGTGCTATAATGCGCGTATGGAGCTTAGGGAGCTAAAATATTTTCTCGCCGTGGCACGCGAGGAGAGCATAACGCGTGCGGCGGAATACCTGCACATAACCCAGCCCTGTCTCACTCGGCAAATCCAAAGCATGGAAGCGGAGGTCGGGCAGCCGCTGTTTTTACGCACGGGGCGCAAAACGCTTTTGACCGACGCGGGGCGGCTTTTACGCAAGCGCGCCGAGGAAATAACGGAGCTTTACGACAAAGCCGAGCGGGAATGGCTCGATTTGACGGACGGCGCGCACGGCGAAGTGTATATCGGCGGCGGCGAGAGCTACGGCATGACTTTTCTCGCCGACGCGGCGCTCGACCTGCTCCGCGATTATCCCGAGGTGAAAATTCACATTTACAGCGGCGACATAATCGACGTAACCGAGCGGCTCGACAAAGGGCTGATAGATTTCGGGTTGCTGATGCAACCGCCCGATATAACTAAGTACGAGAGCCTGAGCTTACCGTACCGCGACCGATGGGGACTTTTGCTGCGCAGCGACCATCCGCTCGCGCAAAAGGAGTTTATCGCGCCCGAGGATTTGTCGGGCTTGCCCGTCATGCAGTCTCGGCAATCGCTGCAAAAAAGCCGTCTTAACGAGTGGCTGAACGGCGTGCCCGTCAACGTAATCGGCTCGTACAATCTATTGTGCAACGCCACGTACTTTGCGCTTAACGGCGCGGGCGGAGTGCTGTGCTTGGACAAGCTGATAAACACGACGGGCGACGCGCTCGTCTTTCGCCCGCTGCGCCCGACGGTCGAAGCGGAGATAAAGGTGGTTTGGAAAAAGTACAGGGAGCTATCCAAAGCCGCGCAAATATTTCTCAAACTCCTCACCCGCCGCCTATCGGCGCCGCAACGCGGCGCTCGCCCATAAAGGACGATTACTATGTTTTCCGAAATTTGTATTTATAGCTTTATGCGTTCCGCACAAATCGGCATATGCGGAAAATGAGCAAGCTACGGAGCTTGCGGAAAACACGGAACAAGGTTGACAAATGCGGCGTCTATCGCTTAATATAATAAAAAGGAGTAAATTATGAAAAGCAAAAAGCTTATAAGCATAGTAATATCGTTGTGCATGGTTATGACGGGGATAATGTGTTGTTTGGGGTGCGACGGGGAAAAGCCGTACGTGGACACGTCGAACGCGGCAGTGCCGGGGCAGTTCGACAATCCCGAAATAGCAAAAGCAAAGGAAGCGGAGGACGACGCGGCGGGGCGCGAGCATATAGAGATACCCGAAGGCGCGGAAACGATAGAAATAGACGGCGAGATATATTACCCGATAGATAGCTTGGATATTGACTCTTATACATACGGTGCGGATTATTTAAGTAAAAACTACATACTTACGGGCGACGTGGATATTACGGGCGACGATAGATATATCGGCGAGGTATATGATTTTAGATTTGGTAATTTCAGTAAATTCGATATTCCGTTTACGGGTAAATTCAACGGCAATAATTATAAGATATACGGAGTTTGTGAGCGGTATATATTCGATTATGTGAAGGATGCGTATATAACAAATTTTGTGTTGTCGAGTGAATTGACTATCTCGCAAACAGGTAGGCGAAAGGAAAGAGTGTTTTGTGCGCGCGCGGAAAACAGCGTTATTAAGAATATAATCAATTATTCGCGCGTAGACGGCGGCGGCGGGCTAATTTCGTACGCATTGAATTGCTGAATAGAAAACGTAATCAATTACGGCGACGGTAAAGACAGCGACGCGGCGATAGTCGGGAAGCTTATATCGGGCACGGTAAGTAACTGCAAAAATTACGGAAACTTTTCATCAAGGGTCGAGGGTAATAGCAAGATACAGTTAAGCGATAGCTTAGGCGGTATTGTGGGTGAAGTATGGTTGCCTAACGTTGACGGGGTGGAACGCGACAGCAGCGTTATTGAAAATTGCGATAACTATGGTAATATTATAGGCGTAATATGTGTAGGCGGTATTGTAGGCGAAGTGTCAGGTCATTATTATTACGGTAGCGATTTATTAAAAGAAAATAAGTCTATTATAAGAAATTGCAATAATTACGGCAATATATATAGAAACAAAAATTTTGAAAACCTTAGCAATTATTACAGAGCGATATTCAAATATTTCGGCGGGATAGCGGGATACGGTTCATACATAGAAAATTGTACCAATCAAGGAAATATATACGGTTTTGAATCTATACACCCGAAAGACAGTATAAGTTATATAGGTGGAATAACGGGAGTTGCTTGGCAAGTAACCGATTGTAAAAACAATAATAAGTTAAACGTGGATAGCCGTGCAAAAAACACAGACGATATTTGCGGTTATATATTGAGAAGCGATAAAAGGGGTTAATGTCACTATGAAAAACGGAAGAAAAGCAATAGTTTGTACAACAATTACGATTTTACTATTTACGGTAATCGCGATAGCTTAAAGCATGCGCCGTATTGGGAGTTCGACACGAAAGAGAGCTAAGGAACGGCTTTGCGCAACGCACGACAGCCCGAACCTGTGCCGTCGATTCTTTTACTTTAAGGCTCTTTTTTCTTATAGTTTTATTTTACTGTATCTCGCGGCGCTCGTTTCGTTGCATTTCCACAAAAAAACCACCGATACGGTGGTTTTTCGTTTGGAGCTGTTACCGGGATTCGAAGCCGAAGCGGACACGCCCGACCACACCGAAATATACATAACCGAAGTGTGCAAGCTGTTGAAGCAGTACTCGAAAATGCTGACATTCTACGAGCTGTATATGCGCGGTTTCGATAACGCCGAAATCGCCGAAGCTATGGGCATAGCACAAGGAAATGTATCGCACTACTTGCAACGGCTCGGCAAACGGTTGTTTAAGCTCAAAGGCGATATACTGCCCATAATCGAACAGTACGGCGAAATCGATTGCACGCGCTTCTATGACATGGAACGGCAAGAACGCCATACAAAGGGCAGGAATGCCCCTAAAACCGACGATATGCCCGACGACGAGTATAAACGCATATACGGTGCTTCCGCGCTGTGGAAGCGAAAGAACGCCGAAAGGCGTAAAGAGTACAACCGCGAGTATTACGCACGGCGTAAAATCGCACAGCACGCCGACGGTATGAGCGCGGACGGGAGAAGCCTGCGCCGTCGCGCTCATACCGTCGGCGTGCTAGTGCCGAATGATGATAATCCACAGTTTTCCCACACGCTCGACAACTATATACCCGAACATGAGCAAACTAAAAAGCACAATATGTTGTACATACCGTGCTTTTTAGGTGGTGGAGCTCGGGGCTTCAAAGTCGAACACTTCGCCAGCGTCGCCCCAGCTCTCTATATCGTTGACAAAGTCGTATGTTATGCCTTCGCTGTCGCCGGTATAATTGCAAACCGCGCGGAAATGGTCGTCATAAAGGTAGACCTTAGACACAAAGATCTCAATAAACGATTCGCGGAACTTCGGATCCGAAGGATCTCCGTCGCGGAACCGTTCGAGCCAGAACGTGAGCTGGTCGCGCGTCAACTGCGGCTGCTGAACCTTTTCATCCTCGATCGCGACTTCCAGATCTACGCGCCGCGCTTCGAGATCGTCGAGCCGTTGCTTCGTGCTGGGCGTAATAATGCCTTGCTCGATGGCAGAGATCAAGTTCGCGATCGCGCGCTTAACTTCGACGAGCTCCGTCTCGAATCCGCGGAGAACGCTGTCGTCCTTTTCGCGTTCCTGCAGATCCATCGCCGCGTCGACGATCACGCGGATGACGTCGTCGGTCAGACACCGCTCGCGCAGGAGCCTGACGAGCGTTTCCTCGATCCATTCCTTTCGGACGGGCTTCTTTTTGCAAGCGCGCCGGTGTTTGCGTTCGGCGCAAGAGTAGTAGTAGAATTTTTTGCCGCTGCGGCTCGTTCCGCTTTCGCCGATCATCGGACTGCCGCAATGACCGCAGAAGAGCTTGCCGGTCAGAATATAGTCGACTTCCGTTCTGCTCGCGCCCGGTGCGCGGGCGACTTTTTTCATGCGTTCCTGCACTTCGTTGAATAGCTCCTTTGAAAGTATTGCCGGGATGCCGCCCTCGATACGGACGCCGCCCCAATTATAAATGCCGACGTACTTCTCGTTCCGAAGTATGCGGTGCAAGCTGTTTTTATTCCAGCGCCCGCCGGTGCTCGTTTTCAAGCCCCGCGCATTCAGCGCCGTGATTATCTGGATGACGTTCGAGCCGGCGGCGTACATCTCGAAAATATCGCGCACGACGGTCGCGCCCGCAGGCTCAATCGTATAGCGCCCGTCGGCGCCTTTCATAAGCCCGAGCGGCATCGCGCCGTTATTGACTTTGCACTCGAGCGCGTTTTCGTGCATCCCGCGCCTTATGTTCTGCGATAAGTTCGCGCTGTAGTATTCGGCGGATCCTTCCAGAACCGATTCAAGCAGGATCCCCTCGGGCCCTTCGGGAATTGATTCCATCGCGTACACGACGCGGATGCCGTACTTCTTCAGCTTCGCCTTATAGGTCGCGCTGTCGTAACGGTTACGCGCGAAGCGGTCAACCTTATAGCAGAGAACGAGCTGCCACCGTCCTTTCGCGGCGTCACGGATCATCTTCTGGAACTGCTCGCGACGGTCGGTCGTTCCCGTCAGAGCGCGGTCACTATATTCGGCGACGATCTGCACGTCGTTTCGTTGCGCCCATTCGCGGCATTCCCGAAGCTGCTGCTCAATAGAAGTGTCCTTTTGCGCGTGGCTGGAATAGCGCCCGTAAAAAGCCGCCCGCATCATAGCGCACCTCGGCGGCTGGGCAGGGTAGTCGCGCCGCAGTTTTCTTTTATAGCTTCCGTCAGGCTTCGACCTGCGGGAGCCCTTTTTTCGTTTGTCGGCATCTCTCAGTTCCCCGTGCGCTGTTTTTGTTTTTCTTCGAGCTCGAAGGCGTAAGCCATAAGTGCCGTGCGCCCCTTAACGTCCAAAATCTCAAGGATGCGGAGAAGCTCGACTTCGTTGTCGTTCAGTTCGCGCTTTACGATGCCGCCGTTCCGAACGATGAGCGTCGTCGCGGTGTTGCCCTGTACGACGGCGCTGTTCTGAATATTTTCGGCAATATTACGGACGTCAGTCTGCCCGATTAAATAAACGGGGGAAACATTAAAAAATTTTGCAATAAGTTCTACCGTATTCAGCATCGGCTCCTGTACGCTATTTTCATAACGGGAAATCGTGCACTTGCTGATCTTAGTCCCAAATTGCCGATTAAATCGTTCGCAAAACTGCTCCATAGTAAGGCAATGCTCGGTTCTAAGCTCGCGGAGACGTTGACCGAACTTGTTGTCGATAACTCGTTTTTGCTTCATGTTATAACCTCCGCCTACTATTATATAACGAGAATATAAAAAAATCAATGAAATTCAAAGAAAAATCTATGGAAAACATAGAAAAAACTATTGACAAAGGAAAAAGGAAGAGCTATAATCATAGCGTAAAATATAACAAGACGACAACAAAGCGTCAACACGGAGGTAATTATGAAGGTAACTAACCACACCACGGAAATCGAAAAAGCCCTGCATCTCGACGAGGGAAGCGTAAAGCATGAAGGCAACTTCTTCTTTTCGGGAAAGCTCAACGGGCATAAGGTTCAAATTTGTACGGAACCCGCCGACGACGATCAGGAGTCGGTAAACATCTACAGCATTGAAATCGGAGATTGAGGAGGAAACCATGAACGCAACAAAACAACAAGAACGCGAAGCCCTTGCAAAGATCAAAGAAATCGTCGCCGGACTCGGTGAGAACAGCTACGTCGGAACCGCCCTGCGGGAATGCTTCTCTGACGCCGAGCAGAATATTGAAAACGACTGGGCTCTGAGTATGTACGATCGCTGGCAATATGCCGAACAACACTACGAAACCGAGAAGGCTGCCGCAAATGAAGCCCGCGCAGAAATCGCTCGGCTCGAAGCCGAAAACAAGCGCCTTGCCGCTCAAGTCGAACGCGAACAAGAATGGAAGCCCTACGAGGACGACCGCAACGTCTCCGAAGCCGAATATCAGGATCTTGCAAAAGTGGGCGATACGAAGGTTCTCAACGATGCGGAGGCGGCGGAACTCATCCATCAGGAGTTCGGCTTCGATATTAACAAAATCGAAATCGTTCGCACCGTCAACACTTACGAAATAAATCGCCATAGGCGGCTCAGAAAGGTCGGCGAGCTTAAACGCGAAGCCCTCTACAATGCGACTGACTGGAACTACATCCGCTTCAATGTCTGCGGCTGGTTCTACGAAATGAAAAACGGCGAGCTTCGCCAATTTATAGACTAATAGGAGGAAATCATGACAACGGCACAGGCAATCAATAAAGCGATTCAGGTATTCAACAAGGCAAGTAAGGGCGGCGTGAGAACCGTCGCCCTTATGGAAGGTACGGGCCCCATCCGCGACGATAAAGGCAGAGAAACGTGGAAGCAGATCGTCATCAGGATCGGGTACGCCATAGATGGCGACTATACGGAAAGCGATGCGAACCCTTTCGAGGTTAACGTCTACGAAGCCGACGGAAAAATATGCGCCGAGCGGGTGGGCGAAGAAAAAGGCGAGGACTGGGATCGGTTCAATACCCTTGCGAAAATATGCACGAGAGCCGAGAAGCTCGGAATTAGCAAAGGAACCAGAATGACCGCCATGCTCGACTTAAACCTTGCCGATAAGCACTGGCATTTACGCCTTCAAGAATGGCTTGCCGCGCCTGACTTCGATTTTATTCACGACTTCGTGGGTATTCAGAATCATATCGACCGCATAAATAAAACCTTCGACAACAGGTTCCTGCCGCGGTTCGCGAGTAAAACAGTGTAGGAGAAAAACAATGAGAGTTATCGAATACGAAAACGGAACACCCATCTACGAGCTCACACTCGAAGAATGCAGAACATACGGCTATTGCTACCCGTGCTATGGTGCGTGTATAGGCTATGAGCCTGAATCTCCCAACGATCTCGAGGAAACTGCAGGCAATATCGAATATATTCGCGACTGGTTAAGGAGATAAATCATGGACGGCACAAAATTCAGAGAAACATCCCCCTGCGATATTTTTATACCGGACGGGTGCACACATAAACTTAAACCCGATGTGGCAAAGCTAACCTACGAAGCGCAGGTAATCGTGAAAATTACGGCTGAGAACATTGAGAATGTGGTCGTTTCCGCACTCGAATGTTGCAGTACATATTGGGTGGGATTAGACAATACGACGCCTGAATGGGCTGATGCGCCGAAGGATCTCCCCGCTTCGCAATACTGCGTGGCGCTCCTTCTGGCAGGCAATACCGTGAAGCTCTACGATATAGAGGATGACGGCGAAACGTGGGATCTCACGCTCGAGAAGCTCATCAAAGGAATTGCCCGCGATATATCAGAGAACGGCATGACGCTCGACGAAATTGAGGAAGATGCGGACGCAGCTTTGCAATTTGCGCTCTTTGACGAGATCGTGTACGGCTAAAATTCAGAAACGACGCGGATCCGCCAAAAGGCGATCAGCGAATAAAAATTAAAGGAGAACAACCATGAAAACAGGAACCAAGACCACAAAACAGCAACATCCCCCTTACACGGCAGTTAAGAATGCCCTTGCGGGTAAAGGGCTGACGTATAAAGATGTTGCTAACGTATTAGGTGTGACCGAAGCAACGGTACAGCAGAAGCTCAACGGTGGGAGCGATTTTTACATAACCGAACAGGTCAAGCTCTGCGAAACTTTCCATTTGGATCCGTCTCTTTTTTTTGGGAACGGTGTTGCGTAAATTATAACGGGAAGCAAACGAAATGATCACAGAGCAGGAAATCAGGGAAGCCTTTCCCATCATCAAACAGGCGGACGCCGCGCGGCTGGCAGACGTTGCGAACGCGAACGGCATCGATCTCGAAACGCTTAAGTCGGCAATCGAATCGGCGGCGCGGGCGATCGCGTATGTTGCCGATCTGGTGCGCGAAGCCTGCGGATCTATCAGATACCACTACACGGCGACGCTTCGCGAAATCGCAACACCAAAAGAGTGGCACCTGATGCACCACGCACAGCGAAGGCGCACCCGCCAAAAGTACGAGAACCGTCTCAACCGAAGGATGCAGACGTTGCTCGGCGGGAGGTGCACATGAACGACGCGCCGACCGTAATCGCAGACAAAATACCGAAGCACCAGCGCGAACGGCTGGCGACGGTGCTCATAGCCAGCGTCCGGAACGCTTTCGAGGATCCGAAGATCCAGCAAGAGTTCGCGGAATGGCAAAGCCGAAGAAATCAAGCCAAAAAGGAGGCAACAAAAAAGTGAAATCTATCAAGGAAACCATACAGAGCCGTCTCGGCTTCTATATCGGCGACGCGCAGAAAATCATCCCGAAAAGACTGAAGCACGATGCTCGCATTCATTGCGCGGGCGGCGGGAAATGGAAAGACCCCGAGCGCGGCGCCGAAATTGTCGGCGTTCACGTCGACTCTTCATACCTGCGCGGATCGTACTACGCAAAGAACGGCGACAGATTCGACGTGTTCAGCAATACCTTCTCACTCGTTCCGCTCGAACTTGTAACAGCAACGGGCGACAAAATCAACTGCGGGCGCGTCGTATTCGGCGCGGGCGACGCCACCTTTGAAACGGTGGGCGAAACGATCAAAATCACGCTTCCGAGCACGGAAGTCGTCGAAATCTACACGGGGAGAACGAACCAATGAACAATATCGCCGAAAATACCGCGCCGGACGCGGTACAATCGCTCACACCGCCTGCGGTCAGGGAAACGAACGCGGCGGCGGAAAAACCGCACAGAGCGCAAAACACGGGCTCAAAAGCGCGTCCCGCCACAAAGAAGCTGAACCTCACGCAGAAGATCCTCGAAATCAAGAAACAGGTGGCGGGCGTTCCGATGATTCGCATAGCTGCCAAAGAGCTCACGGAAGCGGAACTTAACGAGCTGCTGGCAATCGCCCCTCTCTCCGAAATCAGGGCGGAGGCGGCGGAACTGACCGTAACCCCTTCCGATGCGCTTCTCGCGCTCCTGACCGACGTCGGCATTGACTGGCGGATCGTTTCGGAAAAGGCGACACGGAAAGACGCGAACGGATCCGACGAGTTCTGCAGGGTGCACAAGCTCACGCAATCGAACGTCGCGCTCTGGGTGTATGAATCGACGCTCGAGCTCCTGCTTATCAACGCGGACAACGCCGCCGAAACCGAGCACACGGAGATCCACGCAATCGGCACCAGCAAAAGCACCGCAAACGAAGCCAGAGCCGCCGCGTGGCGGAGCTGTTTGCTTAGCTTCTTCGCCAGCCGTTTTGACGCCCCTAAAATCGCGCACACGGCTTCAACCGACGGAATCGGGGAAATACCCGCCGACGCCCAAAACGCGGCAAACAGCCCGCAAACAGGCGGTCAGGGCGGCAAGGAAGAGCCGCGCCCGCTTTCCGACGCGCAAATGAAGCGACTTTACAGGAAAGCCGAGGCGGCGGGTTACACGGAACAAGACGCCGTTGCGCGTATTCTCGAGAAGTACGACAAAACGAATCCCGCGCTTATGACGCGGCAGGAATACGACGAAATCTGCGGCTATTACGACTCGCTCAAGCAACCGATCGGGAGATAAAACGATGCACCCGATAAAAACAAGAGACCGCCCACCGCGGGCGGCGAAAAGAACGGCAAACGGTCGAACGGCATCGCGCCGTATATCGACATCAGTCTCCCGCGCTGACGCGGGGAAGGAGGAAACAACATGGCATGGATCGAAAGCCACCAAGAGCTCGGAAGGCATCCGAAAGCGCTCAAACTGACGCGGCTCCTGAAAGCCGAACAACCGGGGACGGCGCTCCCCGCGGTCGTCGGGTATTTGCACTTTCTCTGGTGGTGGGCGATGGACTTCGCGCAGGACGGCAGTCTCGCACGGTATGACGCTTACGAAATCGCGGAGGCGGCTCAATGGAACGGCGACGCGCAGGCGTTTCTCGACGCTTTAATCGAGGCGGGCTTTATCGACAGGAAGGGCGACGATCTCACTCTTCACGACTGGGACGAATACGCGGGCAAACTGCTCGAACGGCGCGCCAAAGACCGCGAGCGAAAGCGCACCGCCGCCGAAGAAGCGAAGCGCGAGCGTGGAACTCCGAACAATTCCGACGGAAAGCCAACGGAACGCGGACGGACTCCGTCGTTACCTAACCTAACCCAACCTAACCAACATAACCAAACAAAACCTAACCAACATAACCCTACCTTACCTAACCAAACCAAACCGTCCGCCGCACCAGCTGAATCACTCGAACAAACCTTTGCGGCGTTTTGGAACGAATATCCGCGGAAGGTCGGAAAAACGAAATGCTTCGACGTCTGGAAAAAGCTCAAGCCGTCGGCAGAGCTCGTCGAGAAGATCATGGCGGCGGTCATGGCTCAGAAGCAAACCGCGCAATGGCAAAAAGACGGCGGCGCTTACATACCCCATCCGACGACGTGGCTCAATCAAGGACGCTGGGATGACGAGGTTCCCGAGGTAAGGCATCAAGAAGGAGGGCAAAATGGAAGAACAAGCCAAGACCAACCCGCAACAACAGGCTTCCATGAGGCAGATTAACGACTACACCGTTTACGGCGACCAAACCGACCGCCTGAAACAGTTCCCGAAAGCAGATCCGCCGCCTCCGCCTGTAAAATGCGAATTTTGCGGCAAGACGCTCTACGCTTACGGCTTCACGCTCGGCGCGACGATTCACTGGATGAAATCGCCCGAACCCTGCGGCTGCGCGAAAGCGATCGAGAAGGCGAAACGCGAAGAAGAAGAGCGGCAAGCCGAAGAACGTCGCAAGCAGGAAGAAGAACGCAACCGTCAGATCCGAGAACGTGTGAACCGCATCGTCGGCGCGAGCGGGATCGGCGCCCGCTTCCGTCTCAGAACCTTCGAGACCTTCGAGCTTACCGAAGAAAACAAAAAAGCGGCGTTTATCTGCCAAAAGTACGCCGACACCTTCAAGGAGAAGCTCCCAACGGACGGAAAGAACCCCGGCAGGAACGGGCTATTCATTACGGGCCCGAAAGGAACGGGCAAGACGCACCTCGTCGCCGCGATTGCGAACAAGCTCATGAATAAATGCGTCCCCGTCATCTGCATGACGATGATCGACCTGCTGGAAAGGATCAAGTCCACCTATACGGACGCGCGCCAGCGATTCGGAAGCTATTACGACGCATCCGACGTGCTCGACGCCTACACCGCCGCCTCGTTGCTCATAATCGACGATCTCGGCAAAGAACAGGCTACCGAATGGGCGATCGCCAAAATATACGCGATTATCAACGCCCGATACGAAGCCCTGATGCCGACGATTATCACAACCAACTACTCAGAGGCGGATCTAATCAAACGCCTGACGCCAAAGGAAACAGGCGATCCCACAACTGCGGACGCGACCATTGACCGTCTCCGCGAAATGTGCGGCGTAATCGTTACGACAGGCGAGAGCTGGCGCACGAAATAAGGAGGTAAACCGTGAAAAAGAAAAAACTCGTTTATATCTGCTCCCCCTACAAGGGAGATACCGAGACGAACACGAAAAACGCGCTCACTTACTGCGCCGCCGCGTTCGCCGCGGGCTACATACCGATCGCCCCGCACGTCTACTTCACGCGCTGGTCGGACGACAGCAACAAAAAGGAACGCGCCGAAGGTATGGCGGCGGGCAAACAGCTTTTGCTTCTCTGCTCGGAGATCTGGGTGTTCGGGCTCGATAAACCCAGCAAGGGTATGCAGGAAGAAATCGCGCTCGCGGTCAGGAACGGCATCCGCATCTACGACGGCGAGATCAGAACGAACCGCCACCCCGAGATGACCGAAGCGGCGCGGGCAGTCTATCACGATATGCTCGTTTCGATGCTCAACCCCGCGATCGACCTGCTGGCTAACTCGCTCACGCCGATCGTGAACGCAATCAAGGCGGCGGGCGGCGGTCAAGGAGGCAAGCCGTGAATATGACGCTCGAAGAATACCGCCGAATGACGGCAGGAACGCGATCCCGCGAAGCTGGTGCGTTTTTTGAAGATACGATCAGCGCTTCGCTTGCGTGGCACGAAGCCCGCGGGCTTCTGAAAGCCGATAAAACGCCCGAGCCGATGAAGCCGCTACATAAGCCGAACAAGAACGGTCAGTTCCTTGCTTGCTACACCAAGAAGGCGCAGGTTGATTTTTGCGGAACGATGCACGGCGGGCGATCGGTACGCTTCGAGGCGAAGCAAACCGACACCGACCGCTTCACGCGGAATCGCCTGACCGATGAGCAAATGGACGACCTGCGCGGACACGAAAAACTCGGTGCTCTCTGCTTCGTCCTGCTTTGCTTCGGCGTCGACCGCTTCTACAGGGTGCCGTGGAACGTCTGGGAGAACATGAAAGCCGTCTACGGTCGGCAATATGTAAAAGAGCCCGACATTGCCGAGTATAGGATCCCCTCCGCGTCCGGCGTCGTGAAGATCCTGCACGGGATTCTCGACGTCAACGAAATAAACAAAGGAGGCAATAATGGCACGATTTAATCAGAGAAGGCGCAACGGTCGATTCGGTCGAATGTCGTGTGTTGAGCTGGGGCTTATTCGAGAAGATCAAGTCGCTTGCCGCCCTATGATTTGCGGAAAATGCGGTCATGAGTGGGCGCCGCTCATTACAACAGGCAAGTGCCCGAATTGCGGCAACCAAGAAGGGCACAAATTCAAGGATCAAATAGCAAGTAAGTAAACAATCAAGGAGATCAACCACATGGAAATGCAAACTCACGAGATCGTGCGGATGTACAAAGAAGCCGCCGACAAAAAGAAGCAAATCGTCATACTTTCGCAGATGAACCTCTGCACCCCGGAAGAAATCAGGGAAGAACTCGTCAAGGGCGGAATCGATCCCCGCACTCTTCCGCGAAAAAGAAAACAGCCCGGCGAGAAAAAAGCCGAAGAAACAACTGCGGAACCCGCCGCGTCCGCCGTTCTCATCCCTATGGCAGACGCCCCGCTTGTGCGCGAAGCTCTCCTGTTCTATGCAGGCGATATTCAGGGCGAACTCGCAGAACGCCGCAAAGAAGTCGCGACACTCGAACAGGCGGCGGGGAATATAGTCCGCATCGTTGACAGCATCGAGAAGCAATCGAAGGAGGCGGCGCCGCAATGATCCCCTTCCCGTCAAAAAAATACAGCATCATCTACGCCGATCCTCCGTGGGGCTATCAGAATAAGGCTACCCGTGCCGCCGCCGACAAACATTACGGAACGATGTCGATCGAGGATCTCAAAAATATGCCCATCGGCAACGGGGGGGGGTGCTTAGCAGCTGACGACTGTGCGCTGTTTTTATGGGCAACTTTCCCGATGCTGCGAGAAGCTCTCGATTTAATAGCCGCGTGGGGTTTCAAGTATAAAACGATCGCCTTCAACTGGGTAAAGCAAAACAAGCGAGGCAACGGGCTTTTTTGGGGGCTCGGGAACTGGACGAGAAGTAATTCGGAAATATGCTTGCTTGCAATCAAGGGCAAACCTAAGCGCGTCAGCGCATCCGTTCACAGCGTTGTTATGACGCCTTTACAAAAACACAGCCAAAAGCCCGACGAAGTTCGCGATCGCATCGTGGAGCTTATGGGCGATCTGCCGCGGATCGAGCTATTCGCCCGTTCGGCAGCGGAAGGCTGGGACTGCTGGGGAAATGAAGCCCCGCAAAATAACACCGAAATCTAAAAAGGAGGAAATCCAAATGAGCAACAACACAACCACGGAAACCCGCCGCGAAAGTTACGAAGCGATCACGACGGAAGCCAGCAAGCGCGGCGCGCTTATACTCGACGTTCTCGGCAATAGGCAGATGACCGTCGACGAAATCGTGTACGAGCTTATCGAACGCCGCGAGATCCTGCACTTTGACCGCAACTTCGTCGCTCCTCGGCTTACCGAGCTCAAGGAAGCGGGCGCGGTCGAAGTAATCGGGAAACGCAAAAGCCCCCGCACGGGGAAGAACGTCGCCGTCTGGGCGAGAAAATCGAAAAATTAAGGAGAAAGCTATGAACAACCAACAACCCACCAGCAACTTATTAAAGCGCGAAACCTACAAAGCGATCAAACGCATGGAACGCGAGCAACTGAGCGCTTACGTCTCAAATATTTACATAAAAGGCTTTCAAGCCGGACAAAAAGCCGCCGCCCCGAACGCGCTGCTGAACGCGTTCCGCGACACGCTCCTCTCCGTTGCGGACATCGGGCCCACCAGAGCCGACGCTATTATCAAGCGCCTTTCGGACACCTTAAAGCTCGACGCGGCTGCGGAACAGCCCAAACCCGCACCCGCTTCGGACGCGGTCAAGCGACTTGCCACCGAGCTCTACGATTGCGGAATGGACTGCTGCAAGATCTGCGTTCACGATCGCGAATGCAACGCACCCGAGAATTATCGGGAAGATGCCGAAAACGATCGCGACAAATGCATCGCGGGCATTGTCAGCTTCGCGGAAGGAGGCGGCAATGAATAACGCAACCCCGAAGGATCCGATTATCAAACGCGCAAAGGTCAAAGGCACAGGGCTTCCTATCGACGGGCACACGCTGACCTTCGGCTTCTGGGCTTACGACGGGCACAAACAGCCGCACTTGTTAGACTGGGAAAAAGACGCCGACGAGGCGGTTATGAAAACGATGCACCAAACGGACGAACTCTACAGCAAGATGCCGCTCGAAGAATTTGCAAAGCTCTGGGCGGCGGGCGAGTACGAAAGCGACGGCGCCTTCTGCATCGCGCCCGAATGTGTCGAAGTCGTCAATATCGAATGCAACGCCGAGAACATCAGCAACAGCACCGTCGTGCAAGGGAATCGGGCAGAAACGATTACCGTCGAGAACAAGGTGCAGATCAACAGCAACAACGGAGGCGGCGGCAATGAATAACGACCAAATAAAACCCAAAGGCACCGCCGACGGCGTTCCCGTCTACTGCTCGCACGACGTGATCGTTAAGACGGCAGATATGAAGCCGAACCCGAAGAACCCGAACCAACACCCTGACGAACAGCTCCGCCGCCTCGGCGCCATAATTCGCGCCGCAGGCTGGCGCAACCCGATCACGGTCAGCACTCGCTCCGGGCTTATCGTTCGCGGACACGGGCGGCTTCTGGCGGCTCAAATGGCAGGGCTGAACGAAGTGCCGGTTGATTATCAGAACTATGCAACGGAAGCCGACGAACTGGCGGATCTTGTCGCAGACAACCGCATCGCCGAGCTCTCCGATCCCGATATGCAAAAACTCGCGGAAGTGTTCGCGTCAATCGAAGGCACCGACACTTCTCTCGATCTGACTGGTTACAGTCAAGACGAATACGCCGAACTTTCCGCCGCCTTCTCGGACGCGGTTCATACGGAAAGCCTGCCCGAAGATCCCGACGAAATTCTTCCCGAAGTTCAAAAGGATGCGGTAACGCGCAAGGGCGACTTATGGATCTGCGGCAAGCACCGCGTCTATTGCGGCGACAGCACAAATGCGGGCGACGTCGCGGCGCTTATGCAAGGCGAGAAGGCGGCGATGTGCTTCACGGATCCACCGTGGAACGTCGCGATCGGACTCAGCTCCAACCCGAAGCACCGCCAGCGCGAAGGTATGCTCAACGACAATATGCCCGAAGCGGAATTTGAGAAATTCGTCAGCGGCTTCGCCCGCCAGCTCGTTGACAACGTCGAAGGCGATCTTTACTGCGTACTCGGCGCCAGCGAGTGGCCCACTCTTGACAAATGCCTGCGGGCGGTCGGCTATCACTGGAGCGCGACGATCATCTGGGCAAAGGACACCTTCGTTCTCGGTCGAAGCAAATACCACCGCCGCTATGAGCCTATATGGTACGGCTGGCACAATAGCGGAAAAAGCTCGTTTTGCAATCGTCGCGACTTAGACGACGTCTGGGAAGTCCCGCGTCCGAAGCGGTCGAAAGAACACCCTACGATGAAGCCCGTGGATCTCGTAAGAAAAGCAATCGCAAACAGCAGCACCGTCGGCGATCTCGTTTTGGATCTATTCGGTGGCAGCGGAACGACGATGATCGCCGCCGAGTATGAAGAGCGCCGCGCCGCTATGCTGGAACTGAACCCGAAGTACGTCGACGTCATCGTTCGCCGATATATTCAGACTACAGGGCGGCGGGACGTCAAATGCATCCGTAACGGTGCAGAGCTTGCGGCGGCGGAAATTGCAGACATTTTCAAGGAGACGGAAGAATGAACAAGACAAGAATCGACTGGTGCGACAGCACCGTGAACCCCGTCGTCGGGTGCCCTAACGGCTGCGAATGGTGCTATGCACGGCGGCAAAATAAACGGTTCCATTATGTGGAGAACTGGGAAAAGCCCGAGTTCAAGCCCGACGTTTTGAAAAAATTCGGAAGCAAAAAGCCCCGCGCGGTATTTATCGACAGCATGAGCGACATCGGGTGCTGGCGGGATGAATGGCTTGTCGAAGTTCTTCAGACAATGGCGAACAACCCGCAACACGACTATATCGCCCTGACAAAGACGAGCCTGCCCGCACTCAATAAGAAGATCGGCGCCGCACTTGCAATAGTCGACGGAGACTTCGACCTGTATATCGGGAAATCTATCACGACGCAGGTGCAAGCGGACGCTTTCCGTGCGGAGAATGAAATTATCGACTTTTTGAGCATAGAGCCGTTGCTCGAACCCATTGACCTGAAAGACGGCGCACAAATGATCCACGCGATCATTATCGGAGCGGAAACAGGAAACCGCAAAGGCAAAGTCAAACCCGCCGCCGACTGGGTGCGCGATCTCGTAAAACAGGCGGACAGCAACAAGATCAGCGTGTTTATGAAGGAAAGCCTTCGCTCGATAATGGGTGCCGAGTTCCGTCAGGATCCGCTTCCGTGGCGGAGGATCGGCAAATGATACATCTCGGCGACGTAACGAAAATAGACGGATCCGCCGCCCCTCTCGTCGACGTTATAATCGGCGGAAGCCCCTGTCAGGATCTTTCCGTCGCTGGGAAACGTGCAGGGCTGGACGGAGCCCGCTCCGGGCTGTTTATGGAGCAAATCAGAATAATCAAGCAAATGCGAAGGAGATGCCAAGATGCTGGAGCAAATGAAATTAGACCTCGATACTTTGTGTGGGAGAACGTCCCCGGAGCCTTCAGCTCCAACGGCGGCGAGGACTTCCGCACCGTGCTCGAAGAAATCTGCAGAATCGTCGACGAAGGCGCCCATGTTCCTCGACCTCACGCGGGGGGGGGGTACGCTCTGGAGAACAAGCGGAGCGATCGTGGGCGACGGGTATTCCGTTGCGTGGCGGGTGCTCGACGCTCAATTCTGGGGAGTCCCCCAGCGTCGCCGTCGCATCGCACTTATCGCAGATTTTGGAGGCGCGACCGCTCCCGAAATACTATTTGTCGGCAACAGCGTGTCAGGGCGTACTGAGACGGGCGGAACGACGCGGCAAGGATCTTCCGCCGATATTGAAGGCGGCGCTGGAGCGGCAATCGGCTTTGATTATTTGCAAGGATCAGGATCCCGCGGAATAGGTGCCGAAACCGAACGCTGCGGAACAATCCGAATACAGCCGCATATCGCAGTATGTCAAAAGCCGATCGGCTTCAACTACACCAACAGCATCACGGCGAAAACAAACCCGACAATCGACAAAGCCGAAGCTCTTCGTGCTTCGGGTGGCGGCGGCGCCGCCGTGTGTTACGCCTTAGACCGCGCATCGTTCAATCAGGGAATTAACGCGCAATACAATCCGAGTATTACCGATGACGGAATTATTCAGACGATTGTTTCAAAAGGTCCGGGCGCCGTGTGCGTGAAAGACAGCGCCGAAGTATATGACGCTCGCGGAAACGGCAACGGGGAAATAGTTCCGACTATTACAGGCGACCACAATGACCGCATAACGGACTACACGGCGGTCGTAACGCAAAAGCCTACATACTGTCTGCAGGGCAACGGAATCGACCGCACGGAAAAATCGGGATGCAACGGAAAAGGCGTCAAGGAAGGCGTGTGTTACACCCTGAACACCACCGACCGCCCGGCGGTAAGCGACGGCGCCGAAGGTTACATAGTCCGCCGCCTGACGCCGCTCGAATGCGAACGACTGCAGGGCTTCCCGGACGGCTGGACGGACATCGGCGAATGGGTGGATGTGAAAGGCAAGACGCGGCAAACCACGGACGCGGCAAGGTATAAGGCGCTGGGTAATTCAATCGCGATCCCGCCGTGGAAATGGGTGCTCAAGCGTTTATGTGCCAATTACGAACGCGATGCCACTATGGCGAGCTTATTCGACGGGATCGGCGGCTTCCCGCTCATCTGGGAACGCCTGAACGGCGCGGGCACCTGCATCTGGGCGAGCGAGATCGAAGAGTTCCCGATCGCCGTAACAAAAAAACATTTTCAAGGAGCAACGGTATGAAAAAACAAACAAACCCCTACCGCGGCGGAGTCGAGTGTTCTCTCAATATTACACGCCAGACCAACACGAAAGGAATGAAGGTTATGACGACGCGCGAAACGCCTACGACTCACAACTACGGCAAGCTGATCGTTTTCGACTGCGCCAAATGCGGCACAAATCTCTGCGCTTGCTATGAAACGGATCCCGCCCGCGGCGGCGGAATACACGAAGAATGGCACTATTGCAGTAAATGCGGCAACCCGCTCGACTTCGGCGAGTTCTATCATAAGCCGGAACAGCCCGATCCGCCGCCTACGTCGGACGACGACATTAAATTCGAGGAGTAATGCATGGAAACGAAAAAAGAACAACCTTTCAACGGGATGAAATGGGAAAAGACGTCGAGCACAAGCTGGGAAGCCCGCGGACAAAACGGCACTTTCTATCTGAAAGCCAACTGCGGCGGCTGGCGCGGGGAATACATCCCGACAAACCCCTACGGCAAACGGTTCTATTTGCGCTGGACGAAGAAGATCCGCGAGATCAAGGACTGGTGCGAAAATAATCACTACTGGGAGGAACCGAAGCGTGAAAACCCTGTCAATATGGCAACCATACGCAAGCCTTATAGCGATTAAAGCCAAGCAATATGAAACGCGGGGCTGGGCGACGAAATATCGCGGCCCGCTCTTGATCCACGCCGCCGCCAAGTCGCCCGCCGCCGTTTACAAGATACTCGATAACGACGTCGTCGGGGAGATCGAGAAGGCGCTCGCTCCACTCGGCTCTACGAGCGAGAATATCGGGCACCTGCGGGCGAAATGCCTGCCGCTCGGGAAAGTGATCGCGATCGCAAATTTGACCGACTGCATTGAAATAACGCCCGCATTCGCCGCGTCCGTAAGTGCGGAAGAAAGAGCCTTCGGCGACTGGACGCTCGGACGGTATGCGTGGAAGCTCGAAAGCGTGAACCCGCTCCCGTTCTTCATTCCCGCCAAAGGACAACAAGGGATCTGGAACTTCCAGACCGACAAAATCAACGAAAAAGGAGAATATACCCAATGAGCGCACAAAGCGACTACAAGGCGGCGGCTGCCGCACTCGAAAAGTTCTGCAACGAAGAGACAAACTTCGCCGTCGAGATTCTGACGGAAAACTACCCCCTGAGCGTAAAGTTCACACCCAACGCGCAGATGAGCCTGTTCGATTCGGAAAATTACACCGTCGACGAAAACGGAGAGATCGGCAATATACTCATCAGCGTCGGGCAGTCTACCCGCGTTCTATCCACGCTTCGCTTCAAAATGGACGCGAAGCTCATGAAGAAAATGATCAAGCTCTCCGAAAAGGTCGGCAACGCATATCTTCACGCTTTCCGCGAAGGTGCCCAGTTTGCGCCCGCGGCAATCGAGAAGGCGACGGATCTATTTGTCGACGAGCTCTGGAAAACCTGCATCCCCGATACGTCGGTCGTGATATTCAACAGCCGCAAATACAAGCAGGCGCTGAATACCGTGCTCAAGAGCGTTCTTTCCGGCGACGAGGTAAAGATCCCCGATGATCTTCCCGAGTCGCCTCCGCGCAAATATCGGGCTGACATATCGCTCTATAATCTATTCCCGACAAATGCGGACGAATCGCCCAGCGACCACGTCGGCGGCGACGTCGAATACTTCACGGAAGGCGAGGATCTCGAAGCCGTGAGAGACGAAGCCGTCAATCAAATCGCCAGCGTTTGCTTATCGCGCGACATTCCCGCAGGGCAGAGCTTCGGAATAGTTTTGACGCTTTCCTGCAACGATGAGCACGTCGATACCGACGAAGGATCCGCGACGTGGGACGGTTCGGAGGTGCATATTGAAATTTAACGCCACCCGCCGCCCGCGGCGATGCGTTATATGCGGCGCGGCTATCAAGACCGAGTACGGACACAATGCACAACCGATCGCTGCGGGAACGTGCTGCGACGTCTGCAATTACAGCGTCGTCGTGCCGGCAAGAATAGCCGCCGCCTTAAATCAAGGAGGAAATCGGAAACAATGAAATGTGCAGACTGCGAAAACTGCAAATTCGAGCAATGCAACGGCGGTGTGAACCGCTTCTATTGCACACATCCTGCGGCGGCGGCAAGCGTAAACGCAGGCGCCCGCCTGATCGCGAGAACCGAACGGCACAGCACGGAGCTTCCCGTCAAGACAGCGCCGCGCTGGTGCCCTATCAAATACGACAAATAAGGAGACCGACATGAGTAACCAATTCAAATCAGTTTACACCAACGATCCCGCGAATATGGTCGCGGAAGCATTCGCGGAGCTTTACCCCGATGCCAAATACGAAGCGGCGCTCGCGCCCGAACTGTACGACGACAAAGGAACCCCTATATGTTCCTGCATCACGTTCCCGAATGAAGGCGACGATGCGGACGCGGTTCCGATTATCGTCGTCAACTCCCAGCTCGGCGTCGAAATCGCCGCCGCTGAGCTCGCGATGCAACTCATCCACGCCGCTCTCGGCTTTGAAAGCCTGAAGGGCGGGGAAGCCTACGACGCGGCGCTTAATGCCCTGAAGGTAAGATATAACGAAATCGGGAACGAACGCTTCCCCGAAAGCGCGGAGGCGGCGGAACCCGTCGGAGGTGGCGGCAATGAGTAACAAGAAAGATTATCGCGGCGGGTGCCTCATTCTTACCGTCGCCGCTCTTTGCTTCATCTGCCAGATCGTATTCCTGACGTTGAAGCTCTGCGGCGCGGTCGCGTGGCACTGGGCACTCGTGCTTCTTCCGATCATGATAATCGTCGGGCTTCCGCTCCTGCTTATAATTCTTTATGTTTTCCTGCGGCTTCCGTCGGAAATCGTGCGGAATTACCAAAGAAAGAAGCGCGTCGATGCGGAAGCGGCTAAATACGGAATGGAGCGTCAGCCCGGAGAATCGACGGGCGAGCTCAAAAAGCGAATTATAACCCGCAACATGATCAGCGGCGACTATTCCCGCAAAGATCTCAAGGAAACGATTATGAACCGCTTTCCCGACGTTGCAAGCTGTCAGTTCTTTATCAACAACAGCCCGCAAAACCCGACGATCGTCATCTCCGTGAAGAAAGTCGACGACTTCTCGGGCAGCGGCGTTAAGTTCCAAAAGTTCACGGACGCGGAACTTGCCGAAATATTCACGGTGGCGGCTCCGTACATACCTGAAAAATACCGCATTACAATCAAAAACAAGGAGATCGAAGAAAAATGAGACTTTTCAGCACCGAACAAGTAAGCAAATACCACCCCGACAAATACGCCGACCAAATAAGCGACGCCATTTTGGACGCCTGTCTGGAAAACGATGAAAACAGCCGCGTCGCCTGCGAAACGCTCGTGAAGGACGACGTTATCATTCTCGCGGGGGAAATCACAAGCGGCGCAGGCGTCGATTATAGAGAGATCGCCCGCAACGTCGCCCAAAAGCTCGGGTACCCCGTCAACAGGATCGAGACATTCATCAGAACGCAGTCGCCCGAAATCGCCGCAGGCGTCGGACGCGGCAAAGATCAGGGCGCCGGGGATCAGGGCATAATGTACGGCTACGCTTGCAACCAAACCGCGAGCGGGCTCCCGTTCGGCTTCGATCTCGTGAATCAAATCATCGAAGCAATCGAGAAAGACGTCGGAACGCCTTCCGCGCTCTTGCTGGGCGACGCCAAGTGTCAGGTTACGGTCGATCTCGACGAACCCGCCACTATGCAGAGCGTGAAGAAGATCCTCGTCAGCGCCTGCCATAAGCCCGAACGCGGGCAGAAACGGATCCGCGCATACATAAACGCAAAGCTCGACGCTCTGGGCGTTCCCGCTTCCGTGGAGAGAATTATCAACCCCGCAGGCGCGTGGACTATCGGCGGCCCGTTTGCAGACGCGGGGCTGACGGGCAGAAAAATCGTATGCGACCAGTACGGCGGCTTCTGCCCCGTGGGCGGCGGAGCGTTCTCCGGCAAGGATCCGTCAAAGGTCGACCGTTCGGGCGCGTATATGGCGCGTAAAATCGCCAGAAGCCTGCAACTCACGCACGGGCTCAAATGGTGCGAGGTTCAGCTCGGTTATGCAATCGGCAGAGCCGAACCCGTGAGCGTCTCCGTCAACAGCGACCTGTCGCCCGAAATCAATGCCAAACTGACGAAGATCGTGCTCGGTGACTACGATCTTACACCCGCGGGGATCATCGCAAACCTCGACCTTTTGAATGTCAAATACGAGAAAATCGCCGAAGGGTGCCATTACAGGCTCGGAGGCGGCGTATGAGCGGGAAGAAAACAGTCAAACCGAAAGCGCAGGCGGCGGGCATTCCCGTCTACTGCGCTCACGATGCAATCGTCAGGGCGGCGGATCTCATTCCGAACCCGAAAAACCCGAACAAGCACCCGCAGGCACAAATCGAAGCTCTGGGCGCCATTATACGCGGCAGCGGCTGGCGCAACCCTATCACGGTCAGCACTCGCTCGGGGCTCGTTGTGAAAGGACACGGGCGGCTTCTGGCGGCTCAGCTCGAAGAACTTGACGAAGTTCCCGTCGATTATCAAGACTACGAGTCGGAGGCGGCGGAACTTGCGGATCTGACGGCAGACAACCGCATCGCCGAGCTTGCCGAAACCGACAACAAAATGCTCATCGAAATTTTCGGAACGATTGACGCCTCCGACTTAGACTTCGGGCTGTCGGGCTACTCAAAAGACGAATATGCGGAAATAGCCGCGTCCTTAAACGAAACGCTTGCCGCAACCGAAACCGAGGAAGATCTCGACGACGTTCCCGAAACTCCCGATGCACCCGTTACGCAATACGGCGACATCTGGATCCTCGGCGGGCGTCATCGTGTTATGTGCGGAAATTCAACCGTCCCCGAAGATCGCGAAAAACTGCTCGACGGCGCCGCTCCGCAAACTCTTTTGACGGATCCGCCGTACTGCTCGGGCGGCTTTCAGGAAACGGGCAAAAGCACGGGAAGCATCGGAACAATGCGCGCCGACGGCGGCCCGCTTCCGAAAATCGCGAACGACATCCTTTCCACGCGCGGCTATCAGAACCTTATCGCCAAAGCTCTCGCCGATATTCCGTGCCAATACGCTTATGTTTTTACTGACTGGCGAATGTGGGTGTATTTGTTTGACCTTATCGAAGGCGCAGGCTTCGGCGTAAAGTCGATGATCGTCTGGGACAAAGGAACGCCGGGAATGGGCGTCGGCTGGCGATCCCAGCACGAGCTCATTATTTTCGGCAATCGAAGCAAGACGAAGTTCGACAATCACAAAGGTTACGGAAACGTGATAAAATGCTCGCGATCGGGAAACGAACTGCACCCCACGCAAAAGCCCGAGGAAGTTTTCGAGATCATTCTCGACAATATGGAATGGGCGGCGGGCGTGTATGATCCCTTCGGAGGAAGCGGGACGGCGCTTGTCGCCGCCGAAGCGAAAGGTCAGCAGGCGTTCGTGATGGAATTGACGCCGCAATATACCGACGTCGAAGTAAAACGCTGGCACCGCATAACGGGAAGCCGCGACGTCAAACTCATCCGCGACGGCAGGGAAGTCGCACCCGAGAAATACGAGAGAATTTTCGAGAAAATAGACAGTAACGATTAAGGAGGCGGCTATGAAGAAAACACAAGCGATCAAAGAAAGATTAAACGCGCACAGGGAAATGCTCGAAAAACTTGCCACTTTGAAGCAGGAGCTCGAATATGCGGCGGATGCATACGGAAGCCCGCGCGCTATTGATTATTCGGGAATGCCACACGGAAGCGGCGACGGAACGAGCGAAACGGAGCGCGTCGTGCTGAGAAAGGTCGCTCTCGAAGAACGAGTAAAACAAAAGGAAAACGAAATCGCCGCCGACTGGGCTGAGCTGGAGCCCTTCGTCGAACGCCTTGCCCCCTCCGAAACGCTCGTGATCAATCTCCGCTATTACTACGGCGCCGAATGGCGCGAAATCTGCCAAAGAATTTACGGCAAACACGACGACTATGAGCTCGAAGCCGACCAATACATGGACAAAATGTTCAGAACCCACGGGCGCGCTCTACTCAACCTTGCCGAATTATACACCCACAAAACCGCGTAAATGCCGAAATTCCGCCCGACTTCCGTCGGAAATCTGCGGAAATCTGAAAAAAGGTCAGTAAAACGCAGTAAAAAGAAGTAAATCACATTGAAACGCAGTAAACGGGTGTGTTATAGTGTATGCTGTCAAAGAACCGCAACGGGGAAACTCGTCGCGGCTTTCTTTTTACGGAAAGATCCCGCTATCGGAGCGGGACGGCGGGCGGCGGCTATTTATGGTCGCCGCTTCCAATTATCAACAGGGCTTCGGAGGCGGCTATGGAATTAAACATCAGCATCCCCGGACTGGACGGCGTTCTTTCCAAAGCAAAAAAAACGCAGAGCGACATCCAGAAAGCCGTCAGTCAAACCGTCAAAGACTGCAAAGCCCGCGCTCCCGCGCAGGTAACCAAAGCAGTTACAGCCGTCTATGCGATTAAATCAAGCGAAGTGACGGCGGCGGGTAAGGCAGCCAAAGGCGGTGCGAAAACAGTCGGGGAGATCAAGATCAAGGGCGTGAGTATGGAAAACATACAGCTCGTATATCGCGGTCGCCTTCTTACGCCTACACACTTCTCTATGACGCCCCGAACGCGACCGGCGGGCGGTAAGAAATACACGGTCAAAGCCGCCATATACAAGGGCAAAAAGAAAGCTCTCGGCAGTTCCGTTTTCCTTGCCCCCTCGGGGGCTCTGGGCACGACGGAGATCCCGTTCAAAAGGACGACGGACGCGCGCCTTCCTATTGACGCGATCCGCACGGTAAGCATACCGCAGACGATCGGCAATGAGAAGGTCGCCGCCGATATAAAGGTCAGGCTCAACGATCTGCTGTTAAAACGCTTACAGCATAACATTGACCGATACGCAAAAAAATAGCCCACCCCTATGCGCCGACGTTGCTCAACTGCGGCGCCCCCTTATCTTGTTATTATCGGCAGTACCTCAGAGAAAAAAGCAAAGCCGCTAAGGCACGGAGCGCGTCAGCGAGCGCCCACAAAGTTTCCAGCAGGTACTGTCGGTAATATTTTACTCTTGCGGTGCTCGCGAGCCCAGAACTCGCATAGTCCCGGAGAATTTTTTACAATCGTTTCGTTACGCAAAAAAGGAGGTAATCATGGCAACACAGCCCTCGCAACCGAAGCGGACAATGGTCGAAGCGGCAATGGTCGCGAAGCTGTTCAATTTGACGGTTCGGCGCATTCAGCAACTCACGCAGGACGGGATTCTGACGACCGAGCTCGTCGATAAAAAACGCCGCTACGATCTACTTCTGACGGTTCAAAAATACATTGCTTATCTGCAGGAAAAGGTCGCCAAAAAAGGCGAAAGCAAGGCAGACGCCGAAAACGAGAGCCGCAAAATCAAAGCCGACGCCGACTATCGCGCTACGAAGGCAGAGCTCGCCGATATGGAACTCAAAGAACTCCGCGGCGAGATGCATCGCAGCGAGGACGTCGAAGCTATGACGACGGATCTCGTGTTTACCATCCGCAGCATGATGCTCGCGCTTCCCGGTCGGCTCGCGATCGACCTCGCAAAAATCACAAAGCCCGCGGAAATATCTGAAAGGATCAAGCAGGAAGTTTATGCGATCCTGCTGGAGCTCTCGAACTACAAGTACGACGCCGCCGCGTATAAGAAGCGCGTCCGCGACCGTCAGGGCTGGAGCGAACTCCTGAAAGATGACGACGACACAGGCTGAGGCGCGTCTCAATAAAGCGATCGCGCCCGCCGTCCGTAATTTTGCACCGCCTGACGACCTAACCGTTTCACAATGGGCAGACCGACACCGTCGGCTATCGCCCGAAACTTCAGCCGAGGCTGGCCCGTGGAGAACCGCACGGACGCCATACCTCAAAGAGCCGATGGATGCGTTCAACGATCCGAAAGTTACGAACATAGTCATGGTCGCGGCTTCGCAGGTCGGCAAATCTGAATTTTTGCTAAACTGCATCGGTTACGTCATCGATCAAGATCCAGCGTCCGCCATGTATATACAGCCGACGCTGGACGATGCCCGAAAATTCTCACGTCATAGAATCGCGCCGATGATTCGAGACAGCAAACCGTTACGGTCGAAAGTTTCGGACGTTAAAACGAGAGACAGCGGCAACACGCTCCTGCAGAAAGCGTTCCCCGGTGGTATGCTTACGCTTACCGGCTCGAACACCGCGTCCGCACTTGCGTCGACGCCTGTTCGTTACATATTCGGCGATGAACGAGACCGCTGGGCTTTAAGCGCGGGCACGGAAGGCGATCCGTGGGAACTTGCCAAAGCCCGCCAGACCACATTCTACAACAAGAAAGCCGTCGAAGTTTCGACGCCAACGATCAAAGGAAGCAGCAATATCGAAGCGGCGTATGAACGCGGCACCCAAGAGCGCTGGTGCATAAAATGCCCCCATTGCGGAGAGTGGCACGACATAATTTTCGATAATATCAGATTTTTACCCGAAGAGAAAAAAATCGGCAATAAAATCACATACACGGTTAGCTCGATATTCTGGGTGTGCCCTTCGTGCGGGGCTATAAGCACCGAGGACGAAGTCCGCAATCAGCCCGCGAAATGGATCGCGCAAAACCCCGATGCATACAAGAAAGGCATCCGCTCGTTCTGGTTGAATGCTTTTTCGTCGCCGTGGGTAACGTGGGAGACTATCGTGCTTCGCTTTCTCGAGGCTCGCAACGATCCCGAAAAGCTGAAAGTTGTTTATAACACACTACTCGGTAAGCTCTGGGAAGAACGCGGCGAAATCGAGAACGAGGACGAAGTGATGGCGCGGCGCGAAGAATACAAAGCCGAACTGCCCGACGGTGTGCTCGCGCTCACTTGCGGCGTCGATACGCAGGACAATCGTCTCGAATACGAAGTTGTCGGTTACGGGCACTATGGCGAGGACTGGGGCATTACGAAGGGCGTTATTATGGGGCGCCCCGACAATGAGGAAGTCTGGGAACGGCTGGACGATGTTGTCGATCACGTCTATCGTTTTGCAAACGGTAAAGGACTCCGAATCAGCTGCACCTTCGTCGATTCAGGCGGGCACTATACACAGGAAGTCTATGCGGCTTGCCGCAAACGTCTCGCGAAGCACGTCTTTGCTATAAAAGGCAAAGGCGGGCCCGATATTCCGTATGTCGGGATCCCGTCGCGCGTTCCGTTGAAAGACAACAAAAAGATCTTTTGCTGGCTCTATACGCTCGGCGTCGACGCGGGCAAAGCAAAGATTATGAAGAAGCTGACGACGCAAACGCCGGGACGGAACTATTCGCACTTTCCGCTCGGCGATCGCGGATACGATTCGACTTACTTCTCAGGGCTTCTATCGGAGCGGCTCGTTCTGACGCGCACACGCCGCGGCAATCAATGGGTATGGGAAAAGATCCCCGGACACGAACGCAACGAACCGCTCGACTGTCGCAACTATGCGAACGCGGCGTTCAGGCTCGCCAATCCGGATTTGACCGCGATCGAGAACCGTCTGAAAGGCATCCAAGAAAAACCCGCCGCGCCTGCGGCAAAAAAGAAACCCGCACATCCGAAAAATAAACATCTCGGAAGCGGCGACGACTGGTAAAAGGAGGCAGTATGAATAAAGCCGAAATTGAAAAAAAGATCACGGAAAAGCGTGAGCGACTGGCTTGCTATCTTGCCCGCGAAAAGGAAATGCTCTGCGGCGGAGTCCAAAGCTACGGCGTCGGAACGCGTAACCTTGCGCGGTACAACACCGACCTGAGCACGGTCAGGAAAGCAATCAAAGAGCTCGAGGACGAAATCAAAGAGCTCGAAGCGATGATCACAAAACAAAAGCCCCGCCGAGCGGTCGGCGTGGTTCCGCGGGACTGGTAAGGAGACGATATGAACAAATCAGACGACAAAAGGCTCGCCCCTTTCGGCGCGAGACCGCGTCGACCTACTAACAAAGGTTACGGCGACGCGGGCGCCAGTTATTCCAAAAAAGCCCTGAAGGGCTTCCTTGCGTCGAGCGGATCGGCGCACGAAGATATTGACGCGAACAATCGAACGCTTCGACAGCGGGCTCGTATGCTCTATATGGCGGCGCCGCTCGCGACGTCGGCGATCAAGACGAATCGCACGAATGTCATCGGCTGCGGCTTGCAACTCAAAAGCAGGATCAACAGGGAGCGGCTCGGGCTTTCTGCAGATCAAGCGAAAAACTGGCAAAAACGAACCGAGGAAGAGTTCGAGCTCTGGGCGGCGAGTAAGGTCAACTGCGACGCGATCGGGATCAATAATTTTTACACGGCGCAACAGCTCGCGTTCTCTTCCCAGCTTCTCTCCGGCGATGTCATTGTATTGTTACAGCATGAAGAACCGACGTCGCTCAACCCCTACGGCTTGCGTTTCCATATAATCGAAGCTGATCGGCTTTCTACGCCCATTGATACGGTCGCGGGATCTTCGGCTTTCAATTATCTGACGCAGGGCACGACGAAAGACGGCAACATGATTTACGACGGCGTCGAAACCGACAAGAACGGAAAAATCGTCGCTTACCATATACGCAACACTTACCCCTTCGAGCAAACGACGAAAGAGACGAAGTGGGTGCGCGTCGTGGCATACGGCGAAGAGACAGGACTTCCGAACGTGCTCCACATTATGCAGGCGGAACGCCCCGAGCAATATCGCGGCGTAACCTATCTGGCACAGGTTATCGAGCCGCTTCTGCAACTGCGGCGCTATACCGACAGCGAACTTACGGCGGCGGTCGTCGAGAGCTTTTTCACGGCGTTTATAAAAACTGAGTCCGATCCGAGCGCGTTCCCGTTTAATGAGGTCGGCGATGGAGAGGTTCAGGACGGTACGACAGGTGAGAGCGAGCAGGGAATCAGCACGGACGAAAACGAATACGAAATGGGCCCCGGTCAGATCAACGTAATGAAGCCCGGCGAGGATGTCGTATTCGGCGATCCCAAACGCCCCGCGGGCGGCTTTGATGCATTCGTTCAGGCTATCTGCAAGCAGGTCGGTGCGGCTTTGGAAATACCTGCCGATCTTCTTCTTAAGGCGTTCAATGCGTCGTACAGCGCCAGCCGCGCGGCACTTTTGGAAGCGTGGAAAGCGTTCAAAATGTGGCGCGAATGGTTCGTTGACGACTTCTGCCGCCCGCTTTACGAGGTGTGGCTTTCCGAAGCGGTCGCTCGCGGTCGTATTCTCGCTCCCGGCTTCTTCTTCGATCCCGCTATCAGAGCCGCGTGGCTCGGTTCCGAATGGATCGGCCCGTCGCAGGGACAGCTCGATCCCGTCAAAGAGATCCAAGCCGAAGCCCTTGCCTGCGAGAATGGATTCAGCACACGCGAACAGTCGACCGTCAAACTTAACGGCGGCAGTTACGAGGGCAACGTCGAGCAGCTTGCCGACGAAAACGCTCAACTTTCAAAGACAAAAGGAAAAAGCGAGCAGGGCGATTCACTCGATGCGCTTGCCGCGGCGCTTATTCCTAAAATCTTAAACCAAATCAAACAAGGAGGAGATCCTACATGAAGAACAGGATCAAATTGACAAACGGCCCGAACCCCGCCTCCGCGCGGAAATGCTGGAACGTAATCACGGGCGCGGGAAGCGACTCGGCAGAGATCACGCTTTACGGCGACGTGTGCAGTCAGCAACCGACGGACTGGTGGACGGGCGAACCCGCTCCCGGCTTATACATAACGCCCGAGGGCTTCCTCGACGATCTCGCGCAAATCAAAGACAAGTCGGAAATCGTCGTGAAAATTAACAGCGGCGGCGGCGATCTATACACCGGCATCGCCATCCACAACGCGCTCAAATCGCTAAAAGGACACAAGACGGTCATCATCGAAGGGCTTGCGGCAAGCGCCGCCAGCGTGATCGCTTGTGCCGGCGACGAAGTTCAGGTTCACGCCGGAAGTATGATCATGATCCACGGCGCCGCCGTTTGCGTGGTCGACTTTATGACCGCCGAGGACGTCAAGAAAATCGCAAAAAATCTCGAGGCGGCAAACAGCGCAATCGCGCAGATCTACCACCAAAAGACGGGGCTCGAAATCGAATCCCTCCGCTCTATGATGAAAGCGGAAACGTGGATGGTCGGCAAGGATGCCGTCGACAAGAAATTCGCGGATACTTTGCTTTCGGACGCGGGCCCGAGTATGAGCCTGAGCGCAGACAAGAAGGTGCTTCTCGTTGCGGGCGTTCGCCACGACGTGAAAGCCTTCCACAACATACCGGGGACGATCCCGGTCAAACCCGATGCTTCTGCCGAATCGGCAGCAGTAAATAAAAAAGAGCCGCCCGTCAGCGGCAAAGGAGAAACAACCATGACGGAAAAAGAACTCAGGGCACAGTTCCCGGACATCATTGCCGCTATTGAGACGGCGGCGACCGAGAAAGCCCGCACGGACGCGGTAAACGGAGAGCGCGCCAGATTGAAAGCGATCGAAGAGATCGAGTCGCAAATCGGCGATCCTGCGCTTATCGCAGACGCCAAATACGGCGCGAATGCCTGCACCGCGGAACAGCTCGCACTCAAAGCTATGCAGGCACAGGCAAAACTGGGCGCGGCGCACCTTACCGCGCTCGCATCCGACGGGGAGAAATCGGGCGTGAAAGACGTCTCGGGAAACCCTAACGGCGGCAACGGCGACACCGGAAGCGACGACGCTGCGGAGCTTAAGGGAATCGTTGACGCTTACAAATCTCAAACGGGAGGATCCAGAAGATGACGAAACTCAATGAAAACGTCGGCTCGGTTGAATACGACGAGCTGATCAACAGCGCGGAACCCAAAGCGGACGTGTTCAACGTAACGCTCAGAGCTCAGGCGGCGGAAACGATATTGAAGCGCGGCACCGTGCTCGCTCTTTCGGACGCCGACAACAAGGTTGTCGTGCTCGGCACGTCCGCGAAAACCTTCGGAGAAGGCGCCAGCACCAAGACGGAAAACCTGACCGCGAACTGCATCCTTTCCGACGATGTAACCGTCGGCACGAAAGACTGCATCGTGGTCGCTTATCGCACCGGACACTTTAATCGCAACAAACTCATCGTTGCGGAAGGTTACACCCTCGCGCACTCGGACGAAGAAGAACTTCGCAAAGTCGGCATTCTTCTCGATACGGCGCTCAACGCATAAAAAGGAGACAAAATCATGTTAGACATTTTCAAAACGCATACCATGCTCCTGCTCGTTAAGGAGCTCAACCCTCTGCACACCTTCCTTCGCGATCGTTACTTCCCGACGAACGAATCGACGGATCTGTTCGCAACGGACGACGTGCTCGTGCAATATCGCAGCGGAAGCAAAAAACTCGCGCCTTTCGTTGCTCCCCGCAAAGGCGGCGTCGCCGTATTGCGTAAAGGTCATCACATGGAACGCTACACGCCGCCCTATATCGCGCCCAAGCGCACCATGACGATCGACGACCTTAACAAGCGCGGCTTCGGCGAGGCGCTCTATACGAAGCTGACGCCCGCTCAGCGTCAGGCAACGCTTATGATGCAGGACTTCGAGGATCTCGACGAAATGATCAGTCGCCGCGAAGAAGCTATGGCGGCGGAAACGCTTCTTACGAACGGCTGCGTCATGAAGCACATTACCGACGATCCCAGCAAACCCGAAGAAAAAGAGATCCGTTTTTACGACGGAGAAACCAACCCCGCGCAGTACACGCCCGCAACGGACTGGAACGCGGCGGGAGCCACAATTCTCGAAGATATCGCCGTTGTCTGCGGCGATCTGGCGGCGAAAGGACTGCCTGCGACGGATCTCATCGTTGCGCCCGACGTCGGCTCGACTATTTTGCACGATGCCGAGATCCAAAAACTTCTCGACAATCGGAACATAAATATCGGCGGTGTGGATCCCGAGAAACTTCCCAACGGCGCGACGAAAATCGCGCGCCTGAATTGCAACGGACACGTCGTGGATGTTCTTCAGTATAGCGACACCTACACGAACGACGACGATGAAAACGTCAGCTTCATTCCCGCAGGCAAGGCGATCCTTACCGCGCCCGGATGCGGTCGTACTCTTTACGGCGCCGTTTCGCAGGTTGAGCAGGAAGATAACCTGTTCCATACCTACACGGGGAAAAGAATCCCGAAATTCGTCGGCAGCGCGGGAAGCAACACGCGCGAACTTTATCTCACGTCGTGCCCTCTCTGCATTCCCAACAACAAGGACGCGTGGATCGTAATCAATGCGATCAACCCGAGCAAAGATTAAGGAGGGCGGTATGGTCAAGATTATCAAAGGTACTTACGGACGCCGTAAGGGCTCCGTCATCGTCCCCGTTCGCGCAGGCGAAACCGTGGAACTTACCGACGAACAGGAAGCCCGTCTCGTTAAGCTGGGCGTCGCGGAATATGTAAACGATTCCGACGGTGCGCCCGCGCCTTCGTCGAGCGACGAAACCGACGAACAGGAAGCTCCCGAGCTTCCCGAATACAACGACAAAATGAAGCTCCCCGAGCTTAAAGAAATCGCCGAAAAATACGGCGTCGATGCTTCCGCAATGACGACCAAAAAGGAAATTATTGCCGCGATTGATGCCGCAAGGGAAGAACTTCCCACCGTCGGCGGTGCGGGCGATGTCGTCGACTGACTTTAAGGAATTGCTCAAAGCCGACCGCGATGTGTTCCTGAATCTCGGCGAGTTCGGAGAACAGCACACCGTTGAAGGCAAAGAAATCGCCGCTGTTTTGGATGAAGCCGTTCTGGCAGATTCCAAAACGGCGGAAGATCTCGGGCTTACGCGCGGCGACCTCGTTCTATTTGCGAAATGCGAAGATCTTCCCGCTCAACGCACGGCAGGCGAAAGCCTGAACGTGGACGGGCGGGACTATCTCATCGCTTCGTGGCGCGACGACTACGGAATAGCGAAAATTTTCATATTCCAAAATCTCGGTTAAGGAGGCAAGCTATGACCATCGTTCAAAGTCTGGAGAAGATAACCGACTGGCTCCAAACCAACGTGTGCGACAAAATCAAGCTCAAAGCCCCGCACGACGAGGACGTCAAAATATACGAAGAAGTTAACCCCGTGGCTCACACACTCTTTCAACCCGGCAAAAGCAAAGCCCCGCCCCAAACAAAATACCAGATCCCGTCGGTCGTCGTACAGCTTATCGACGGCGCCGACGATATGGTTAAATCGAACACGCGGATGAAGATCCAGCTCAGCTTTATGGTATGGAACCCCGGAAAGCACCCGCAGGAAGGCGCAAAAGAATTTACGCGAAACGCCGACGGCTGGAAAGATGTCTGGAACTTCGTCGATCATGCGCTTCAGACAATCGAAAACGCCGAATATTTTGACGATGCGCTTCGCGTCGTCAAAGAGCTCGGCATCACTTTCGGGCAATTCCAACAAGATGACGCGCTGGTCGACCTTTACCCCTACTGGGGAGCGTGGGCGATTCTAACCGTCGAAAAAGGGCTCGCCCGAACGGCGGAGTTCTATAAAAAATTTTTATAAGGAGCTAATAACATGGACAACTACAAGTATGGCGTTTACGGCAAGATCGGCGACGATATTGCAAAGAACGCTTCGGAGGCGGGCACCGCGCCGGTATATATCGGCACCGCGCCCGTTAATTTTCTCTCCGATTATTCCGGCAAGGTAAACGTGCCGGTTAAAATCAGCAACTTGAGCGACGCCGTGAAAAAGATCGGACACTTCTCCGATTCTACCAAGTGGGCAAAGTACACGCTATGCGAAGCGGTGGCGGCTCACTTTGCGAACGCAAACGGAAATGTCGGCCCGATCTACGTTATCAACGTACTCGATCCCGACAAGAACAAAAGCGCCGCGGCAACGACGAAAACGCTCACTTTCACGAACCGCAAAGCAACGCTTCCCGCGCTCGACATCATTCTCGCGACGGTCGCGATCGAGGACAAAGTTCTCGGCACCGACTACACGCTGAGCTTCGACTTCGGCACCGGTATTCTTACCATTACCGACATCGGCGAGCAGGCTAATTGAAACGGCGGCACTTTCGTATTACACGGTCGATCACGACGAAATCACGGAAACGACCGTAATCGGCGGGGAAACGACCGACGGCGAGATCACGGGTATTGCGGCGCTTAAACTGCTTTACCAGACCTGCAACGTCATCCCGACCTATCTCGCGGCGCCCGGCTGGAGCGACAAGAAAGCCGTTTACGCCGCGCTGGTCGCCGCATCGCAGAATATCAACGGACACTGGTCGGCGTTCGTTTATGCCGATCTTCCTATCGAGGCGACGAAAACCATCGCGGCGGCAAAGAAATGGAAAGACGACAACAGCTACAACTCGGGCTATTCCAAAGTATTCTGGCCGCAGGCGAAGAACGGCGGCGACGTTTATCATCTCGCCACGCTGGCGCTCGTCGAAAAATTGCGCTGCGATCTGAAAAACGGGAACGTCCCCTTTGAGACCGACGGCAACAAAACGCTCGCGGTTACGGGGCTTTACTTCGGCGACGGCGTAAATCTCCCCGGCTTCGATAAGCAGGACGCCAACGAACTGACCGCTCACGGCATCTCGACGGCGATCTACTGGGAAGGCAACTGGAGAACGTGGGGAGATCACACGGCAGCCTATACCTTCGGCGGAAGCCACAAAGCCCGCGAGATCTTCGACGTCAACATGATTATGCTGTTCTACATCGCGAACAGCTTCCAAAAAGAATGGGGAACGACTATCGACCAGCCCATGACGACCGCGCTCCGCGATACGATTTTGAACCGCGAGCAGGAAAAGCTCGACGGGCTTGTCGCGCAGGGCGCGCTTATCGGAAGCCCGAAGGTCGAGTTCCTCGACAGCAATAACGAAGAGAGCGAAATTCTCAACGGGAACTTCCGCTGGGACATCGCCGCAACCAACACGCCGCCGCTTAAATCGGCGACGGGAGTCGTCTGCTATACCGACGCAGGCTTCTCGACCTACTTCGGAGGTGAAGCATAATGGATCAAGCAAACGCTATACTCGCAGATACCTGTTACTGCGACAATGTTCTCGTCGCGAAAGACGTCTCCATCAATCTGCCGGCGGTCAATTTTTTGACGTCGGAAGTAAAGGCGATGGGCTCGATGGACGTCGTGCTCGTCGGGCTTCTCGAAGCAATGGAAGCGTCGATTACGAAGGTCGGACAGGACGAAGGACTGAGCCGCGCGCTCACGCCCGAAAAACACAACTATGAGTTCCGCTACGTCCAGAACGTAACCAAAGGCGACGGCACCGCCAAGCCCGAAGGCTGCAAGGCGTTTCTGACGGCGGTTCCGAAAGGCATCCCCCAGACTGCGATCGAAGTCGGCAGCAATATCGAAAGCGAGATCTCGCTTGCGGTTTCGCGCTACCAGCTTTACGTCAACGGCGAGGAGCTTCTCTGCATTGACAGGCTCAGCCAGATCTGCCGCATTCGCGGCGTCGACTATTACAAGAAAATCGCGTCGATGCTCTAAGAGCGAACAACCCCGGCGGACACTCTCCTCCGGGGTAATTTTTTTATAAGGAGACAAATCACATGGAAAGCATAAAGCTCAAAAAGCCCCTTACTATCAACGGGGCAAAGGTCGAAGAACTGACCTACGACATCAACGAAATCACGCCCGCAGGCTTCGCGGAAGCCGAGTTCAAAAAGTCGCAGGCGTCGGGATCCAAAGGTGCCCCCAATGCGGGCGCCGTCGAACTCGACTACTCGATGCATCTCTATCTCGGCTTTGCGGCGATCATCGCCGTGAACCCGCAGTACGACTACAATGATCTGCAAAGGATCAGCGGGCCCGACGTGATGAGCGTTATGAAGATCGGAAGAAATTTTATAATCGCCTCGGCGGCGGGCGACTCGGAAGCCGCGGAATCCGAAAATGCATCCGAGACTTCGCCCGCGTCTACCACACAAGCATAGTAGACCTTGAGAAAAAACGCCTGACCGAGTTCATGGTCGACTACGCTGAAGCGGCGGAAGATCTCGCGCGGGAAGCAGAACGGCGTCAAAAGAACGCGCCGAAAAAAATCAGCAAAGCCAAGCGCAGGAGGTAACACCACATGGCGGCTAAAAACAAAATACTGCAAGCCGTCGTTGAAATCGCGGGCAACGTAAGCCCGACGCTTGCATCCTCTATTCAGGACACTATCGGCAAACTCGACAAGCTCAACGTGAAGGCGCTCGCTGTCGGGGCAGGAGTCGCCGGCGGCGTCGCGGTCGCTTGTAAAGCGATATTTTCCGCCGGCAAATATCTCGTAAACCTCGGCACTCGTTTCGACGACGTCGAGGACACTATCAGGATCGGCACAGGGGCAACGGGCGACGCGCTCGATGCCCTTATGAACGATTTTTCTGCGGTATATTCCGCGATCCCTACCGCGATGGAAGATGCGGCGGCGGTTATAGCGGACTACAACACGCTTCTCGGCTTAACGGGCGAGGAGCTTCAGGATCTATCTATTCAAGCGATACAGGTCGCGAGTATGCTCGACGAGGACGTCGGCGACGTCGTCGCGGAATCGTCGAAGGCGTTCCAACAATGGAGCATTGACGCCAAAGACATGGGCGGCGCGATGGACTTCGTGTTCAAAGCCAGCCAGTCGACGGGCGTCGGCTTCTCGGAACTAATGAGCGACTTGCAAATGTACGGCGCCCAGTTCCAGACAATGGGTTATTCTTTCGAGGAAGCAACGGCTATGATCGGGCAACTCGAAAAGGCGGGCGTCAATACAAACGAAGTTCTTGCCGCGATGAAAAAGTCGGTCGCTACGCTCGCACAGCACGGCATCGGCGCGGCGGAAGGACTCGATCTATACGTCGAAGCCATAACGAACGCGAAAGATATGACGACCGCGACCGCGCTCGCCGCGGAAGCGTTCGGAACCCGAGCCGCGTCAACTATGGCGGCGGCAATACGCGACGGGACTTTTGACATTGCCGCTCTGACTGCCGCATTACAGGAAAATCAAGAAACGATTAACGCCTGCGCGGCGGACACTTACGACTTCGCGGAACAGCTTCAAATTTTCAAACAGCAGGCGGAAGTCGCGCTGAAACCTATCGCGGCGACGCTATTCAACGCGCTGAACGAACTGATGCCCGTCGTCGGGAAACTCATGGAGAGCCTGATCCCGATAATCGACGATCTGGTTAAGGTGCTCGTTCCGCTCATCGACAACATTGTGACGGAAATTGCGCCGCTATTGACCGAGCTGCTGACGCCGGTCGTAAAAATCGCGGACTCGCTTCTGACGAAAATCATCCCGCCGCTGGTGCGAATTATAACGGACATTCTTCCCGTTGTCATTCAGCTGGTGGATGCGGTCGCGATTATCGTCGAGCCCGTGTTTGAAATGCTCGGCGCGGTGCTTCCGCTTATCGCGGAACTTTTGTCGGCGGTTATGAAGGTAGTGAGCAAACTGCTCAGCAAGATCCTTCCGTTCGTCGAGAAGGTTCTGGCGGCGGTTATGCCGATTATAACGTCGATTGTCGAGGCGGTGCTCCCGTTGCTCATCAGTTTGCTCGACACGCTAATGCCGATCCTCGACATCGTATTCTCGCTTTTGGATCCGATCCTCGACGTCGTGCTTGCAATTCTGACGCCGTTGCTTCAGCTCATAAACACCATACTGAAGCCGATCATCTCGTTGATCCAAACGCTTATAACCAAAGCTCTCGAACCGCTGAAGCCTATCATCGAAGCGGTCGCGGGGCTGTTTTCGGGCGTTCTCGGCGGCGCGCTGGAGTATCTGCGTCCGCTTATTGAAATGTTCACGAATATTCTCGGCGGGCTCATGGAGTTCGTGCAGAACGTATTTGCGGGGAACTGGTCGGCGGCGTGGGGAAATATCAAGGACGTGTTCGCGAACGTCTGGGAAGGCATCAAAGAACTCGGCAAGGGCGCGATAAACGGACTTATAACCGTCGTTGAGACGGGCATCAACTTCCTCATCAAAATGATCAACGGGCTAACGCAAGGGCTCAGTAAAGCGTGGACGTGGCTCGGCATTCCGGCGATCCCGGAGATCCCGCTCCTTTCGCTTCCACGACTTGCAACCGGCGGCTTTACCGACGGCGTAAGCATAGCGGGCGAGGAAGGCACCGAAGCCGTCATCTCGTTCGATCCTGCATACAGGAAGCGGAACATTGAAACGTGGGAAGCTGCGGGCAAACTACTCGGCGTGGTCGGCACCTTAGACGTGAGCGAAAGCGCGAAGGCGGCGACCGCCGCTTCCGTCGAACTTCTCGCCGCAGAAAACGCCAAAGCAGAATCGCCGCAACTGGCGCAAGCCGGACAGCTCATTGAAATGGACGGCTTCAGCCTCGGCGAACTTACCGAGACGACGATCATCTATTACGACTTCAGCGGCTTTACATGGTCGCCCACCGTCAACGGCGTAAAATCGGAAAAGAAAGAGGACGTCCTCGAAGCATTGAAAGAAAACGAGAGCGAGTTCTTCGACTGGCTCGAGAACTGGATCAGGACGAAGGAGGTCGGCAGATATGACCGCGTTACAGTCTATTAAATACACCACAAGGCAGGGCGACACGTTCGACGAGCTCGCCCTGCAGGTGTACGACAGCGAAAAAAAGGCGCACCTTTTAATCGAAGCAAACCCCGATTATGCCGACGTACTGACGTTTGACGCGGGCACCGTATTGACGATCCCCGTGAATGATGACATCGTTCTGCCCGAAACGCTTGCACCGTGGAGGCGCGGCTCATGAATTTGATATACGAAGGCGTCGATATTACGACGAAAGTCGCAATCAACCGTTGCGAAGCCGAAACTTATGCGGAAAACAAAGCCGACCAGCTTCTTCTGCGTTTCAGCGACGCGGCGACAAACTGGGACAAATGGCACCCCGTTTGCGGGGACACAATTCAACTAAACGACGGAGCGGCCCGCACCGGCAAAATGTTCATAACGAGCATAACGCCGGAGAACGGGCTGTTCTCCCTTCGTGCGACCGCTATGCCGCCGACGGGCGAGAATATCAACAGCCAATCGTGGGAAAACGTGCGGCTCTTTCAGCTCGTCAACGATATAGCAAAAAAGCACGGGCTCGCGGTTAAGATATACGGCGTAACCGATCAACTCTATCCGTACATACAGCAAACGCGGATGACGGACTTCGTATTCCTGAACCGTCTGCTCCAAATGGAAGGCTGCGCTATGTTATTTTACGACGGCGCGCTTGTGATATACGACGAACTGCAACGCGATCGAAGTCTGGCGTCGGCAACGGTTAAAATCGGCGTCGACGGGCGATTCGGTTACACCGACAATTCCTCGCAGTCTTACGGCTCTATCGAACTTGTGAGCGGCAGTTTCCGCGGTACGTTTACCGATTCGGCAGCTCCCGCCGCGCGTGTTCTGAAGCCCGCAACGCCCGTTGAATGTATGAGCGACGCGGAAGCCCAGCGTTTTGCGCGCGGGATCCTGCGGCAAGCGAACAAGAACGCTTACACGGGACACTTCCGGCGTAAATTCACAGCGGAATATGCGGCGGGTAGCGTTCTCAACCTGCAAACGGAAAAAGCACCGAGCTGGAACGGCAAGATCTTCATTACTCGGACGCGCAACAATTTTATCACGGGCGAAAGCAAGATATTTTTCAGGCGAACGCTGGAGGTGTATTGATGGCGGAATTGCAAAAAGGCTATATCAGCACAATCGAAGGCAACACGGCGCGCGTTGTGCCCGATCAAGTTGACGGTTCCGTAACGAAGCCGCTGACGATTCACGCATCGCTTCGCGGCGACGCCGGCAATCTTAAAAAAGGAACGGCTGTCGTGTTCGTTGTGTTTTCCGATCGGTCGGGACTTATACTGAGCCGTGCGGACGGCGAGATCTTCGCGCCCGATTCTTAAAAGGAGGCAACTCATGGCAGTAACTGCAACATTCAGAACAACCGCGGGAACCAAGACGTGGGAAGTCTCCCCGCGCAAGGTTCTCGATATTGACGGGCTGAGCACGGGCTTTGAGCTCGAAGCCGACAACAACAGCGCCGTCGAAGGATCCCCGCTCACAAACGAGCGCGGGCTCAAAAAGAAGCAAATCAGCTTTTCGTCCAACTTCCACGCCGCTCTCGGCTTTGACGTTCGGGCGGAATTTGACAGCTGGGAAACATGGGTGGGACTTGCCGGCATTCTCCGCTTCGGCGGCGAACGCTTCGGCGCGAATAGCTGGCTCCTTACCGGCGCGAAAGCTACAAATATTCAGACCGATCCGAGCGGGCGGTGGCGCAGTTTCAAGATGGCGTTCACTTTTGAAGAAAGCGACGACACCACCGTCGACGACATCGAAGAAGCGGAAGCGGCAATCGAAGCGGCAAAGTCGGCGGTCGGCGTTCAACCGCCCGCGGCGTTTGTAACCGCCAAGAAAGCGCCGAACCCGTTCCTTGCTAAGTTATTGAAAAAGACGACGGGCAGCGAGCTCATCATCGCGCTGGGCGACGTCGTTCGCTTCACAGGCGGCGCGCAATACACAACGAGCACCGGCTCGACGGTTATCAAGAACTCGGCGGCGGGGCTTGCAAAAGTAACCAAATTTGCAAAAAGCGCCCCGCACCCTTATTTTCTCGTCAGCGTCGACGGCTCGACGGATGTCGCGGGCTGGGTAAGCGCATCGCAGGTTACGGTATAAGGAGGCTATTATGTTAAGCAAAGGCAATTCAGATATAGCCGTCTGCGTGAATAATCTGCTCAAAACTTCGCGCGGCGAGGTTCCCTACGAGCGACTGAAAGGCGTCAACTTTTCATTACTCGACGGGCCCGCGTCGACTGCAGGGCAGGAAATGATCGAGGACATAGAATGGATGCTCTCGATTTACGAACCCCGCGCAAAGGTTGACGGCGTTCAGCTCATTCCTGACGACGCGCAGAACGGTCGCTTCACGATAAAGGCAAATATATCAACGCAGGGGGCAACAGACCTATGAACGAATTTATCACAACGGACGCGGAACTGATCCGCGACGAAATAATCACGGAACTCGAATCATCCGTCGGCGGGCCGCTTTACCCGGGCGACGAGCGCAGGATGTTCGCCGAAGCTCTTGTCGCGGTGTTCGTCTCTATGTACAATTCCCTGAACGACGCGGCGCGGCAGAAAATGCTCCGATATGCGCGGGGATCCGTACTCGATGCACTCGGCGAGCGCGTCGGTGTTGCAAGGATCGCACCGACGTCGGCAACGACAACGCTGCGATTCTCTTTATCGGAACCCGTCGGGGAAAACGTATTGATCCCGCAGGGAACCAGAGCCACAAGCGACAGCACCCACTATTTTGAAACGACAGCCGCGGCGGTTATCGAAGTCGGCGAGACGTTTATCGACGTGGACGCGAAAAGCGTCGACGGCGGTGCGGCATATAACGGGATCCCGATCGGAGGGATCAATTCTCTCGTTGATCCCGTTGTGTACGTCGACCGCGTGAGCAATACGACGGAAACGTCGGGCGGTGGCGACGAAGAAACCGACGACAGCTATCGGGAACGAATCAAAGCCGCACCTTCCAAACTCTCGACCGCGGGCCCGATAAACGGCTATAAATACTGGGCAATGAGCGCGGACTCGAAGATCGTCGACGTTACGGTCAAATCGGAGCAGGAGACAATCACGCGCGACTTGCCCGTGTGCGGCGGGAAAGCGTTCAAGGGCGGCGACACGCTTCTCTTCGATACATTGACCGTCTACAAGGCAAACGGCGCCACAGCGGCTAAAAACGGCGATTATACGGCGGAATATACCGACGGGCTTCTCACTATTACGCTAACGAGCGGTGGCGCGCTTTCCGGCGCGTCCAGCGTTAAAATATCGATCGACACAACAAACGCGGGCGTCGTCAGAATCGTGCCTATGTGTGCGGACGGAGAGATTCCCGACGACACCGTTCTCGAGAAAGTCTTTGCTGCCGTCAACGCTTCGGAAGTTCGTCCGCTGACGGACAGGGTAAAAGTCGAAGCTCCGACGGTTGAAGAATATGACGTCGTCCTGACTTACTACACGACCGCAGCAGAAGAAAGCGACTGCATCCTTACGGTAGAAGGCGCGGGCGGCGCGATTGATCAGTTCAACAAATGGCAAAGCGCGGAGCTCGGGCGCGATATAAACCCCGACAAGCTCCGTGCGTTGATTCTCGCACCGTCCGGCGACGGCGCCGTCGGCGCTTCCCGCGTTGTTATTACGAGCCCCACCTTTAAGGAACTGAACGACACGACGATCGCCAAATTCAGCGGAACAAAAACGATCAAACACGAGGTGGTCAAATGATTAAGCTCGACGATGTGGACGTTCTCAAACTCGTTCCCGAATTTATGCGGAACGACGCGGCGGTTCAAGGGCTCGCTGCTGCCGTCAATTCGCTCATCAAAGCGCCGGGCGCCAGAATTAAAACCGCCCGCGTCTGGGATCAAATCGACCGACTGACGGGCGCCCAGCTCGACGAGCTCGCGTATGAGCTTGACATCGACTGGTACGACAAAGATCTGCCGCTCGAAAATAAGCGGGCGCTTGTAAAGTCTGCCGATCTCGTTCATAGCCGACGCGGCACAAAATGGGCGGTCGAGCAGGTTCTTATCGACACCTTCGGAAGCGGCACCGTAAAGGAATGGTACGACTACAACGGTCAGCCGTTTCATTTTCGGGTAAGCACCGATTACCCGCTCGAAACGCAGGACATTATCGAACAATTCAGGAAGGCGGTCGCAGTCGCAAAACCCTGTCGGGCGGTTCTCGATTCCATCGAGTTCGCGCACTCGGGCGCGACGGGCGCCTTCACGGCGGCGGCAAGCATCGGCGTCGATATTAAGGCGGCAGGCGTCGCAATAAACATTTAAGGAGACAATTATGTGGAATGATGCAGTAGTAACGAACGCGGGCAAAGAACTGCTCGCGCAATGGCTCGGTGGCGGCGAATTTGTCATTGACAGCGCCGCAACCGGTCAGGGCACCGTGGCGGCGAGCCTGCTCATGGGACAGACCGAGCTCGTAAGTCAAAAGCAAAATATGAGCATCGTCAAAGCGGAAAATATAGGCGGCGGGCGCCGCCTTCAGCTTCAACTTACCAGCGAAGGCGTAACAAACGCTTACACGATCAATCAAATCGGCATCTGGGCGCGGCTCGGCAACGGCGCCGCAAAAATGATCGCTATCTTCCAAGACAGCACGGGAATCAGCGTCCCGACCTTTGAGCAAATGCCCGATTATGTATTCACGTTTTACGCGACGATCCAAATATCGAACAACGGCGAGCTCGTTGTCAACGTCGACAAAAGCGCGATCGTTACACGGGCGGACTTCGAGGATCACACCAGCAACAAGGAGAACCCGCACAAAGTAACGCAAAAACAGCTTTTCGACGATCTGACCGAAGCGACCGCGCTCGCGGCGGCGGACTTCATTCCCATCGAAGTCGTTGCGGACGGCACCGCAAAAAAGATCTCGAAGGAAAACCTGCACAAAGCTCTCGGGCTGAATACGACATCCATCACAGGCGCGACGGTAACGCTCGGGGCTTCGCAAACGTATTCCGGATCCGTCAAAACGCAAGCCGTCAGTTCCGTCGTTGTCGGCGGGAAAACCCTGACGGCGGGCACCGACTATATCGTTTCGGGAAACACCGGAACGAACGCGGGGAACTACACCCTTATTATCACGGGAATCGGCGCGTATGTGGGCTCTATCGCCAAATCGTGGACGATTGCGAAGGCGGCGGGATCCGTGAGCGTGGGCACGTCGACCGTCAGCGTCATAGGCGCAGTCGGAAAGACAACGACGGTAAGCGTCAGCCGTTCGGGTAATGGAACGATTATAGCCGCAAGCAGCGCGCCCGAAGTCGCCGACGTTACACTCAGCGGCTCCACTTTGACGATTAAGGGAATGAGCTCTGGATCGGCGGTCATAACGGTTACGGTCGCCGCAGGAACGAACCACCAAGCGGCAACCTGCAGGATCTCCGTCTCAGCGACGATATTCCCGAGTGTTCTCAACGACAACTCGTGGGAGCAGATTCGGTATGCATCCGACAACGGGATCGCAGCTTCGATCTGGTCGGTCGGCGCAACGAAAAAAGTCAAAGTACAGGGCAACGTCGGCGCGCAGGCAATCGACGCGGAGCTCTGGGTGTATATTCTCGGCTTCAATCATAACGCGGCTCGCGAAGGCAACAACAAAATACACTTCGGCACCTTCAAAACCGCACAATCGGGCGGGACGGACGTCGGTTTAATTGACAATGAGTACGGAAAATACTATACTGATGGACGGAAGTGTTTCAATCTCAACCACTGGAACCCATACAATTACGGTGGCTGGAAAGCCTGCGACGCTCGCTATGATATACTGGGCTCCACCGATACGCCGCCGCAGAACTATGGCGCATCGCGTCAAACGGGCGATGTCGGGTATGATGCGAGCGCGACCTGCGCGACGAACCCTGTCGCCAACACGTTGATGGCGGCGCTTCCCGCGGATCTCCGTGCGGTAATGAAGCCGATCACAAAATACACCGACAACATAGGAGGCGGCACAGGCAATGTAGCGAGTAATGTAACGACTTCGGTCGATTATCTGCCGCTGTTAGCGGAATATGAAATTTTCGGATCCAGAACTTACGCGAACAGCACGGAGCAGAACTATCAGGCGCAATATGCTTATTTTGCAAACGGCAACCCGAAGTTAAAGTATAGGCATTTAGACGTCTCTCAGACGGCTTTCTGGTGGTCGCGGTCGCCCTTTTACGGTAATTACGGTAGGTTCTGCGGCGGCGGTTCGAGCGGTTCCGCGTACAGTAGCATTACATACGCTTCGCGGGCGGTGGCGCCGGCTTTCGCCGTCTAATCTCAGGATCCAAGCAATCACGCCCGCGACAGCGGGCGCAAAGGGATGAAAAGCCCCCGCGCCTTCCGCCCGCGAAGCGGGCGAAAATTTTCAGGAAAAAAATCATGTCAGTATTAAAATCAAACCGATCGGAAAGTAAAGCGGAATTTATCAACACGGCAAACGAGATCTACACGCGGACGATCACGTTTTTGACGCGGTTATCGGCAAGATATTCGCGCCTGCTGGCGGCGGATGTCGCGCGGCTTGCTTCCGAAGTGGTTGACAATGCCGAAAAAGCAAACAGTATATTCCCATCGGATGCCGTTCGGCGGGAACTGCGTGAGCGGCATCTGCTCGAAGCCCGTGCTTCGCTTATGGCGCTCGACGTCAAGCTGTCGCTCTGCTATCGGATCATGATCCTGAACCCCGCAGGGTGTTTTGAAACTTCGTCAGGGAAGGCGGTCGAAAAGAACGATGCGCTGAAGCGCCTCGATAAAATGGCGCAGGCGCTCGGGGAACTTATCGACAAAGAAAACACGCTCCTGACCGGCGTGTTAAAATCAGATAAAAAAGAGTAGGCTCTTTTTTATGGGTGCATCTCTGTATATTTGCTGCTCGGCTTTCTGGTGGTCGCGGTCGCCCTTTTACAATAATAACAATAATTTCTGCGGCGGCGGTTCGAGCGGTTCCGCGAACAATAACAATACAAACAATTCGCGGGCGGTGGCGCCGGATTTCGCATTCTCCCCGTAAGGGTAGAAAGTCAAAAAAAGTAGCTTTATGTGAACCGACTGATGCGAAAGGAGAGATGATTTCCCGGAAGAAATTCCAAAACTGCTCTTTGACGACCGTGCACGGACGCTTCTTGCATGGCGGGCTATTGTGCGTAACCCGTTTCATGTGCACGGTCAAAGCGGCTTAGAACGCACCCTACACCACAGCCGCGCGAGGTAGCGAAAATTATGACAAGCGACGAACGGCACGAAGCAAGGTACCAACGACGCAAAGCAAAGCGTGAGCAACACCGAAAAGACCGCGCCCGAGCGGTCGGCGGTTTAGCTCGCGTATTTACCTACAACGCGATGTTTAAGGCAGGGCGAAAGTGTTGCAACGGTGTGCGCTGGAAGAACAGCGTCCAACGCTTCGAGATGCACCTATTTTCGCAAACTGCAAAATGCCGCAGACTGCTGTTCGAGAAAAAATGGAAGCCCGGGAAGTACGTCGTTTTTCCGTTGAATGAGCGAGGCAAAACGCGCATTATAAGCGCGCCGAGAATACAGGATCGTCAAGTACATAAAACCCTGAATCAGCGCGCTCTGATGCCGTTATATACGCCCGACATGATCAACCATAACGGCGCCAATCTTCCCGGCAAAGGCTTCCACTTTTCACTTCATGCGCTTGCCGACGAACTCAGGTGGCACTACCGCCATTACGGAAGGGAAGGCTGGATCATTTTGACCGACTTCAAAAAATTCTTCCCTTCGGCGCCGCATTCGGCAATATATCAACGACACGAGCGAATCCTTCTGCATCCCAACATTCGAGATCTTGCCGATCGTTTTCTCGTTCCCGGCGGTATGGGACTGCCGCTCGGTGTTGAGATCAGCCAGATGGAGATGGTCGCGCTGCCGTCTCCGGTTGACAATTTTCTGAAATGCCAGCTTCATCTGAAAGGCGCAGGGCACCACATGGACGACTATGCGATCCTCGTTCCGCCCGACGGCGATCCGAACGACGTGCTCGCACAATTCGTTAAAAAGGCGGAGAGCATCGGGCTGAAGGTCAGCCTCGCGAAAACGCGCATCCAGCCGCTTACGAAGCCCTTCAAGTTCTGCAAAGCAAAGTTCCAGCTTACCGAAACCGGTCGCGTCGTCATTCACGGCAATCGGGAAAGCGTTTACAGGTTCCGCAGAAAATTGAAAGCATTCAAACGGAAGATCGAGAACAAAGAGAAAACGCTCGACGATCTATACACGCTCACGCAGAGCTCTTTGGCATACTTCGAGAACTACGACGACCACAACCGAATCTTATCGTTGCGGCGGTTATTCTACAAGCTGTTCGGCTTTTCAGCCGAGAAAATCGAAAATTTTAAGGAGGACACCCAGCCATGCAATATGTGGTTCACAGACGACTACGCTGTAAAAGTTTAAGCGGCGCCGTCAACCTTCCGTTCGGAACGCTTTGCACCCTGAACGGCGAGATCATCGAAAAAGACGGCAAGCCACTCTTTTTCGCGACAAGCGAAAACGCCCACCAATACTTGGCGCGAAACGACGACGGAAGCGGAATCGAGCGCGGGCGGCTTACGCAGGAGATCCAGAGCCGACTCCGACCGAAACCCAACCCGAAAGACGAAGCGAAACGCCTCGAAGCGTGGAGCCGAATCTGGAACGACGAAAAATTGAAGCCTTACAAAATGCGTGAGCATCCCGACCACTGGTTATGGAATCACGCATTTTTTAATGCGGACATTGCGACGTTGCAATATATTCTCAAAGTCATCGAAGGAGGTGCATGATGTTCAAAATCATTACTACCAGCGGGACGGAGCTCGGAATGACCGACTCTGTCCGTTTTATTAAGCTGAGCTCCGAAGGCTCGTTTATCGAAGCGACAAAAGACGAAGCTGTCGGAATAGCTTTCAAAGGCTCCCCTTACAATCTGGCGGGGCAGAACGCTATCGACGGCGCCGAGACTGTTCTCGTTATCGAAACGGACGGCGGCGGGGAAGTCGCGGATCTGCGCGCCACAACCGCACGGCAAGCCGAAGAACTCGCACAATCGGATGAGACGGCGATCGCCCTTTATGAGCGTTTAGCGCAGCAGGACGAAGCCCTGATCGAGATCTACGAACAAATTATAGGAGGTTAAAAGATGGCAGTCAAAACTATCGCCTACAGTTACTGGCGCAGCATTCAGCGCGGCGCCCGCACTTTTGCGAGCATACCCGCCGAACTGAAGCCCGACGTTAAGACGATCGCCCGCGACGACGTTGCCGCTGGCATACTTACCGCCGAGCAATACGAGACGTTCATCGGCGAGCCGTTTACGGTTGAATAAATCGGAGGCTCAATGAATACGGAACTCATCGCAAAGCTCTGCGCTCTGGTGGATCTCCAGAACGCAATTATCAGGGACATGGCAATCAGGCTTAACGAGCGCGACGACGTGGATCTTTACGAGCGGATCGCTGCCGCTCAAACGACCTATAACGCAACGCTCGGAACCGAATTGCCGCCCGCAGTTCAAATACTCAAAAAAGGAGAAGTAAACACATGACGCTAACAGTCTGGCAGTTCGCTCTCGCAATCGGACTGCCGTCAGCATTCACGGGCGGGCTTGTCGGCCTGTTCTTTTGGAGACTACAACGCAAGATCGAAAAGCGCGACGCGGAGGCGGCTGCAGAAGCAGCACGCCGCGAAGAACGCGAAGCCCAGCGCGAAGAAGCCCGCGAAAAAAACGAACTCAACACGATCCGCGCCATCGGCGCATCTATCGCGCTCGGGGAAGCGACAGCCCGCGCCGTTCAGCGCATTCCAGACGCGCATTGTAACGGCGATATGCACGCCGCGCTCGATTATGCCCAGCGCGTAAAGCACGAGTTGAAGGACTTCCTGACGGAGCAGGGCGTTCAGGCTATCTATGCCGATCCGCCTGTTGCTCGGAAGAAAAGCAAAAAATAAGGAGACAATCACATGGACGAATTGATCATCAACTTCATCAAAACCTACGGCTTGCCGCTCGGGCTCATCGCTCTGGGCGGCGTCGTTTTACTCTGCATCCTCAAATACGGGAATGTGTTCAGGAAGCTCGCCGAAAAATGGCGCCACTTCTTATATCTCACGATCACGATCGGCTTCTCGCTGATCGCGTCGGCGATCTATCTGGCGGCATCGGGGCAGTTCTCCGCGGAATACTTCTTCGCGGTCGGACTTGCTATTTTTACGCTTGATCAAGCCATTTACGCAATTATTAAGGCAACGCCCGCGGGCGACCTTGTAAGCGGCTTATTTGATAAACTCAAGGCGGCGATCAAGAAAAAGACCGGCGCAGCGGCGGCGGAATCGTCTGCCGTCGAACAAAAGGACGGAAGCGACGAAAAGACCGCCAAGAACGGCGCCACAACGCCAACGGACAGCGGCGATGCACAAACACCCAATAAATAAACAAAGCCCGCAGACGGAAATACACGCCGTCCTGCGGGCTTTTTCTTTTTGCAAAAAAATTAAAAAAATCGCAATTTTCTTGCGAAAAAGTGTTGACTTTCGGTCAACAAAGTAGTATAATAAGAATGTAAACAGGAGGTGGTAACAGATGCCAATGACACCGAAAGAAATGGTCAAATACTTAAAGGCGAACGGCTTCGAAGAAGTTCGACAACCGGGAACCTCGCACCTGAGACTGCGAAACCCACAAACGGGAAAACAGACAACGGTGCCAATGCACAGCAAGGAGCTGAAAAAAGGAACCGAACAAGCGATACTCAAGCAGGCAGGGCTGAAATAAGCCCTACCTGCACAAAATAAAAATAAGGAGATAAAAACATGAAAAATATAATTTACCCTGCAGTCTTTCACAAAGCCGAAGAAGGTGGTTACTGGGTGGAATTTCCTGATCTGCCCGGCTGTGTAACCGAAGCCGATACACTCGAGGAAGCTGTTGTTATGGCGGGCGATGCGCTGTTTGTATGGTTTGACGATGAACAGCAAGAGCAACCCGCCCCGAGCGCAGTCTCCGATATTAAAGTCGAAGGCGACGATTTTGTGACTCTCGTAAAAGCTGAACCCTACGAAAGCGAGGACGCGGTAAAGTTCCGCGCGGCCGTGGAAGTCGAGAACGGGCTCGCGCAGCGCAACCTTAACAAAAATCAGGCGGCGCTCATCTTAGGCGTTGACCGCTCATACTTCACTTATATCATCAGCGGGAAGAAAACCCCTTCACCTGATATGGCGAAGCGCATCGGGCTCTTGCTCGGCTTCGACTGGCGTGTGTTCTATGCAGACGGCGCCACCGCTTACTAAATCAACACAAAAGAAAAAGCCCTGCCGCTTCCGCGGTGGGGCTTTTCTTTTTGGCGCCTTACGGCGTCGGTAATGGTATGGATGCAACGAACCCGGTACTGTACACAAACAGCCCCCAGTGTTCGACTGCGCCCCCAATGGTGGAGATAGTGGGACTCGAACCCGTTTACCGCAAGGGGGCGAAAATGCTGACCGAGAATAAGACACGACAAGTCGCTTTTCGGCTTACCGCAAGCGATTTCGAATATCTATACAACACTGCGCAACGGCTCGGCATGACTGTATCGGAATACGTTCGACTACTCGTGCAAAACGCAATCATTAGCGCGAAATGCGCGACCAGCACCGCAAAAAAGGACACGCCGACATGAGGACAAGCAAACCGTTTAGCACTATCAGCTACAACACCGACGAGTACTTGACTGCCAAGCTCGACGAGCTTATGACGAAGCGCAAAATAGAGTTCTACGCCTTTATCGAACACTTGCCCGAAGACGACGAAACAAAGAAGCATAAGCACTTGTTAATCATACCGAACGGCACGATAAATACCGACCAAGTACAAGACTATTTGACCGAGCTCGACCCGACAAAACCTGACGGCAAACCGCTCGGGTGTATCATGTTCCGCTCGTCAAAATTCGGCGATTGGTACTTGTACGCGCTCCATGATGTCGGCTATCTCGCCCAGCGCGGACAGTCGCGGAAATACCATTACACGCAAGCCGATTTCAAGGTATCGGACAGCGACTATTTGCGCGAACTCACGCACACAATAGACTATTCGCCATATAACCGCTTTGCGCAAATACGGCAAGCCGCCGAAGACGGTATAGCCTTTCAACACCTTGTGTGGCAAGGTCTTATACCGATACAGCAGTACATAGCATACGAACGTGCATACGAATGTATGTTGCGAAATAATACATACCGAAACGGCAACAGCGGACATGATTAACCAATGCGCTTTTACTTGTCAACGGCTTGCCCCGTAGGGGTCGCGGCTTTATGCCTAACGGGAGATAAAAAGCGACCGTTGACAAGTAAAACGCCGAACACCCGACAACACCGATAATTACCACCCGAGAGCGTAAGCGCACTATGTGCCTTACGCTCTCTTAGTTACTCCGCCCACGAGCGAGCGCGACTAACGGAAACGCTTGTGAGCGAAGGAGCAACGCCCGAAAATCGGGCGCGGTTATGCCGTTACCACGAATAACGGCATAAAATTGTTGTTTTTGTCAGACAAATATAGAAATATAACAAGGGTATGCACTACCCCGAAAGGCTATGCTTTAAAGTCGATTTTGCCCGAATTGTTGTTGAAGCTGTTCGATACCGTAACCGTCTTTTGCTTCGGCGCGGTGTACTCGGAAATGCAAAGAATTTCGTTAGCGTCAAGGTCGAGAACGGCGCACAAGTTAGCAAATGTATCAAGCGCGGGCATCTTGCCTTGATGTAGATATGCGGCTATTGATTGCTGTATTACCCCGACACGCTTTGCAAGTTCCGCTTGTGTCATTCCGCTTGTGCGAATTGCTTCAAGTAGTTTAGCGCGAATTTGTTCAAGTGATACCATATTTTCAAACTCCTTTGTGATTGTAATAATTATACTACCAATGTCGGTAAAATGCTTGACTTACTAACACCGTCGGTATTATAATACCGTTACTGACAATGTTAGTAAATCACATACAAGGAGTAAAACACATGGCAAACAAAGACTTTTGGCACGGCTGGAAAACGAGCGCGGAGCAGTGCGAAGCAATCCGCAACAGCGATATTCAAGCGCGGAATAAATGGTATGCGGACAACGCCGACCGCATACGGCGCATGGCGTATAACTACGCGAAAAAATACGAGGCGTACAAGGGTTGGGAACGCGACATGATAAACGGCGTGTGGGTGGACTGCGATTGCTTCAAGCTGTCCGAGCAAACGCCCGTAAGCAGTGGCAAAACAATGTCTTATTTCGTGTATAAATCATTCGCTTATGTCCGTGATGGCGGTTATTCGTATGTGTACAATCATAATCGCAAATTACTTTCGAGCGATTACAAAACGCAGTGCATAAGCATAGACGCGCCGATATACGGCAAACGTGGCAAGCGCGATAACGACGGTGTAACGCTCGGCGAGCTGTTACCGGGATTCGAAGCCGAAGCGAGCAAAACAGCCGAAAAACGGCATAAAACATGCCGTAACGCCCGTCAAGACGGAGCGGACGGCAACGAGCTGGAACGACGTGCCGCCGAGCGAAGCGAGCTATGCGGCGCGCCGTGACGGCATACGGGAACGAGAACGGGAGCAAACACCAAAAGCGCGACCCCTCGCCCGACAACCCGCCTACCCTCTTGTCAACTCTCTCACGTAAGCAACAACCCACGACCGAGCACAAGGGCGAACAGCCCTTGCTCGACAACTCGAAATAACTACACGGAGCAAGCACGAATGCAAGTAGCGTACATAACGCGCAAAGTGTTTGCCGACGGCAGCGACGAAATTCGAATTAAGCATAACCCCGAAATAACAATCACATCAATAGTAAACGCAATAAAAAGTAAAGCAATAAACAAAATTAAGCGCGAAGCGCATAGAGAAAACTTAAAGCGCAAATTAGCAAAGATATCGTTATTTGACCCGAAATACTTACGTAAACTCCGAATACTCGAATACGAATTACAATTACGCAACGTACAAAACATAGTCCGCTCGGCACACCGAAGCTGCAACGCATTATACGATATATGCCGCTGTAACGATTTTCAATATTTCGTTACATGGACGTTTGACAAAGAGAAAATCGACCGATTAAACGATAGCAAAGTCAAGCGTAAGTTCACGCAATTTCAAAACTATTTGCGGAAAAAGTTTCCGCAAATGTATTATGTGGCAGTCCCCGAATACCATAAAGACGGCGGACTGCATTTCCATTTGCTCATAGGCGGCGTAACAATGGAAGAACTGAAAGCCGTTCCCGCTCGATACGCAAAGCGTAAAGGACGGCACAAAAAGGGCGATTTGATATTCAAGCACGGGCATCAAATATTCAACGTTGAACGGTGGAAGCTCGGTTACAGTACGTTGAGCGTAATAGCGAACGGCGAAGCAAGTAAGCATTATATATGCAAGTATATATCTAAACAGCATTACGAGGATAGATTTTTCGGCAAACGCCGCTATTACGTGAGTAATAACATAAAGCGTCCGATAATAGAAAAGCGAATAACCCCGACGGAAAAATGTCTTGACGGCATAGACCTTAACGTTTATTTAGTGTCGTATGCGGACACAAGCAAAAAGTTCGCCGTGCTCACAAGCGACGGCAACGGCATAGTGAATGCGGAGCAAAACAGCGAACAAACGCAAAGGAACGTGCGGCAGCTCGCAGCCCCGACGGCGCGGGCGGGTCAAGCCTGCGCCGCCGCGCCGTCGGGCGCGTGTCCTTACTTGACGATAAGGACACTTGATAGTAAAATCGATTGGCAATACGAACGCAATCGAATGCAACGCAAAATATTCAAGACAATGCGCGAGTTCAGACCTCCGCATTACGATTACAAACCGTTTCAATGTGAGGAACAAGCCATATTAGACGAAATGTACGCTAATATGGCTGTCAAAACGTGCGCTAATAAAATTAGCGACGAGGACTATTGCCGCGAAATAGGGTTGATAGATTAAAGCACTGTTGATTTGGTTCAACAGTGCTTTAATAGTCTAATTGATTTTAAGGTAAATCATATAATTGCTGTATTTCTTTATATCTCTTGTAACAAGAAAAACATTTGTAATAACCATTTACTAATTGAAATTTATCAAGAATTTTCCCACACTTAACGCATAAGCCATTTTCTTTTCTGTAACATACTTTACAATGATTTTTATATTGCCTTTCTTCCTCTTCTGTCAAATAGACTTTACATTTAATACAATTCATTGTTTTTACCTCCTTGCAAAAAATTGCAAATCACAAAAACAACTAAATTATTTTAGTGAATTTAATTTATAGAAAATAATTCATTTGCGTCTATATCAAATTGTTCAATTAATAGGTAAATATCTTCTATGCTTGGTTCGGTTCGTCCTTGTTCCCAATTGGCGTATGTACTTACAGGTAAATTTAATTTATCAGCGATTTGTTTTTGCGTTAAATGAAGCTGTTGTCGTGTTGATATTAAATTTTTACAAAATTGTTCTTTTGTTTTTGAATTCTTAGTTGTTTTTTGTAATTTGTTATTCATAGTTTACTCCTTTTTTATGATTATAATAAAATTGTAGCTAAAATAGCTTGACTGTAGCTAAAATAGCTACTATAATTTATTTATAGCTGATATAGCTATAAATAATCAACTTAAAAGGACGGACAAGGAAATGGCAACTTACATTATCAAGTATCACGGAATGGAATTACAACGCATAACGGCAAAAAGCATTCGTGCAGCAAAGATACGTACCTCAAAGTATTGCAGTAATGACGCTAAGCTATATTGCTTGCTTTGTGGGGTTGAGTTGTGTAACGAATACGGCGATTGTATATCAATGTATTCCCCATATTTCGGACAGTGGTTTGATATAAGCGGCGTAGTCAGCTATTCGGGTGTATAGGGCGGTGACTGTATGAAATTTATAGACTTACGCAAGCCGAATATGGCGCATTTGTATTACGTGTATGTGTTCGCAAACGAAAGCGATACGGACAAAGTTCCGTCAATGCTGTATCGTGTCGGCTCGGTCATGGAATTGAAACGTTTTTTGCGTGCCCAGCACCGCAAATTCGATATCGTCAAGGTATGGTAAATGCGTACTTGGTAACGCAAAAATGCGCGACCAATCGCTCAAAAAGGGGAATAGCATGGCACACCACAATTATTACATAACGCTCGAAAAAAAGCTTAATCGAGCGGAGCGTTGCAAAAAGCGCGGCAAGCTTCATGACGAAAACCGCGCAAAAGCAAGAGAGCGGGAACGCTCGAATAAAAAAGTCAAAATCGCGGCGGCGTTCACGCAGGAGGAATAATATATGGCAAGTAAAAATGACAAAAAGAAAAGGTTTTCGCTCAAAGAAAAGTTATCGCATTACACAGCGGTAGCTAATGGAGAAAAAGCAACAAAGGCAAGTAGTAATTTCAGCGAGGCGGAACAACGAGCATATGCTCGCGGACAGCGCGACGCGCGAAACGAAAGCCGTCGAGTGTGGAAAAGCATAAATTCCACAGAAGCCGAAAAGAAAGCGTACAAGGACAAAAAAGCCGCCGAACGTGCGGAACGTAAAGCCAATAAGGGCAAAGGAGCAAAATAGACATGGTAGGAAAGTATCAAGGAAAGTTAATCGGACATTCGACATACGAAAAAGACGGTAAATCCGTTCATGTGTACGAGGTATTTTGCGGTGGCAAAAAGGACAAAGATACGGGTTTGTACACGACAGAGTGTAGTATAGTTCGCGTACGCGACGATAACGAACTTAAAGGCATTAAAGCAGATATGCCCGTAGAGTTTTACGGCGAGACCAAACACGGCAAAAACGGCGATTACATAGTTTACAGCGATATATCGGCGGTGGGCGTATGAAAAAATCCACAATGTCGGCAATAGCGGCTGTGTCGGTCGCGGGTGCGGCGGTTATTGCTTTGGGCGCGGTGTCCGATTGGTTCAAGAATTGGGACACAAAAACATGGTT
>CAJUGP010000002.1:67025-88968 GCA_910586365.1 uncultured Christensenella sp. | reverse complement strand
TGCTCGGGCAAGCGGTTGCGGCGCACACCGACGCAACGCACGGAATGACGCTTGCCGCCGTTTCTATGCCTTACTATCGTTATATTTTGCCTTACGGTACGGCGAAGTTCGCGCGTTACGCCGCAAACGTATGGAACGTAAAGTCCGAAGGCAGAACCGAAACGGAAATCGCCTATGAAGGCTTGGAACGTATGAGTGCTTGGATGAAGAAAATCGGACTTGTTATGAACATATCGGAACTCGGCGCAACCGAAGATATGCTCGACGGAATGGTAAAAAGTACGCTGATTATGGACGGCGGCTATAAGGTAATGAACGAAAAAGATATTCGCGCCGTACTGAAAGCAAGTTTCTGATATTATTCGGAGTAAAGATTATGAAAAGAATATTAGGAGTATTGTTAATCGTTATGGCACTATTCGGATTGACCGCTTGCGGAAACAATAACGGAAATACGGAGAATAACGGCGGAAATAATAATCCGCCGCCAACAAGTGCGAGCAATATTTTGGTGGCATACTTTTCTTGTACGAACACAACCGAAGCGGTAGCAAAACATATCCAAGCGGAAACCAAAGGCACGCTTTACGAAATCGATCCCGAAATTCCTTACACTGCCGACGACTTGAAATACTATACCGGCGGCAGAGCCGATAAGGAGCAAGCCGATCCGTCCGCCCGCCCCGCAATAAGCGGCAGCGTCGAAAATATGGATAAATACGACGTTATATTTTTAGGCTATCCTATCTGGCACGGAGAAGCCCCGCGTATAATCTCTACGTTTTTGGAAAGTTACGATTTTTCGGAAAAGACGATCGTTCCGTTCTGCACGTCGCACAGCAGCGGCATAGGCAGCAGCGACAGAAATCTGCACTCTCTCGCACCAGATGCGGAATGGGTATCGGGCAGACGGTTTTCGTCGGGAACATCCCGAAAGACAGTTGCCGAATGGATAGATAGAACAGAATTTAATGGACGCAGGTTGCGATAAGGAATTTATAGAAAGATTTATGAATTTAACCGAAACGCAACGAACGGCGGAAATGCTGAATATGCTTGATATTCATCGAAAAACATTGCTTGACGGAATCCACGCAGACGAGCGAAAAATATATTGTCTCGATTATCTTGTAACAAAATTACAAAATAATTAACGGAGGAATTTATGAAAATAAAACAAACGGCAGGGCGCGACGCTCTCGGAGAATTCGCGCCCAAATTTGCAGAACTTAACGACGACGTTTTATTCGGTGAAGTTTGGTCGAGTGAAGCTCTCTCACTCAAAACCCGCTCTATGCTAACGATAACTACGTTAGTCGCGAAAGGTCTTGTAGATAGTTCGTTTGAGTATCACTTGCAAACGGCAAAAGCTAACGGCGTAACCAAATCCGAAATGGCGGAATTGCTTACCCACGTTGCGTTTTACGCAGGCTGGCCCAACGCGTGGGCAGCCTTTCGTATGGCGAGAGAAATTTATTCGGACGACGGGACTTACGGCGGCATATTCGGTTTGGGTGAGCCTAATACTGCGTATGCAAAATATTTTGTCGGTAATTCATACTTAAAGCCGCTCACGAATCCCAAAGAAACGGTGTTTATGGCGAACGTAACTTTTGAGCCGAAATGCCGTAACAATTGGCATATCCACAAAGCCGAGCAAGGCGGCGGGCAAATCCTTTTATGTACCGACGGACAAGGCTGGTATCAGGAATGGAAAAAACCTGCAAAAAAGCTCATTGCCGGCGACGTCGTATATATCCCCGCAGGTATTAAGCATTGGCACGGCGCGGCAAAAAACAGTTGGTTTTCGCATATCGCCGTCGAGTGTCCGGGCGTGAATGCTTCCACAGAATGGTTAGAAGCCGTAACCGACGAGCAATATAACAATCTTGTATAATAGTATGAGGTGCTTATGGCAGAAGATATAAAAGGTTCAAATCGCTAAAATATCCCGATTGCCAATATCCAACCTAAATTATTGAGTAAACAGGACTTTTTAGAAAATGCAGACGAGATAAACGATGTGTTACAATAAGCAAAAAATGGGCTGATTTTCAGTCCATTTCTTTGTTATGGCGGAGCGGTAGTAACCTAAAACGAATATTATAAAGAAAGTAATTTATCTAAAAATTTATGTGCTTTATCTTCATCAATGTTAATTATTTGATTTTTTATAATAAAGCCGATATTGTCACCATAAAATTGAGCAACACCCTTTGAATTTCTTCCTGCCCAATGACTTATTATTACAGTACTGTCTAATAATTTTTTATCAAAGACAGGGCATAAAAACGTAGATATGTTTTTATCTTTATCCACTCCAACAAAAAATAGCAGATATACTGAATTATCTTTTGCTAAAAATTTCAGCAATTTATCAATATTATATGCTTTTGGATTTGACCCCAAAAACAACACTTTCGTTTTAATATCTGTCTTTGTGTCAAAAATTCCGTAATTAACATTATAATCACCTAAATCATTAGCATTTTTAATATATGGAAGAGGTTTACCATTTTCTAATGAGTCTATCAAAGCAGTTTTGAGTGTATCATCACTGCTTGTAATTAAATATTCAATTATATTTCCTTTTATGTTTACATTTTCAATAAAAGCAGCAATCGCTATTTCACGGCTTACTTTTGACACTCTTTCTTGCAAGTCATTTGCTAATTCTTTATAAAACGGAGAGTTTAGAAACTCAACGCTACGTTTAGGTGCATTTTCGATATTAATTGTTTCAATTCTATTGGGCTGGAATTTATGCCCGTGTGCGATAATATTATTGGTTGATTCAACAAGCCTAATCAAATTTTCGTCAAAAGTATAACCTTGATGTATAGTAAAAAGTCTTTCAAAATTGTTTGGAGTATTTGGTGTTTCAGCAATTACCCTCAATATATCTGAGCCATTAAAACTACCTTTTATATTATCAACACGTAATTGTTGAGATGAATGGCTTATTTTTTTCAAGCAGGTAGTATTTGCAAGTAACATATAGTTTTTTGTCGATAACACAACACAAACAATAACAGGACGATTATCATATTTTTGCAAAGCAGACAATGATAGCACTGTGTTGCTAAAATTTTCTGATGTCGCTTTACTAAACCGTATAGCAAAGTTCTCACAATAATATATTTTTCTATCTAATGTAAGACAGAATTTTTCTTTAACCTTATTCGCCAATAACTGTTTATCATTTATTCATTATATTCTTCTATAAAGGAAGTTAAAGAATTTACTTGTGAAAAATCAATCATAATTTAATTGCGCCTCGCCTTATTTTGTTCGGAAAGAGTGTTTCGCTCCCAAAAAACGCCGTTTGTATAGCCTTGAATATTTTTATCTGTGTTTGCTAATTCCAATCTGTATTCAGCCCAAGAGCAATATAATGGGTTCTGCTCAATACCTATATAATGTCTACCGAGTTTTTTTGCGACTACTGACGTCGTACCTGACCCCAAAAATGGATCTAATATAATATCGCCTTTATTACTACTTGCTAAAATTAACTTTGCAAATAATTTTTCCGGTTTCTGTGTTGGGTGAGCGGTATTTTCGGGCATTGACCAATAAGGTATAGAAATATCATCCCAAAAATTAGAAGGGTATGTATTCCGATAATTTCCATTTTCCGTTTCTTCCCAATCTTTGGGCTTTCCGTCAACTTTATATGGCGCAATAACTTTTCTTCTTGACATTACAGAATCAACATTGAAAGTGTACTGTTTCGAAACCGTAGCAAACCAAATATCTTCCATAGAATTTTTCCAATTTTTTGAAGCACCGCGACCTTTTTCACGTTGCCAAGTAATGCGATTCACTACATTAAAATATTGATTCAAAACATTACCTATCAATAGACTTGATTCCCAATCACAACAAACGTAAATAGATGCTGTACTTTTTAATAATGGGATAATCGCCTCTATCCAGCGACACGTATATTGTACATAATCTGTATCAGTAAGTTTTGAAAATTTGATACCGTGAAAATTTTTATCAAGATTATAACACGGGTCGGCTATTAGCAAATCTACACTTTGGGGTGGGAGATATTGTAATACTTGTAGTGTATCGCCGTAAATTGTTTTATCCAAAACATCTTGCAATGACACAATAGACGGAACTCTAATACACCTATCTAAATATTGCTGTCCTTCATTTATGGAAAAATCTATCGTTTTGTTACGTTGTGATTTCATTGCCGTTGCTCCACTATTTGTTGATAATATTATAGCACAAATAAACACCTTTTTCAAGCGTATAACACACTCAAAAACAAAATGGCACTGTGGCGGGTGCTTGAATAAACAAGCGGCTCGCTACGCTCGCCGTCAAGCACCCGACACGAAACGACACAACAATCAAAACCGCCTTGTGTTTATATCCGTGTCGCATCTTATGTAGCTTACTATTTCTATTGTTATCATAAATTATTGAAAAGGACATAAGAAAAAAACCGAACCGATATGTTCGATTTGGGTTTTGATTAGTGGGGTAATAAAGTTAGAGTTTGAACACTTTTGACGGTGTTCAAACTCTATTACTTCTGGCGGAAGGAGAGGGATTCGAACCCCCGGAAGCTTTCACTTCAACGGTTTTCAAGACCGCCGCATTCGACCGCTCTGCCATCCTTCCGTATGGAAATATTAAGTTTTTTTCAGCAAAATCAAGCGAAAATGATTTTGTAGAAATTTTTGTAGATGTCTACAAATTAGGGCTTCCGTTGTGGAAATTGTCAACCGATGCGACGCACCGAACTCGTATGATTAGAATAACATAAAGAGAGGGAAAAATCAAGTAATTTCTCTTACAAAACGGGTTTCGGAGGGACGGAAATGGAATTAAAGATCGATGCGGAATATCCTGCCATGAACGAAATTACCAAAGACGCGCAGACGCTGCGGGCGCTGGCGCCTGCTTATGCGGGCAAACACGGAGAACTGACCGCTGTATTGCAATACGTTTACCAATCGATTTATCTGGATGCAAACGGCATGGGCAAAGAAGCGCGTTTATTGCTTTCGATCGCCGTGAACGAGATGCATCATCTTGAAATTTTGGGCACGCTGATTACAAAGCTCGGCGCGCCGCCCGTATACACCGCCTGTCCGCCGTATCCCGTGGGATTTTATTGCGCGTCGAACGTCAATTACGTGAAACCGTTGCGCGCGATGATCTGCGCCGACATTGCAGGGGAAGAGACGGCGATCGAGGATTACATGCGAATACTCGACGTCGTAAAAGGACCGGTGTTTGAAGTGATCGCGCGGATCGTCGAGGATGAAAAGCTGCATCTGAAAACGCTCGGAGAACTGCTTGCGTCGTTATAACGGCGCGTTCTCGCCGAAAAATTCATTCATGAATTTGCGGTAGCGCACGGGCAGGTAGCCGCGCATCTGTTTCAAACGCTCGCGTTCGGGAATGTTGACGATTTTGTAGTATTTCCGCCACAGCTCTTGCCATGCCTGCTCGTCGGCGGAAAGAAGAACTTCCGCTTGCGCAAGCGGAGCGTTAAACGCGTGCGCGCCGTCGTATACCGCCGCTTTCTTCCGCTTGACGTCGTGTATCACGAACGGGTAGCGGGGCAGACGAGCGCGGAAATGGGGCAGGAGCAGATCGACAAGATCGTTGTCGGGCGAGCAGGGGGCATAGAGCGCGCCGCTCGCGCTCTCCATAAAGCGTAAAAAGCCGCGCATGCGGTGCAGTTCGGTGCCGACGCGGCGCATGCACTCGGCGGCGGCAAGCGCGGCGGGAAGGGCGAGCATGTCGCGCACGGGGCGTTTTTCCTGCGCGAGCAGACGGAAATAGGCGAACGCGACGCCGTCTTTTCCCTCGTCGCCGCTGCGCAGAAGAAGGTCGAGGTCTTTCATGCAATGTTTGTCGAAAGAAAGCAGCCGTTTCTCGACGGCGGCGGCGCGCGCGGGGTCGCCCGAGACGAATACCGTTTGCTGACCGAGCGAAAGCTGCGCGTTGCCTGCCGTAAGTACGGCGTCTTTGTCGCGGAAGGAAAGGGCGAGCGCCGTTAAAAAACCCTGTTTGCCGCCGTCGTAAAAATACGTCATAATTCCCCCGTAAGCGCCGAACGCGCGATCGGCGGTGCGGAAAACAGACTGAGCTGCTCTGCCTTGACCGTTTCGCCGTCCGTTAAAAAACCGCGCAGCGCGGAAACGTTCTCCGTGCCGAAAAATTTGCCGTTCGCCGTAATAAAATGCCGCGCCCGCTTTAAGACGACGCGCATTTTTTGCAGCTGCTCGAAATTCAAAGCGGTGTATTTGCGCGCCTCGACGATTTTCTGCGCGCTTCTGCCGCCGATCCCCGGAACGCGCAGTAAGATTTCGAGCGGTGCGCGGTTGACTTCGACGGGAAAAAGGTGCATGTTTTTAAGCGCCCAAGCGCATTTCGGATCGAATTCGGGCGAAAGATTTTCGTCTTCGCCGAGCAGTTCTTCGACGGAAAAACCGTAAAACCGCAACAGCCAATCGGCTTGATACAAACGGTGTTCACGCAAGGCTCCCGCGGGGAGATCGGGCAATAACGAATCGTGCACGACGGGCATGTACGAGGAGTAATACACGCGTTTGAGCGAGCGGCGGCGGTACAGGCTTTGGCTCAGCCGCAGAATTTGCCCGTCCCGTTCGGGGCTTGCGCCGATGATCATCTGCGTCGTCTGCCCTGCGGGGAGAAAATGTCCTTTGCGTTTTTCGCCCAAAAACTGCTCGCGTTCGCGTTGCAGCGCCGTCATGGGGGCGAGCAAGCTTTCTTTGCTCTTCTGCGGCGCGAGCAGCTTTAAGCTCTGTTCGGTGGGAAGTTCGATGTTGTAACTCATGCGGTCGGCGTAACGCGCCGCTTCGCGCGCAAGCGCTCCGTCGGCTTTGGGTATGCCTTTTACGTGAATGTAGCCGTGAAAATTACATTCCGTGCGCAGTTTTTTCACGACGCGCACAAGCTGTTCCATCGTATGATCGGGCGAAACGTGCACGGCGGACGAGAGAAACAGCCCTTCGATATAGTTTCGTTTGTAAAAATCGAGGACAAGCTCGCACAGCTCGTCGACCGTGGCGGTGGCGCGCGGCTTATCGAGGCTGACGCGGTTAAGGCAGTATTTGCAGTCGTACACGCAGTCGTTACTCATGAGGATTTTCAGAAGCGAAACGCAGCGTCCGTCGGGTGTAAAGGAATGGCAGCAGCCTGCCGCAAACCCGTTTCCCATGCCGCCCGCGTTTTTGCGGTTGCTGCCCGAAGAGGAGCACGAAACGTCGAATTTCGCTCCGTCCGTTAATATCGCAAGTTTTTCCAAGCTGATCATACAACGATTATAAACGAATGTTTGCAATTTGTCAAACGTTTGTTTATAAAATTTGAAAAATTTTCCGCTTGCGTGCGATATTACATTGTGGTATAATAAAGGTAGCCGCGCGATAAAAAAGGAATTTTCACATAATTTTCACGCGGTTATTAAGCGGATATTATAGTCGCGTAATATAATATTTGCCCACACAGGAGGAAAACCATGAAAGTATTGATTGTAGACGACGAGGAGATGATCCGCGCGGTGCTGCGCGAATACGTCGAATTCGAGGGCGGCGAGGCGGACGAGGCTTGCGACGGCATGGAAGCGGTGACGAAGTGCCGCGATAATAATTACGACGTCGTGCTCATGGACGTGATGATGCCCCGTCTCGACGGGTTTTCCGCCGTGAAAGAAATCCGTAAATTTTCGCAGGTGCCCGTGATCATGCTGTCCGCGCGCGGCGAGGAATACGATAAGCTTTTCGGGTTCGAGATCGGCTCCGACGATTACGTGACGAAGCCCTTTTTGCCCAAAGAGGTCATGGCGCGCATTCATGCCGTTATGAAGCGCGGCAAGAGCGAGCAGCGCGAGGTGTATGAATTCGAGGGGCTGAAAATCGACGTCGTGGGGCGCAACGTATACGTGGACGGCGAACGCGCCGACCTTACGCCCAAGGAATACGAGCTGCTCTTTTTCTTCGTGCAGAACATCGGGATCGCGCTCACGCGCGAGCGTTTGCTCAATAAGGTGTGGGGTTACGATTTTTACGGCGACGACCGCACCGTGGACACACACGTTAAGATGCTGCGCAGCAACTTGAAGGATTACCGTAAATTTATCGTAACGCTGAGAGGGCTTGGTTATAAATTCGAGGTGTGACCTTTCATGAATACCGAAAAACGCACAAAAAAGCGGGCGGGCAAAAGTCTGAATCTCGTTTTATGGTTTAGTTTCACGCTTTTCGCGCTGATCGTCGTCGTCGTGTACGCCGTGTTGCAAAACGTATTCATGGCGGAGCACGTCAACGAAAAGAACAAGGAACGGCTGCGCGGCGCGGGGCGGTCGATCGCGGAAGAGATCGTAAAAACGCCCACGTCGGCGAACGTGCTGAAAAAGATTTTCGATATTGCGGGCGATTACGGCGTGACGTTTTATCTTTTGTATGACGACGGCGCGTGCGTTTGGCCCGAACTGTGGACCGAATCGAGTTATCCCGAAATCGCCCTTTCGCTCGGCGAACAGCTTGCGGAGCGGGAAGAGGCGGTGTTCACCTATAACGGGCAGCTCTCTTACGGGGCGGCGGTCAGCTTGGACGGCAGAGACTGTTATCTGATGCTCGAAAGCTCCGCGCTCATGCGCGAAACGTATTTTCAGGGCTTTTTCGTCATGTCGATCGTGACGGGTCTGCTTTCGGTGGTATTGGCGTTTGCGGCGAGCGGCTTCGTCGCCATGTTCATCACCAAGCCCGTGACCGAGGTCACCGAGCAGGCGAAGGAGCTGGCGCGGGGGCGGTACGATCTCAACTTCCGCGGCGATTATTTTTGTTCCGAGATCCGCGACCTTGCCGCCGCGCTCGAATACGCCCGTTCGGAGATTTCCAAAACCGACACGGTGCAGAAGGAGCTGATTGCCAACGTATCGCACGATTTCAAAACGCCGCTCACGATGATCAAGGCGTACGCTTCCATGATCCGCGAGATTTCGGGCGAGGACAAGAGAAAACGCGACGCGCACGCGCAGGTCATTATCGACGAATGCGACAGACTGACGGCGCTCGTCGTCGACGTGCTCGATCTTTCGCGTCTGCGCGCAGGGATCTACGACGATACCGACACGGTGTTCAATCTATCCGAGGTGGTTTATTCGATCGCGGGCAGGTTCGACGAGCTGAAACAGACCGAAGGTTACGTGGTGGAAACGCAGATCGAAGAGGATATTTATACGTATGCGTGCCGCGAACGCATCGAACAGGTGCTGTATAATCTCATCGGCAACGCCGTCAATTATACGGGCGAGGATAAACGCGTGCGCGTTCGGCTGTTCAAAAAAGAGGGCGGCGCGCGGTTCGAGGTGATCGATTCGGGCAAGGGTATTCCCAAAGAGGAGATCGACACCGTTTGGGACAGATATTACCGCTCCGCCGCGTCGCATAAGCGTTCGGTAAGCGGAACGGGGCTGGGGCTTTCGATCGTAAAGGGGATCCTGCTTGCGCAGGGCTGCCCGTTCGGGATCATTTCCGAAACGGGAAAAGGAAGTTGTTTTTGGGCGGAGTTTCCCGATCCCGAAAGACAAGGGGAGAAACAGGACAAAGAAGGTGAACGGGTTGAATCGTAACGCAGAACACAATTTCATACGGCGGGGCGCACTCTTTGCGGCGCTGCCGCTTTCGGCGGTTTCTCTGCTGCTTTTTCCCGTGCGCCAAACGCAGGCGCAGGCGGGGGCGGACCGTTATTTCGAGGGCACGAGCGCTTCTTGCGTTACCGTGATCGGGCAAACGCCCGTCGAGCTGAAAAGCGCGCGTTTTACGCTTGACGTGCCTTGTTACGGCGCGTGCGAATACGGCGAGCGCGCTCCCTCCGTTCGGGCGGATTATACGCTTTATAACCCCACGCAGCAGGATAAAACCGTCAACTTGGCGTTCCCTTACGAGCTTGTGAAATACGGGCAGAATGCGGAAAGCTGGAACGGGCAGGAGAATTGTTCGCTGCGCGCGGGGGAAGAGGACATCGATTATTCTTTGCATTACAGTTACCGCGCGAGCGGCGGGTTCGACGCCGCGGCGTGCATCGAGCATTTTCAGAAGATAGACGAGTTTTATACGCCCGATCTGACGGTGACGAAGTACGTTTACCGCGTTACGCTTTCGCAGGAAGAGGCGGAAACGTATGTTAAAATTTATTTGGGCGGCGATCCCCGCTCCAAAGTCGTGCGCGGCGAGGAGTGTTTGAGCGCGTGCGTCGAAAACGGGTATCGCTGTTTGAGTTACCGTTTAAGCGCCGAGCGCAGCGAAATCGTGTATTACGCGATCGGCGGCGAGAACGAGGCGGTGCGCGTGAGCTGCGGCAAACGCGAGCGCGGCGTTACGGCGGAAGAATTGCCCTTTGCGCTCGTGCAAAAAGAGGAGCAGCGGTTTTCCGCGTTTGCGGAGCAGTACCGTTCGGACGCGCTTTCGTCCGAGGATTGGTATCGGGCGGCGGTCGATTTCTTTAACGACAACGAACACAGCGGCATGCTGCCGCCGCTTACCGTTTGCAAAGAGAGCGCGTTTGTGCGGTGGTATCTCTATTCGCTCAGCGTGCCCGCGGGGGGCATGTCGCGGCATACCGTCACCGCGCCGCTCTATTCTGCCAGCTCGCCCGAGGCGAACGGCTTTTACTATCAGCTTTCGCCGTTATCGGGCTTCGGCGGCTGCGGCGACGTGGAAATTTATTTGAACACGCCCTACGTGCTCGCTTATTCTTCGGTGGATTTTGAAAAGGGCGAAAACGGTTACGTCTTTTCGCGCGAAACGCTGCCGTACGGCGATCTCACATTCGTGATCGCGCAATCGGCGAAAGCACAGCCTTTTCTCCCCGATCCCGTGCGGCGCGATCCGCTTACCGTGGCAATCGTCATTCTCGCCGTGCTTGTGGCGGGATCGATCGGCGTCGTCGTCGTGCTTTCGGTAAAAAACAAGCGCGCGTGCCAAAAAAGCGAGGAAGCGCGCCGCCGCGCCGAGATGGGCAAACCCGAAGAGGGCAGGATCGACGGCGGAAGAGAGGGTACGGCGAAAAAATAGGCGCTTTTGCTTTACTTTTCGCGCGTACGGTGCTATAATGCGTGTACTATGTTAGAACTTGAAAATATTTGTTATACGGTGCGCGACGAACAAAGAGAAAACGTTATTCTCGATCGCGTGTCGCTTAAACTCGACGGCAGATTTACGGCGATCACCGGTCCCAACGGCAGCGGCAAAAGCACGCTCGCCAAGATCATTGCGGGGATCGTTACGCCGACATCGGGAAGAATTGTTTATAACGGGCAGGACGTTACCGCCCTTTCGATCACCGAGCGCGCGCGGCTCGGTATTTCGTTTGCCTTTCAGCAGCCCGTACGCTTCAAGGGGATTACGGTAAAGGATCTGCTCTCGCTGGCGGCGGGCAAGCCGACGACGACGGCGGAAGCCTGTTCGTATCTTTCGGAAGTGGGCTTGTGCGCGCGCGATTACGTGGGGCGCGAGGTCAATGCGTCGCTTTCGGGCGGGGAGCTGAAACGCATCGAGATCGCCACCGTGCTGGCGCGCGGAACGGGGCTTTCCCTTTTCGACGAACCCGAGGCAGGCATCGACTTATGGTCGTTTACGAGCCTGATTTCGGTCTTCGAGAAAATGTACAAAAAGACGCAGGGCAGCATCGTCATCATCTCGCATCAGGAGCGCATTCTCAACATTGCCGACAATATTGTCGTGATTGCGAACGGCAGGGTGGAAAAGCAGGGCGCGGGCAAGGAAATTCTGCCCACGCTCTTGACCGAACGCGTATGCCGCGCGTTGGCGGAGGAGTGATATGGACGCTTTGGAAAAAATGCTGCTCGAACAGGTCGCCGATCTGCATAAACTGCCCGACGGCGCGTATAACATCCGTTCCAACGGCGGCGCGGGCGGACGGCGCAGCACCGACCACGTTAAAATCGAAAACCGTACCGACGGAAAGGCGGGCATCGATCTTTTTATCTCGCCGCAAACGAAGGGCGAGAGCGTGCATATCCCCGTCGTGATCACGAAAGAGGGCTACGGGGAAACGGTGTACAATGATTTTTACGTGGGCGCGGGCGCCGACGTTTTGATTATCGCGGGCTGCGGCATTCACAACTGCGGCACGGAAACGGCGGAGCACAGCGGCGTGCATACCTTTCACGTCGGCAAGGGCGCGAAAGTGCGCTACGTGGAAAAGCACTACGGCGCAGGCGACGGCAAGGGCGGCAAGATCATGAATCCGCAAACGGTGGTCTATCTCGAGGAGGACGCTTCGCTTCAAATGGAAACGACGCAGATCAAGGGGATCGACTCCACGATCCGCACGACGCGCGGCGAGCTGAAAGCGGGGGCGAACCTCGTCGTAAAAGAAAAAATTTACACGCACGGCACGCAATTCGCCAAAACCGATTTCTCCGTTGAGCTGAACGGCGACGGCGCGGGCGCCGACGTCGTTTCCCGTTCGGTGGCGGCAGGCAGTTCGGTGCAGGAATTTAACTCGTGCATCGTCGGCAGGGCGCGCTGCCACGGGCACACCGAATGCGACGCACTCATCATGGACGGGGCGAAGGTGACGGCGACGCCGTGCCTGAGCGCGGAATGTATCGACGCCGAACTCATTCACGAAGCGGCGATCGGCAAGATCGCGGGCGAACAGCTCGTAAAACTCATGACGCTCGGCTTAGACGAAAAACAGGCGGAAGAGCAAATCATAAAAGGTTTCTTATCGTAACATGCAAGCCGCCCCGAACGCTGCGCGTTCGGGGCGGCTTGCATGTTTCAGACTAATTTTGCAAAAAATAACAGGAGTTTTACGGAAACGGTTTACATTTTTTCAAAAAAAGAGTAAAATAAACGTTGATATAAAAAGGAGGGGGAATGGGGTTCTTTGCACGGCTGTTCCGGCGGAAAAAGAAAAAACCGACGCTCGGGCTGGCGCTCGGCAGCGGCGGCGCGAAAGGCATGGCGCACCTCGGCGCGCTCAAAGCGTTCGAGGAACACGGCTTGGAATTCGACGTGGTGGCGGGCACTTCGATCGGCGCGATCGTGGGCGCGCTCTACGTCAAAGGCTATTCGGTTGCCGACATGTGGGGCATTATCGAAAGTCTGAACCGCAAAGAATTCGCCAAAAACCTGCGTCCTTTTTCCGATCTCGATTTTGCGGAGCGCCTGCTCGAAGGGTTTATCGAGGGCGACGTGAGCGACATGAAAAAGCCGTTCGCGTGTTGGGCGACCGACGGCGAGACCAACGAGGGCGTGCTGCTCGATTCGGGCAAGGTTGCGCATATCGTAACGGCGTCCGCCGCGATCCCGCCTTTTTTCCGCGGCGTGGAGGTGGAGGGACGGCGGCTTTACGACGGCGCGTTTTCCAACGCGATCCCCGCCGACATATGCAAAGACATGGGCGCGCACGCCGTGATCGGGTGCGACCTTTCGGCGTTCGTCCGTCCCGAAGAAGAAAAAAACAAATTCACGCGTTTCGTGGGAACGGCGGTAAACGCCTTCATGCCCGTGCATACGATGGGCGACGCGAAATCGCGCGGATATCGGAGCGCGGACGTCATGCTGCGCCCGAATTTATACGACTTTCGCGCGACCGACGTCTCCCGCGCCGCGATGGATAAGATGTTCGATATCGGTTACGAAGAGGCGAAGGCGCGGCTCGGCGAAATAGACAAGGCTGTTTTCGATGCGGCAAAGAGTCTTAACGGATAATGCTAAAAGGTATTTCTTTCAAAAGCGAATGCGTCGGCTGCGCGTTGCAGTCATTATCCTTCTTATCGTCGTTATCGTGCTTGTCGGCGCGTTCTGCCCTTATGAAAAGCTTCTGCCCGCTTACAATATCCCCGCGCGGCTTGCGGGGGAATTGCGTGTTCATTTTTTGAGCGTGGGGGAAGGGGATTGTACGGTCGTGGAATTTCCCGACGGCGCGATCGTCGTGATCGACGCGGGCGGCGGCGGATTTTATCATACTGCCGCGGCGGTGCGTTACATAAAGGGATTAGCCGCGCGTTCGGTTTCTTACGTCGTTACCCATGCCGATTCCGACCATTACGGCGGCATGTTAAAGCTTATTTCGTCGTGCGGCGCGGACGCGCTGTATCTGCCCGTTCTCGACGGCGAAAGCGCGTATTATAAAAAACTGCTCTCTTTCGCGGCAAACGCGTCTATCCCCGTTAAGCGGCTTTCGCGTTACGCCACGTTTTTGAATGCGTCGGGCGCGTACATGGTATGTCTTTCGCCCTATTCCGCAGGCGAAACGGACGAAAACGACTCGTCCGCCGTGCTTTATCTTGCCTACGGCGGCGTGCGCTTTCTCTTCTGCGCCGATATTACCGCCGTGCGCGAGCGGCGTTTGCTGCGCGATTATGCGTTGGACAGGCATATTTTCGACAGCGGAGATTGCTCGGTTCGTTTGGAAGGGATCGATTTTTTGAAGGTATCGCACCACGGTTCGGCGTATTCTTCCTGCGAAGAGTGGCTTGGTTTGCTTTCGCCTGTGAACGCGGTGATCACGAGCGGCGCGGGCAACCGTTATCATCATCCTGCGTTGCAGGCGGCGGCGCGGCTTTCCGCGGCGGGCGCAAGGGTGTTCCGCACCGACGAGCTCGGCAGCTTCGCCGTGAGCGTGATAGACGGTGCTTATTCGGTAAATACAGATCGACGGAGTTGATATGAGAATTACGACGGCGGGAGAATCGCACGGAAAAGGGCTGTTTTGCATTATCGAGGGGCTGCCTTCGCAGCTCTTCGTCGACTGCGAAAAAATCAACGCGGCGCTTGCGCGGCGGCAAAGCGGATACGGGCGGGGCGCGCGGCAGAAGATCGAAAGCGACCGCGTGGAAATTCTTTCGGGCGTGCGCAACCGTTACACGCTGGGAAGCCCCGTCACGCTCGCCGTGTTCAACCGCGATTATTCCAACTGGGAAGCCTACATGGCGGCGGAGGGGTGCGATACGGCGGCGCGCCGTCTGACCAAGGTGCGCCCCGGACACGCCGACCTTGCGGGACTGTTGAAATACGGCGGCGACGATGCGCGCAATATTTTAGAACGCGCTTCCGCGCGGGAAACCGCCGTGCGCGTGGCGGCGGGATCGGTCTGCCGCGGATTGCTCGAAGAGCTCGGCGTGGAGATCGCGGGCTACGTGAAAGCGGTCGCTGGGGTCGAGGACGCGGCGCAATATTCCTTTGAGCAGATCCGAAACGGACGGCTGAGCGAACTCGGCATGCTCGATACGGACTTGCAGCGCGCGGCGATGAAAAAAATCGATTTTTGCAAAGAGACGGGCGATACCTGCGGCGGCACGGTCGAACTGCGCGTGAAGGGCTTGAAGAGCGGGTTCGGCAGCTGCATGACCTACCGCGAAAAGCTCGACGCGCGTCTTTGCGCGGCGCTTTTGAGCGTGCAGGCGATCAAGGGCGCGGAGGTCGGGATCGGCTTTGACACGGCGGCGCTGTTCGGCAGCGAAGTGCATGACGAAATTTACAAAGAAGGCGGCGTATACCGCCGTAAAACCAACCGTGCGGGCGGAATCGAGGGGGGCATGTCCAACGGCGAAGAGATAATACTGCGCGCCGCGATGAAGCCCATTCCCACGCTTATGAAAGGGCTTGGCACAATCGATTACGTTACGGGGGAAGAAGCACGGGCGGCGGCGGAGCGCAGCGACGTTTGCGCGATCGCGGCGTGCGAGGTCATTCTCGAAAGCGCGCTTGCATGCGCTCTTTGCGAGGTCGTGCTCGAACGGCTGGGCGGCGACAACATGACCGAAGTAAAAGAACGTTACGGGAGGCTGCCGTGAAAGAGTTTGTCATTTCCTGCGCGGGCGGCGAAAGCCGAATTCTCTGCGGCTGCAACGCGTTGAGCGAGATCGCAAAACGGGCGGGGCGCAAAATGGTGTTTACCGATACCAACGTGCGCGCGCTCTACGGCGATGCGATCGCCGCGTATCTTCCCGATACGCCCGTATACGCCATGCAGGCGGGCGAGGAGCATAAAAACGAAACGACGTTATTTGCGCTGCTTTCCGCCATGGCGGCGGCGCAGCTGCACCGCGGCGACACGCTGCTTTGCATCGGCGGCGGCGTCGTGGGCGACGTCGGCGGCTTGGCAAGCGCGCTCTATATGCGCGGGATCGCCTGCGTGCAGGTGCCCACCACGCTGTTAGCGCAGGTCGATTCCTCGGTGGGCGGCAAAACGGCGATCGATTTCTGCGGCGTAAAAAATCTTGTGGGCGTGTTCAAGCAGCCCGAAAACGTGTTCATAGACGGTACGTTTCTGAAAACGCTGTCCGCGCGCGAGATCCGTTGCGGCTTGGGCGAAATCGTGAAGCACGCCGCGCTCGACGACGCGCTGTTCGACGAGCTGCTTTGCAACAAAGACCGGCTTTTCGACTGCGAATTTTTAACCGCCGCCGTGCCGAAAAACGTGGCGATCAAAGCGGACGTCGTGCAAAAAGACCCCGAAGAAAAGGGCTTGCGCAAATGCCTGAATTTAGGGCATACCACGGCGCACGCGTTCGAGCTGTGTGACGCAAAGCTTTCGCACGGGGAATACGTGCTTGCGGGGATCGTGTACGAGGCGGAAATCGCCAAAACGCGCGTTGCGTGCGATCGGGCGTATCTGAGCGAATTGCAGGATTTGGCGCGGTACGCGCTTTCGGGTATGCCGGAAACGGTATCGGCGCGGGCGGCGGCGGAATACGCCAAGCTCGATAAAAAGAACGAAAAAGCGGCGAAGATCGCGCTCACCGTACCCGCGGAACGGGGCAAATACGCGTTTATCGAATTGCCTTACGAGGAATATTGCGGCGAGCTTATCCGCATACAGGAGAAGATCAAATGAAGCTTGCGGTCATCGGTAAAGACGTTTCGCAGTCGTTAAGCCCTGCCATGCACACGTTTTTGTTTTCGCGTTTCGGCGCGCCCTGTTCTTACGACGCGGTATCCATCGCGCCCGAACGGTTCGCGGAACGGGCGGAAGAATTTTTTGAAAGGTACGACGCGTTCAACGTGACCATTCCCTTCAAAACGGACGTGATTCCCTTTTTGAAGGAGCTGCGAGGCGATGCGCGCGTATTCGGCGCGGTGAACACCGTGCTCGTAAAAGAACGCGCGGGGTACAATACCGACGGCTACGGGTTTTTGCTCATGCTCGAAAACGCGGGCGTGGAAATCGAGGGCAAAAGGGTGCTCGTGCTCGGCGCGGGCGGCGCGGGCAGGAGCTGCGTCAAAAAATTGCTCGACGCGGGCGCAGTCGTAAGTGTTTACGAACGGTTTGAAGAGCGGCTGCAAGCCGTTTACCGCGAATTCGGTTCGTTCACGCCGCTCAAAGAAATTCCGATCGTACCGTACGATATCGTGATCAACTGCACGGGCATCGGCATGCACGATACCGTGGGGGTATCGCCCGTCGGCAGAGAGCTTTTATCGCTGTGCGATACCACGGTCGATCTCATTTACGTGCCCGCCCGCTCCAAGTTTTTGGAGATCGCGCAACAAGAGGGCAAACGCACCGTGAACGGCGATTCCATGCTCTTTTATCAAGCGTACATGGCGGATTGTATTATTTTAGGAAAAACGCCCGACGCCGCGCAGGCGAAGGCATTTTATCAATCTTTTCGGGAGGCGCAGTCATGAAACTGCTCGTTATAAACGGCGTCAATCTCAACTTAACGGGGCGGCGCGAACAAGGCGTTTACGGCGCGGAATCGCTCGATTCGATCAACGCGTATCTGGCGGAATACGGCAAGGCGCGCGGCGTTCAAATTGATTTTTATCAGAGCAATATCGAGGGGGAAATCTGTACCGCACTGCATAACGCTGACGGCATGTACGAAGGCGTCGTGCTCAATGCGGGCGCGTTCACCCATTATTCGTATGCGATCCGCGACGCGATCGCAGCCGTCGGCGTGCCCGTCGTGGAGGTGCACATGTCGAACGTGCACGCGCGCGAGTCCTTCCGCGAAAAATCGGTGCTCACGCAGGTGTGCAAAGGCGAAATCCTCGGGTTCGGCAAAAACAGTTACCGTTTGGCATTGGAGAGCTTTTTAATATGAATATCGTATTGTGCGGCATGATGGGCGTGGGTAAAACAAGCGTCGGGATCCGTTTGGCGGAGCTGACCGATCGGCGTTGGTACGATACCGACGTGATGATCACCGACAGGCACGGGCGGATCTCCGATTTGTTCGAGTTCTACGGCGAACCGTATTTCCGTTCGCTCGAAACGCAGATCACGCGCGAGCTTTCCGAACAGGATAATTTGGTTATTTCCACGGGCGGCGGTTTGGTGTTAAAGCCCGAAAACAGCGAGCTTTTGAAAAAACGCGGCAAAATCTTCTTTCTGCGCGCTTCGTTCGATACGCTGCTTTCCCGCGTGAAAGCGGACGGTTCGCGTCCGCTTCTGAACGATAAGGGAAGCATTCTTTCCGTTAAATTGCAGCAGCTGCTCACCGAGCGCACGCCCGTGTACGAGCATGCCGCCGATTATATCGTTTATACCGACGGAAAAACGGTGGACGAGGTTGCAAACGAAATCATCGCGCGGGTCGGGGAGATCGCGCAGTGAAGCGCGCGCTCGTGACGGGCGGCACGCGCGGAATCGGGCTTGCCGTTTGCGCGTTGCTTTCGGGTGAGGGATACGCCGTCACCGCGCTGTACGGGCGCGACGAACGCGCGGCGGAAATCGCGCGCGAGAAGGTCGCGGGATTGCGCACCGTGCGGGCGGACGTTTCGCGCGAGGAAGAAGTCTGCGCCGCGTTGGCGGAACTGCCTTCGCTCGATTTATTGGTGAATAATGCGGGCGTGGCGCTGTTCAAACAGGTGCAGGATACTACGGCGGAAGAATGGCGGCGCGTAAACGACGTCAACGCGGGTGGCGCGTTTTACTGCACCAAACACGCCGTGAAAAAGATGCTCGATCGCGGCGGGGCGATCGTCAACGTTTCTTCGGTTTGGGGCGAAGCAGGCGGCAGCTGCGAAAGCGCGTATTCCGCCTCGAAGGGCGCGTTGATCGCGTTTACGAAAGCGGTTGCAAAGGAGCTTGCCCCCTCGGCGATCACCGTAAACTGCGTCTGCCCCGGCGTGATCGAAACGGATATGAATGCGCGTTTAAGCGCCGAGGAGCGTGCCGCGCTGTGCGAAGAAATTCCGCTCGGGCGGTTCGGCACGGGCGAAGAAGTCGCGCGCGCCGTCCTTTTTTTAGCGGAGAACCGTTATATTACGGGGCAGATTTTGTCCGTAAACGGCGGATTCTATATGTAATTTATAAATCCCCCCTTTCAAAGGGGGGATTTTGTTTTGTCTTGCCGAGCATTTTTTTGTTTTGCCGAGCGTTTTTTTGTCTTCCAAGTGCTTTTTTTGTCGTTCCGAGCTTATAATTGCAGGCGCGCGAGCATTTTTTTGTCATTCCGAGCGCAGTCGAGGAATCTGAAAAGAGGCGGTGATGTTTCGGCTGCGCTCAACATGACAGAGGGGAACGGCGCCCAATGACGGAGCGGCGCTCGGCGCGAGTGCTTTTTTGTCGTTGCGAGCTTATAATGGCAGGCGCGGGAGATCGCTATTTTGTCATTCCGAGCTTAGTCGAGGAATCAGAGAAGAGGCGGAGATGTTTCGGCTGCGCTCAACATGACAGAGGGGAACGGCGCTCAACATGACAGAGGGGACGTCGCCCAATATGACAAATTGACGGAACTTAACTCACAAAAATATATAAAGCTCTCGGAAAGGCAATCCGAGAGCGTTTTTTATTTAAGTTTTCTTGATCGTGTAATTTATAACGGTTTTCAATTTTTCCGCGGCACATTTTTTCTGTGAAATCTTCTTAACAAGTTTATTCTTCATGATCGACGATCCAGCGTTTGGGTTTGCGGGGGCGGATCAGAACGCGCAAACACGCGCCTTTGGGCGGCGGCACGTTGCCTTTAACGTATCCGACCGACCGCTTTCCGTCGATCAGCGCGATCACGCGGAATTTCTTGAACACGGTATGCGTGCGCGAAAAATCGCCCGATTGCATATACAGCGAGGATTCAAACGCGCATTGCGTGACGACCGCCGTTTTCTTCTCGCAAAATTTCCCCCGTTTTACCGCGATCGCATAATAAGCGGAAACGATCGCTTTGAGGATCATGCCGACGATCGCATATCCGAACAGCCACACGAGCGCGTTGCATAGAACGGAAAAGATCGTAATGTTTTCCCCGTAAAAGAGGGGTGCGATGCTCAGTAAGACGATGGGCGCGATCAGAAAGAGTAAGCCGAAAAAATTTTCCGCTATCGTAAACGAGCGGAAGCGATCGGCGATCCGCTTGCCCCAAACGACGCTTTCGCCCGTCATGCGCGAAAGGGAACGCGCGCCCTGTTTGGTCAGTCGGTCGGCTTCCGCCTCGTATCGCGCCGTTGCGTCGGTCAGCTCTTCGGGGCGTACCATGGCGTGTTCGTAAGCGCGCGCCATGCTGAGAAAACTGCGTTTGCGCAGCACGGTAAAGTATAAAAATCCCGCGCCCGCCGCCGAGAACGCGGCGCCCGTGATTAGCGCGAGCTTTTCTTTTAAGGCGAACGTTGCGATCGCGCCCGCACGGGTCACGCGTATTTGCATGACTTTTCCCTCGTAATAAGGTTGCCGTCCGTTTGTTAAGCGAATGTTCTCGAAGTGCGCGGCAGCATTTTTATCTTCGCCGTTGAGATAAAAAGAAAAGGTAACGTCCGCCTCGTCGCCGCGATAGGTTGCCGCAACGACTGTCGCGTCGACGCGTTCGGCGCTCTCGTATAGAGCATAGCGCACGATTCCGAAGCACAAAAGCGCGATGCCGACGGCGAGGAACGAGCCGAAGAAAACGCATAAAAAAATAATTTGTTTGCGTTCGAGTGTCATGCCGCAAGTATAGCATAACGCACCCCGATTTGCAAGCGGTTTGTAAAATCAAGCATATTTGTCCGCCGCGGAAAATAGATTACAGTAAACGCGCGCCGCGCAAAAACGGTTTCGGCAGGATAAGACAATCTTCGGCAAAGAAACGCACGGCGTTCAGCGCGATATATTTTATCATAACGAGGTATGTATGCGGGTGTTGTTTTTTCGCTTAAAAGGTCTGGCGGCGGCGTTGGCGTTCGTCGCGCTTTTGATCGTTTCGTCTTTGGCGGCGCATGCCGCCGACGCGCAGAGCGTTTATTGGGCGGCGGCGCGTTCGCTTCCCGTGTACTGCGTAGACCGCGACGACAATAAAATCGCAATCTCGTTTGATTGCGCTTGGGGCGTGGATTATACCGATGCGCTCTTGACCTGCTTGAAAGATTCTTCCGTACGCGCCACCTTCTTCATGGTGCAGTTTTGGGCGGAGAAATACCCCGATTACGTGAAAAAAATCGACGAGGCAAATTGCGAAATCGGCACGCACAGCGCGACGCATTCTTATATGTCGCGCCAAAGCGAAACCGAGATCAAAAACGAGCTGACGACTTCTTCGCAGGCGATTACGAATATTACGGGCAAGAAAGTCGATCTCTTCCGCCCGCCTTACGGCGATTACGACGATCTGCTTGTGGACACCGCCAACGGCATGGGGATTCTGCCCGTGCAGTGGGACGTCGATTCGCTCGATTGGAAAGACCTTTCCGCTTCCGATATCGCCGCCCGCGTTTGCGAGCGCGTGAAAAGCGGTTCGATCATTCTTTGCCATAACAACGGCTTACATACCGCCGAGGCGCTGCCCGTGATTATTGCGACGCTGCGCGCCAAAGGCTTCGAGTTCGTTCCGATCGGAGAGCTTGTCTATCGTGAAAATTATACGATCGACGCCACGGGCAAGCAGATACCAAACAACGCGTCGTAGGGTGGGGCAAGATGCTTATCTGTCATTCTGAGCTTGCCGAAGAATCTGAAAGGGGAAGACCCTTCGGCTGCGCTC
>CAJUGP010000002.1:0-66925 GCA_910586365.1 uncultured Christensenella sp. | reverse complement strand
AGTCAATTAGGGTAGCAGGTTTCTTGTCATTCTGAGCTTGCCGAAGAATCTGAAAAGGGAAAGACCCTTCGGCTGCGCTCAGGGTGACAGAATAGCCGCTCAGGGTGACAGAATTAGTTGCGATAAGATACACGGGGCACGATACTGTTTGTAAAAACAAAAAGATTTTGGAAACACTTATGGAGGTTTATATGGATTACATTACGGAGAAAAACAACAGGGTCTATTTTCAAGGAGAGGTATGCTCGGAAGCGACCTTTTCGCACGAGGTATACGGAGAAGGCTTTTACGAGTTCTACGTTAAAGTCATGCGCTTGTCGGGGCAGGCAGACATTCTTCCCGTTACCGTATCCGAACGGCTTTTTCAGAGCAACGCGCTGCACCCCGGCAGTTTTATGAGCGCGATCGGTCAATTCCGCAGCTATAACAAAATCGAAAACGGCAGATCGCGGCTTATGCTTACGGTGTTCGTCCGCGAAATCGTCGACAGCACGCTTTACCGTAATCCCAACTGCATCGTGCTTTCGGGCTATATTTGCAAACCGCCCATTTACCGCACGACGCCCTTTAACCGCGAAATTTCGGATATGCTCGTCGCCGTCAACCGCGCGTATAACAAGTCCGATTATATTCCCTGCATTGCCTGGGGACGAAACGCACGTTTCGTGCAAAATCTGAAAGTAGGCGAAAAGATCGCGCTTTCGGGAAGAATCCAATCGCGCGAGTATCAAAAACGCCTTTCCGACACCGAAACCGTTACCATGACCGCGTACGAGGTATCCGTTTCCAAGCTTGCCGCATTCGAGGAAGGCGACGAAAGCTTCGATTTAGACGGCGAATTCGAGCTGTATACGGGTACGGAGCATATCGGCGCGGAATGAATGTAAAAGGTGCGTGAAAGTTATCGGAAACGATTGTTTTGTGCTTGACAAAGTCGTTTCCTTTTTCTACAATGAAACCGTGAAGAAAAAACGTACGAAATACGAAATCACGACGGGAATCCAAACCGCGTTGGAAAAAAGCGGGCATTTCAACGTCGCGTATATGCCGCAGGACGACGATTATATCATGCCGACCGAACGCTATCCTTTCCGCCCGCGCGGCTTGGGGAAGATCGCCACGGCGTTCTGGCGCACGGCAATGCAGCTTGTCGCGCCCGTTGCGATCCGCATCGGCTTCGGCGCAAAAGTCGTCGGAAGAAAAAATTTGCGCGCCCTGAAAAAACAGGGCGCGATTTGCGTTTGCAATCATTTTAATTATCTCGATACGCTGTTCGTGCGCGAGGCGGCGGGGTATTACCGCACCTATCACACCATGGGACCGTGGAATAACAAAAAAGGTTTGGGCGGGCATATTATTCGACAGGGCGGTATGCTGCCGTTCAGCGCCGACCGCCTTGCCATGCGTAAGCTGCTTTCCACGATGGGCGAGCTGCTGAAAGAGGGCAAGATCGTCAATTTCTACGCCGAACAGGCAATGTGGAAGAATTATCAAAAGCCGCGCCCCATGAAGGAAGGCGCGTTCCACTACGCGGTGAAATTCTCCGTGCCCGTTCTTCCGATTTTCTGCACGTTCCAAAAGGGGAAGAGGGGGAATATCCGTAAACTGCGTATCAATATTCTGCCTGCGGTTTATCCCGACGAATCGCTGCCCCGCGCGGAGCGGATCGAGGTATTGCGCGCCGCGGCGCAAACGGCTTGGCGGGAGTGCTACGAACAGGCTTACGGAATCCCGTTGGTTTACGAAACGAAATAAAAAAACGGCGTCGTTTTCGACGCCGTTTTTTTGCGGTTACAATCCCCCTTAATCCCCCTTTACACAAGGGGGACACAGCAATCCCACCGCTCCTGACGGGGCACCTCCCTTTACACAAGGGAGGCAAAAGCCCCCCTTGAGAAAGGGGGGAAGCGAACGAGTGAGCAGGGGGGATTTTTTAGTCGCTAACTTGCTTAAAAATTGGATCGTCAAAAAATTCCGATAACGAAATTTCAAGCGTAGCAGTAATTTGATAAAGTGTGTCTAATTTTAGTGTTTTCACTGAGTTCAAATCAGGGTGAATAATTTTCCAAACTGTGCTACGCGGTAAACCTGCTTGTTTCGCTAAACCGTATGCGGTTAATCCTTGTTTTGATTTTATTAAATTTTCAACTCTTATACTAACTGCTTCAATTAACAACATAATGAGAACGTTTCGAGCTTGAAACTATTTTTATTAAATTATATCGTTAATAAATTTATTTTTAGTTTCCATATGGAAACGTTTGGCAAAATTAGTTTCGAGCTGTAAACTAAATATGGTTTGTACAATGATACTTAAATTATGTAAAATGGATTAAAAATGAAAGAAAAAAAGAAAGTTGAAGAAGAAATTACGAAAAAGGAACTGAGAGAACAGTTAAAGAAATGGCGTGAAAAAAGGCGTGAAGATGACGCGGATCAAATGTGTTTTGCGGCGATAAGCTTGATGATTGCATGTCAGTTTGGAAAAATAGCTTTCAAAGAGAACAATGTCTATTTTCATTCCAAGCGCGGAACAACATATGTAGTAACATGCCGCAGGACAACGGATAAAGACGAAGTGCCCGAAAAGTTTGAATAAAAAACCCCTCCTCATATGGGGGCGTTTCGACTACGCTTAACGTGACAAGGGCAGGGCGGCAATCTCCTTTGCACAAGGGAGGCACGGCAATCCCACCGCCCCTGACGGGGCACCTCCCTTTTACAAGGGGGGCAAAAGCCCCCCTTTGAGAAAGGGGGGAAGTGAACGAAGTGAGCAGGGGGGATTGAATAAACAGCGGCAAAGGCTATTCGTCGTAGTCGACGCGGTCGGTCTGCCGCCAAGCGGGCGCGATCCCCTTGCGGGCGTAGAACGCGGCGCGCACGTAGATGGGGCAAAATTCCAAAAGATAGATGGGATTAAACAGCATCATGGCGATCTTTTCGCGTTTGGAGAGAGGGTCGAACATGCGCTTGCAGGAAAGATAGGCAAGCAGGGAGTAAAGCTCCAACAGCACGTACATGATACCGAAGGGCAGCGCGACGAGCAGCCAAAGCGCGCGCGTCCAAAGCGGATTTAACCGCACGGCGTACATTGCCGTGAGCAGCGCGCCTGCGAGCATGGTGAACACCGTGATGAGCGCGAAGAGGACAATGGGGTAATATCCGTACAGGTAATCGAGTTCGCCCATCGTGGGTTTGCCGCGTTCCTTCGCCTGCGCTTTGATCTGCGCGCGGTATTTTTTATCGCATTGCGCATAGCCCGTCAGCCAGCGCAAACGGCGGTAATAATCTTCGTTGCGGCTTGTCGCTTCTTCGGTATGGATCACGGCGTACGGGTAGTACATGGACTTGAAACCCTTTACGAAGCTGTCGAGCCGCAGCTCGTAATCCTCGGTCAGCGAACGGTAGGGCCAGCCGCCGATCTTTTCGACGACGCCGCGGCGGATCATCATGCCCTGTCCGCATAAATTGAGCGGAACGTTGCGCTGCGTGCGCCAGCTGTTGCCCAAGTCGTCTAAAATAGGCCAAAGCAGCGCGGCGCAGTCGGAAAAGACGGTGCGCGTATTTTTTCCGCCGTAGAGGTTACGGTTATACTTGCGCGTGATGAAGATGTCGCTGTCGTATTCGAGCGCCTCGTTCAGCCGCGTCACGTAATCGTACGAAAGCACGGCGTCGGCGTCCACGATAACGAACGCGTCGTATTCGCTTGCGTCCTGCCCGATCGCCTTGAAATAGCCGTCGAGCGCGTCGCCCTTGCACGTTTGGTCGGGAACGACGAAGGTTTTTCCGCCGATCGCCTTGACAAGCTCGACGGTAGGGTCGTTTTCGTCTTTGACGATTACATTAAGCGTAAAATAATTTTTATCGTAGTTTTGTTTGAGCACGCTGTCCAATAAAGGAGGAATGGTCTTGCTTTCGTTTCGCGCCGCGACGACGAGGGAGATCTTACGGCGCGCCGTCACTTTTTTGCGCGGGGGTTTTTTGAACGCGTAACGGAAGGTGACGAGTTTGGGCAGGTATAAGAGCGCCGCCACGCTCGCTATGACGATATAGGCGATCAAAAATCCGCGTATCACGTTTTTTTCTCCGGGTGTTTCATTTGCCAAGCCCTCCCCGCAAAAAGTTTGCCGCCCGAACCGACGGCAAAAGTTTTCCGCGTTTGCGTATACAACGCGCGGAAATTACGTTCTCTTATTGTAAGCGTGCTTAAAAGACGGTTTTTTCGTGCAGGAAGGCGGCAACGCCGTCGAACGAAAGCCGTTCCTGCGCCATGGTGTCGCGGTCGCGCACCGTGACCGTGCCGTTTTCGAGCGTATCGAAATCGACGGTGACGCAGTAGGGCGTGCCGATTTCGTCCTGTCTGCGGTAGCGTTTGCCGATCGAGCCTGCCTCGTCGTACGTCACGGAGAACTGTTTTTTGAGCTTGTCGCACAGCTCGCGCGCCTGCGGGGCAAGATTCTTCTGCAAAGGCAGAATAGCCGCCTTATACGCCGCGATGGCGGGGTGGAAGTGCAGCACGTTGCGCACGTCGCCGCCTTCGAGCGTTTCTTCGTCGTACGCCTCGGAAAGCTGCGCGAGCATGAGCCGATCGGCGCCGATCGAATATTCGATTACGTAGGGGATATATTTTTCGCCCGAAACGGGATCGACGTACGTGAGGGACTTGCCCGAAAATTCCTGATGGCGCGAAAGATCGTAGTCCGTGCGGTTGTGAATGCCGTTAAGCTCCGACCAGCCCATGGGAAAATCGTACTGAATGTCGCACGCCGCTTTGGCGTAGTGAGCGAGTTTGTCGTGATCCTTAAAGCGCAGCCGTTCGGGCGCGAAGCCCAAATCGAGCAAAAAGCGCATGGCTTTATCTTTGAACTGCGCGTAAAATTCTTGGTCCGTGCCTTCTTTGCAGAACCATTGGTGTTCCATTTGCTCGAATTCGATCGTGCGGAAGATGAAGTTTCCGGGCGTAATTTCGTTACGGAACGCCTTGCCTACCTGCGCGATGCCGAAGGGGACTTTGGCGCGCGTCGTGCGCTGTACGTTGAGGAAGTTGACGAATTCGCCCTGCGCCGTTTCGGGACGCAGATAAATTTTATTCTGGCTTTCGTCCGTGACCCCGCGCGACGTTTCAAACATTAAATTGAACGTGCGGATATTCGTCCATTCGCACTTGCCGCAGATAGGGCAGCATACGCGGTGCTCGCGGATATATTCTTCCATTTCCTCGTTGGACATGAGATCGGGGTTGATCTTGCCTTTGGAATGGTTCTCGATCAGATTGTCTGCGCGGTGGCGCGCCTTGCAGCCCTTGCAATCCATTTTGGGATCGGAGAACGACGTAGTGTGCCCGCTCGCTTCCCACACGCGCGAATTCATTAAAATCGCCGCGTCGACGCCGAAGGAATTGTCGCTTTCCTGCACAAAGCGTTTCCACCAGGCGCGTTTGAGATTGTTTTTGATCTCCACGCCCACGGGACCGTAATCCCACGTGTTGCCCATTCCCCCGTAAATTTCGCTTCCGGGGAAAATGATGCCGCGCGTTTTGCACAGCGCGACGAGTTTATCCATCGTAACCGCTCTTTTCGCCATATTTGCTCTGTCCTTTTCTTAGTTTCTTTTGGGTTATCCTACCATGTTCGGTTGGATTTGTCAAGCGTTCGCGCGGGGCGTACACGATCAGTCGCTCACGCCGAGCAAAAAGTCGCTCGATACCTGAAAATATTTACAAAGCGTTATGATCGCCAACGCGTTGGGAATGCGCTGCCCGTTTTCCCAAAGGGCGATCGCGGATTGGCTTAAACCCGTTTCTTTTGCTAACTGCGATTGCGTTAGTTTTTTTTCCGCGCGCAGTTCTTTTAACCGCTCGATAAATTTATCCATAAATCAATTTTATCACAAATGCAATAAAACGCTTGACATATTGCAATCGCAATATTAAAATGGGGATATAAAACAACTAAAAACAGGAGAAAAAAACATGAAACTTAATTCTGCGATCGAGGATTTGTTATTTAATCAATGCGGCGTCGCTCTGATCAAAACGACGGACGAGGCGCGGAAAATCATGGCGAAGCTCAGCGAGCTCGAAGCGTATTTTGAGGAAACGCTGCAAAAAAACGGCGAGGCGGCGGCGCGTTTTGCCGAATACAAACAGCTGCAAGACGATCTCAACAGCGAGGAGACGGTGCTCTATTATAAAGAGGGGTTGCGGTTCGGCGTGCGGTTGGGGCTGGATATTGCCGACCGTTCGGAAAGCGTGGGCGAGGACGGCGTTTGGGAATAACGCCGCCGCGCGGAAGCGGTTCCCTGCCTGCGGGCGGGGAATTTTTTATGCGGACGGCGGCGGACGGGGCGATTTTTGAAAAAAATTCGCCTGAAACAGTATCTTTTTTGTGAAAATCATGCTATAATTGTAGAGTAAAATTCTACGCAACGGAAAGGAAGATCTATGGCGGATACGGCAAATTTTATTTGGCAGATCGTGGAAGAGGACAAAGCGGCGGGGTCGGCGGTGAAAACGCGGTTTCCGCCCGAACCGAACGGATATCTGCATATCGGGCACGCGAAGAGCATGTACGTCAATTTCGGCACGGCGGCGCGCTACGGCGGCACGTGCAATTTGTTTTTCGACGACACCAATCCCTCTAAGGAAAAAACCGAATTCGTCGACGCGATCCGCGCCGATATCGCGTGGCTCGGGTATCGGTGGGAGAAGGAAGTGTACGCTTCCGATTTCTTCGAGATCATTTACGATTATGCCGAGCAGTTGATTGCGGCGGGCAAAGCGTTCGTGTGCGATTATTCGGCGGAAGAGATCAAGGCGACGCGCGGCACGCTCACCGAGCCGGGGCAGGAAAGCCCGTACCGTTCCCGCACGCCGGAAGAAAATTTGCGCCTGTTCCGCGAGATGAGGGCGGGCAAGTACGCCGACGGCGAAAAATGCCTGCGCGCGAAGATCGACATGGCTTCGCCGAACATCAATCTGCGCGATCCCGTGATCTACCGCATTCTGCGCGCGACGCACCACCGCACGGGCGACAAGTGGTGCATCTATCCCATGTACGACTACGCGCACCCCATTTGCGATTATTTGCAGGGCGTGACCCATTCGCTCTGCACGCTCGAATTCGAGGATCACCGTCCGTTATACGATTGGGTGGGCGTGACGCTCGGCTTTTCTCCCAAACCGCGCCAGATCGAATTTGCGCGGCTCAATCTGACCAACCTCGTCATGAGCAAGCGGTATCTCAAAAAGCTTGTGGCGGACGGCAGCGTGCACGGGTGGGACGATCCGCGCATGCCCACGCTTGCGGGGCTCAGAAACCGCGGGATTCCCGCCGCGGCGATCAACGATTTCTGCGAACGGGCGGGGGTGGCGAAAGCCAATTCCGAATGTGAAATTTCTTATTTCGAGGCGGTCGTGCGCGATTATCTCAACGCGCATGCGCCCCGCGCCATGGCGGTCGTCGATCCGCTCAAAGTGGTGCTTACCAACTACGAGGGCGAAGAAGAGATCGACTTTTCGATCAACCAGACCGACGAAAACGCAGGTACGCGCAAGGTGACGTTCGGCAAAGAACTCTATATCGAACGGAGCGATTTCGCGCTCGAACCGCCGCCCAAATATTACAGACTCAAACCCGACGGTTACGTGCGCTTGAAAAACGCCTATATCATTCATTGCGACGAGGTTGTCACCGACGAACGGGGCGAGGTGACGGAGGTGCGCTGTTCTTACGTGCCCGATTCGCACAGCGGCGCGGATACGAGCGGGATCAAGGCGAAAGGCGTGATCCATTGGGTAAACGCGCGTACCTGTGCGGACGCGGTGCTCAAACAGTACGATCATCTTCTGCGCGACGCCGATTATGCGGGGCAGGATTTTTCCGAGCGCATGAACACGGAGAGCGAGCATATTTTCCAAGCGAAAGCCGAACCGTATTTAGTAGACGCGCCCGAAGGCGAAGCGTTCCAGCTTCTGCGCACGGGGTATTATAAAAAATGCACGGAAAACGGAAAACTCTGTCTTTCCGAGATCGTTTCGTTAAAGGATAATTTCAACAAAGGGGGCAAGTAAATTTGACGGAGCAGCTGCTTTTCGACGCGGGACAACTGAAAATGATCGTCATCGTTGCGGCGTGCGTACTCGTTGCGCTTGCTTTTTTGTACGGCGTGATCAAAAAATTTTCGCGTATGAGTTGGCTCGGCTGGCAGACGACGCTGCTTTTTGCCGCCACGCTGCCGCTCAGCTTTCTGCCCGAAACGCAGAACGGCACGCTGCTGTTCTGTTTGGCGGCGGGCGGACTGCTTGCCGTAACTGCTTTGATCTTTTTGATCGGCGCCGTTCTGAGAACGCCGTTTTTGGCGTTGGAGTCGGGCGCGGGCGGACGCGCGCTCAACCGCATTCTCGGCGGCATCACGGGCGTGTTCAACATTGCGGTGTTCGCCGCGATCTTCGGCGGGCTTGCTCTCGTCTGCGCGCAGCCTTACAACGTCGAATTTCTCAACGTTATTTACACCCACCCCGTTTGGACCAACTTTGCGGCGGGGCATGCCTTCGATCTGTTTTTGGTTTTTACGTTCGCGCTCTTCTTGCGGTGGGGCTACCGCACGGGCTTTTTGCGCATGATCGTCACGCTCACCGTGTTGGCGCTGACCGTTGCGGCGGTGTTCCTTTCCATGTATATGACGCTGCAAGTGCCCTTCCTTTCCGCGTTTGCCGCGCAGATCGCGGGCGCGTTCCCGATGAACGAGATTGCGGCGGGTTGGATCGGATTCGGCATCGTTTCGTTTATCGTGGCGTTCGTCTTTTTGCTCGTGATCATTCTGATCGCGTTCATACTCAATTTTCTGCTCAAAGCGGCGGGCAAATCGCACGCGTTCGTCGTGTTCGACGGGATTTTATTTTCCCTCGTGACCTGCGTCGTCCTGTTCGTCTGCATGATCGGTTTTAATTTCGGCGTCGGGTTCGTCGCGGGCGGTTCTTTTGCGCCGAGTCTGCCCGATCAGATGGCGGAAGTGGGCAGCGCCGTCACGCAATCGTTTGCCGCCGTCGAACGCGTTTTAACTTCTTCGCCGCTTTCCGCGATTTTTTATACTTGCAATCCGCTGCTGCTGTTAATCTGAATACAAGAGCGAATTTTCGTCAAAACTAAGTTTATGCTCGATGAAAAGACGTTGCGGCTTTTTACCGCGATCCATAAAACGTGCGGCGAAAATTATAAAATTGTCGAGGAACCCGATTTGCTTTCCGCCTTCCGCGAAAGCGAAGGGGTAGACGGGGCGCAGCTGCGCGAAATGATCTTGAATTTGGAAGGACATGCCTTCGTCGACGTGCGTTATGCTGAGGACGGGGAGTATTGTTTGTGCGCGCTGCCGGCAGGACTGCGCTTTATCGAAGAGGTGAGCGGCAAAAAACAAGAGGTGCGCCGCAACAGGGGCGTGGAAACGCTGCTCGTCTTTTTTGCGTCGTTATTAGGCGGATTTTTGGGCGCGCTGTGCGCCGTGATGGCGGGGGCGTTATGAACGGGATCGAAGGATTAACGCGCCGCGAAAGTCAAGTCATGCGCGCCGTTTACACGCTGTCTTCGGGAAAAGAGCGGTTTTTGGTCACGCTATACGAATTGCTTTGCGCGCTGCCCAAACGGGGTAAGTTCGACGAGGGTAAGGTGGAAAACGCGCTATCGGCGCTCGCGCTCGACGGGTATTTTTCGCTCATTCCCACCGAACGCAAGGGAGAACGCACGTACGTGGTGCACATGCACGAGGCGGGTTTGGCGTTTGCGCGGCTCGATCTGCGCCGCAGGCGAAGCCTGCGCGTGCGGCTGCTTATCACGGTTTTGTGCGGCGCGCTGTCCGCTGTTGTCGGCATTATTTTCAAAAGCATCTTTTCTTAAAAACGTTTGACAAATCGTGTCGAACGTTTTATAATAGAAGCAAACAAACGTTCATTTGCTGCGCATAAAAGGCGTTGAGAATGCGGAGGCAATCCCCCTTAATCCCCCTTTGCACAAGGGGGACGCGATACGGTTATTGTCATTCTGAGCGGATTAATTTGTCATTCTGAGCTTGTCGAAGAATCCCAAAGAGACGTTTCGGCTACGCTCAACGTGACAGGGCGGAGCAGGCAATCCCCCTTAATTTCTCACCGCCGTAAGGTGCAACGGCGGTTCGGTCACGCTATTGCACCAATCTATGTGCAATAGCTCAGTTCGCCGCGCGCGCACAAGTCACAGGCATGTGCGCAGAATTCGCGGCTCACCCCTTTACACAAGGGGGACACAATACGGGTATTAACTTGTCATTCTGAGCTTGCCGAAGAATCTCAAAGAGACGTTTCGACTACGCTCAACCTGACAGGGCGGGACGTTTCGACTACGCTCAACCTGACAGGGCGGGACGTTTCGGCTACGCTCAACGTGACAGTGAGGGACGTTTCGGCTGCGCTCAACGTGACAGTGAGAGACGTTTCGGCTGCGCTCAACGTGACAGTGAGAGGCGTTTCGGCTGCGCTCAACGTGACAGGGGGCGAGATAGGGAAACACGGCAATCCCACCGCCCCTGACGGGGCACCCCCCTTTACTCAAGGGAGGCAGGCGGAGAACAGGAAAAACAATGGAACATCACGATTTTATCTTAAAATCGCCGTTTTCGCCGACGGGCGATCAGCCCGAGGCGATCGCCAAGCTTTCGGAAGGCGTAAAAGACGGCATACGCACGCAGGTTCTCGTCGGCGTAACGGGCAGCGGCAAAACGTTCACGATGGCGAACGTTATCAAAAACGCGGGGCGTCCCGCGCTCGTGATCGCGCACAATAAAACGCTTGCCGCGCAGCTTTGCAACGAATTCCGCGAATTTTTCCCCGAAAACCGCGTGGAGTTTTTCGTTTCCTATTACGATTATTATCAGCCCGAAAGCTATATTCCGCAGACCGATACTTATATCGAAAAAGACCTTTCCATGAACGACGAGATCGACAAGCTGCGCAACGCCGCAACCTGTTCGCTCGGCGAGCGGGACGACGTGATCGTCGTTTCTTCGGTTTCCTGCATTTACGGTTTGGGCGCGCCCGAGGAATTTTTCCGTTTGGGCATTTCTCTGCGTCCCGGACAGGAGCTTGCACGCGACGAATTGCTGCGCCGTCTGGTGGAGATCCACTATACGCGCAACGATACCGATTTCAAACGCTCGTGCTTCCGCGTGCGCGGCGACGTCGTGGAGATTTTCCCCGCGTCGAATTCCGAGGTTGCGATCCGCGTGGGGTTTTTCGGCGACGAGATCGAAACGTTGGGCGAGTGCGATGTCGTCACGGGCAAAACGGTTTCGGCGCTCAAACACGCCGTGATCTTCCCTGCGAGCCACTACGCCGTGGGCAGCGAAAAGCTGCAAGGCGCGCTTGCCGTGATCGAAGAGGACATGCGCGGCGAGGTCAAGGCGTTCGAGGACGAAGGCAAGCTTTTGGAAGCGCAGCGCCTTCGCCAGCGCACCGAGCACGACCTCGAAATGCTGCGCGAGATCGGTTACTGTTCGGGCGTGGAAAATTATTCGCGTTACTTCGACGGGAGAAGTCCGGGGCAGCCGTCTTTCACGCTGCTCGATTATTTCCCCCCGAATTTCCTTGTGTTTATCGACGAAAGTCATATGACGATCCCGCAGATCCGCGCCATGTATCACGGCGATCTGTCGCGCAAAACCAATCTCGTCAATTACGGATTCCGCTTGAAATCGGCTTACGACAACCGTCCGCTTACGTTTGAAGAGTTCGACGAACGCGTGCCGCAGCTCATCTGCGTATCCGCGACGCCCGCGCCTTACGAGCTGGAACAGGCGGGGCAGGTCGCCGAACAGCTTATCCGCCCCACGGGGTTGTTGGATCCCCCCGTTACCGTCAAGCCGACGCGCGGGCAGATCGACGATCTGCTCTCCGAGATCAAAACGGTCACGGGTGCGGGCGGAAGAGTGCTCGTCACCACGCTTACGAAACGCATGGCGGAAAATCTCACCGATTATCTCAAAGAGAACGGCGTCAAGGTGCGTTACATGCATTCGGACATCGACGCGTTAGAGCGCATCGACATCGTGAACGGACTGCGTTCGGGCGAGTTCGACGTGCTGTGCGGCATCAACCTGCTGCGCGAAGGGCTGGACCTTCCCGAAGTGCGGCTTGTCGCCATTCTCGACGCCGATAAAGAGGGCTTTCTGCGCAGCGAAACGTCGCTCGTGCAGACGATCGGCAGGGCGGCGCGCAACGCCGAAGGCAGAGTGATCATGTACGCCGATACGATGACGGACAGCATGAAGCGCGCGATAAGCGAAACCGAGCGGCGCAGAGCCGTTCAGATGAAGTTTAACGAGGAGCACGGCATCACGCCCAAGACGATCGTCAAAGAAGTGAAATCGTCGCTGCTGATCACCGATAAAACGCGTAAAACCGAAGGGATCAAGGCGAAGGATATTCCCGAGGAGATCGAAAAGTTAAAGGCGCTCATGAAGGTGGCGTCGGCGCAGCTCGATTTCGAGCGCGCGATCGAGATCCGCGAAACGATCGCCCAACTGAAGCGGCGGCTGAGAGGCTGAAAAGGAGAAAAGTATGAAGATTGCAGTCGACATTGACGATACGCTCAACATTGTGCAGCGTGCGAAATTTGCCGAAGCGTACATAAAACGCAATCGGCTACCCTTTGAAATCACCGACCCGTATGCCGATAAATTCGTTAAGGTCGTCAACTGGCGCGTGGAAGACGCGGTTGCGTTTATCAAAGACGGCGGCATGGTCGTGTTTACCGACGCGCCCGTACGCAAGGGCGCGCGCGAAGCGCTCGAACGCTGGCGCGAACAGGGGCACGAGATCACGATATTGACCGCCCGCCCGAAGGATTGGTTCATCAATCCCGAGGCGATCTCGCGCGATTGGCTGCAAAAGCGGAAAATCCCGTACGATAAGCTCGTCGCGCAGTGCGCGCAAAAGGGGGAATACTGCCGCGAGCATTATATCGACGTGCTCGTCGATAACGACGTCGACCACTGCGTGGCGGCGCAGAACGCGGGCGTAAGCGCGGTGTTGGCGGCGGGCAGACATTGCAAAGACCGTTTGAACGAAGTCGCGTATTCCGCATCCGATTGGGAGGGGATCGAACGCTGCGTCGCCGAGATCGCGCGGCGCAAAGGATTGGTATGAAGGAAGAAATTTACGTTAAAGGCGCAAAAGAAAATAATCTGAAAAATATCGACGTGCGCGTGCCGCGCGGTTCGCTCACCGTATTCACGGGCGTTTCGGGGTCGGGCAAATCGACGTTGGCGTTCGATACCATTTTCGCGGAAGGACAAAGGCGGTACATGGAAAGTCTTTCGTCCTACGCGCGGCAGTTTTTGGGTATGATGGAAAAGCCCGACGTCGAGCGGATCGAGGGGCTTTCGCCCGCCATTTCGATCGACCAGAAAACGACGTCGAAAAACCCCCGTTCGACGGTGGGCACGGTGACGGAGATATACGACTATCTGCGATTGCTGTACGCGCGCGCAGGCACGCCCCACTGCCCCAAGTGCGGCAGGGAGATCAAGCGCAGAACGGTGGACGAAATTGCCGACCGCGTTACGGAGCTGCCCGCGGGCAGCAAAATTTTGATCAACGCGCCTGTCGTGCGCGGAAAAAAGGGCGAGTATCAAAAAGAATTGTTAGGATACCGCAAGAGCGGTTACGCGCGTGTGAAGATCGACGGCATCGTGTACGACCTGCAAGAAGAAATCAAGCTCGAAAAGAATATCCGCCACAATATCAGCGTGGTCGTCGACCGTCTCGTCATCAAAGAGGGCGTTTTGAAGCGGTTGACCGAGAGCCTCGAAACGGCGCTCAAGCTTGCCGACGGCTTGGTCGTGATCGACTGCGAGGGCGAGGAAACGCTGTATTCCACGCGCTATTCCTGCCCCGACTGCGATATTTCGATCGAGGAGATCGAACCGCGCTTGTTTTCGTTCAACACCCCTTGGGGGGCTTGCCCCTCGTGCACGGGGCTGGGCTTTACGCAGGCGGTCGACCCCGATCTTTTATGCCCCGACAAGAGCAAGACGCTTCGCGAGGGCGCCATTCATGCGAGCGGATGGATGCTCGACAGCAATTCCACCAACCTCATGTACGTGACCGCGCTTGCAAAACGCTACGGCTTTTCGCTCGACGTGCCCGTCGGCGAACTGCCCAAATCGGCATACGATATCCTCATGTACGGCAACGGCGGCGAAAAAATCAACCTCGATTATAAGACGCACGCCTTTTCGGGCAGCTATTCCATGAGCTGGGAGGGTTTCGTCAATAACTTACAGCGGCGGTATACGCAAACGAGTTCGACGGGCGTCAAATGGGATATCGAACGCTATATGCGCGTATCCGACTGCCCTGTCTGCCGCGGGAAACGCCTTAAAAAAGAGGCGCTTGCCGTCACGGTGGGGGGCAAAAATATCGCGGACCTTTGCGACATGCCCGTGCGCGATATCTCCGTGTTCCTCGACGGACTTGTTTTAACGCCGACGCAGGAGAAGATCGCCGCCGTCGTTCTGAAAGAAATCAAAAGCCGCATCGAATTTCTGATCGGCGTGGGGCTTGATTATTTAACGCTTTCGCGTTCGGCGGCGACGCTTTCGGGCGGCGAGAGCCAGCGCATCCGCCTCGCAACGCAAATCGGCAGCGCGCTCACGGGGGTGCTGTATATTCTCGACGAGCCGAGCATCGGACTGCATCAGCGCGATAACGATAAACTGCTGCAATCGCTCAAAGGTCTGCGCGATTTGGGCAATACGCTCATCGTCGTCGAACACGACGAGGATACCATGCGCGCCGCCGATTATTTGGTGGATATCGGACCGCAGGCGGGCGTGCACGGGGGCGAGGTGGTCGCGTGCGGCAGCGTGGAAGATATCTGCGCCGCGCCGCGTTCGGTGACGGGCGATTACCTTTCGGGCAGAAAAAAAATCGCCGTGCCCGCCGTACGCAAAGCGCCCGACGGCAGAGTGTTCCGCGTAGAGGACTGCCGACAGAACAATCTGAAAGGGTTTACGGCGGAGATCCCCGCGGGGCTTATCACCGTCGTAACGGGCGTATCGGGTTCGGGGAAATCTTCGCTCGTCAACGAAATCATCTTGCCGATCTTATCCAATCAGTTGGGCGGCGCGCGTCTGCCGCAGGGCAAGCACGGCGCTTATTCGGGACTGGAATATTTCGATAAGGTTGTGGCGATCGACCAATCGCCCATCGGCAGAACGCCGCGTTCCAACCCCGCGACGTATACGGGCGCGTTCGGCGGCATCCGCGAACTGTTCGCCGCCTCGCAGGACGCCAAACAGATGGGATTCAAAGCGGGCAGATTTTCCTTTAACGTGGCGGGCGGTCGGTGCGAAAACTGTCAGGGCGACGGTATCATGAAAATCGAAATGCACTTCCTGCCCGACGTCTATGTGCCTTGCGAAGTGTGCGGCGGAAAACGTTATAACCGCGAGACGCTCGAAGTGCATTACAAGGGCAAGACCATTGCCGACGTGCTCGACATGACGGTGGAAGAATCGTGCGAATTTTTCCGCAACGTTTCTTCGATTTACAATAAAGTTGCCTCGCTCAACGAGGTGGGGTTGGGCTATATCAAATTGGGGCAAAGCTCGACGACGCTTTCGGGCGGCGAAGCGCAACGCGTGAAGCTTGCAACCGAGCTTTCGCGCCGCTCCACGGGCAAAACGGTGTATATTCTCGACGAACCGACCACGGGGCTTTCGAGCTACGACGTGGACAAGCTCGTTTCGATTTTGCTGCGTCTGCGCGACGGCGGAAACACCGTCGTGGTCATCGAACACAATCTCGACGTTGTGAAGATCGCCGATCATATTATCGATCTCGGACCGGACGGCGGCGACGGCGGCGGTGAGATTCTGTGCACGGGTACGCCCGAGGAGATCGCGCGCGCGGAGCACAGTTACACGGGGCAGTTTTTGAAAAAAGTGCTGTAAGAGGAAAGAGATTCTTCGGGCGCCGCCCTCGGAATGACAACGGAGTGCGCTGCCGTCGACTGCCAGAGCGGCGCTGCCCTCGAATAACGCAGGGTGCGCCGCCCTCGGAATGACAACGGAGTGCGCTGCCGTCGATTGCCAGAGCGGCATTGCCCTAAAACGACAGTGTTTTTTCCGCAGTCTGACAGGGGGCAAAACGGTTTCTTGTCATTCCGAGCGAAGTCGAGGAATCTATTTTAAGAAAGGATGTAACATGTTAAACGAAAAAATGCTGCGGTTGGGACGGGAGCGTTCGGCAATCCGCGAATTGTTTGAGTACGGAAACGGGCGCGCGCAGGAAATCGGCAGGGAAAACGTGTTTGATTTTTCCCTCGGCAATCCGAGCATTCCCGCGCCTGCCTGCGTGGAACAGGAAATCAAACGGCTTTTGCGCGATATGCCCGCGCAGGAGCTGCACGGCTATACGTCGGCGGCGGGCGACGCACAGGTACGGCGCGCGGTGGCATCGTACATAGAGGGCGCGTTCGGCGTACCCATGGATGGGGAACACGTTTATATGACGTGCGGCGCGGCGGCGTCGCTTACGATTGTTTTGACTGCGCTGTGCGAGGAAGGGGACGAGTTTGTCGTGATCGCGCCGTATTTTCCCGAATACCGCGTCTTTATCGAAAACGCGGGGGGCATGGTAAAAGCCGCGCGCGCCGATAAGCGGTTTCACCTTGACATGGGGTCGCTCGACGAAGCGGTCACGGAAAAAACCAAAGCCGTTATCATCAATTCGCCCAACAATCCTGCGGGCACGGTGTACGGCGAAAACGAGCTGAAAGAGCTTGCCGTGCTGCTCAAAAAGAAGAGCGCGCAAAAGGGTGCGCCGATTTTTCTGATCGCCGACGAGCCGTACCGCGAACTTACTTACGGCGCGGCTGTGCCTTATCCCGCCGCCTATTACCGCGATACGATCGTCTGTTATTCCTTTTCCAAATCGCTATCGCTGGCGGGCGAACGCATCGGCTATTTGGCGGTTTCGCCGCAGTGTACGGGCGCGGACGATCTGTTCGCCGCTGTTTGCGGCGCGGGCAGGAGTTTGGGCTTTGTGTGCGCGCCTGCGCTGTTTCAACGCGTCTGCGCGTCCTGTTTGGGGAAATCGGGCGATCTTTCGCGCTATCGGGAAAACCGCGATTTGCTTTATAACGCATTGCGGTCGTTCGGCTACGAGTGCGTCGAACCCGAGGGGGCGTTCTATCTGTTCGTAAAATCGCCTTTGTCCGACGCGAAAGCGTTTTGCGAGCGGGCGAAAAAATACGAATTGCTGCTCGTTCCGTCCGACAGTTTCGGCGTAGAGGGGTACGTGCGGATTTCGTATTGCGTCAAACGGGAAACGATCGAGCGTTCGCTGCCCGCTTTTGAAAAACTCATCAAAGAATTTGAATAAGGCGGCAACGCCTTATTTTTGTTTGGTAAATAAGTCTTTTATTTCTACGTTCATCGTTTTTGATAATTTGCCTAATACATCGATGTGTATCGAGTAGTCGTCGTTCATTATTTTGTTTAGCGTAGTCATACCGAAACCGCAGAGTTTACAGAATTTCGATTTCGAGAGGTTCTTATCTTTCATAAAATCGAGAATTATTTTTTTGTTGAAACCAAAAGACATAATTTTACTTCCTTCCTTTTTTATTTATTATAGCAAAGATTTTTGCGCTTGAAATTAAAAATCATTATTATGATTTTCCTGCTCACTTCGTTCGCTATCTCCCTTATAAATCCCCCTTGCGCTTACGCGCTTTCCCCCTTTGACAAGGGGGACTTGGGATTAAGGGGGATTGTTCATAGAGGGCAACCGTCAAAACGAAAAAATAAATTCCTTTGTATAAAAATTTTGCCTTTTCGCAAAATGACATTATACGGAGGAATTTTTTTATGAAAGCAACGGGAATCGTGCGGAGAATCGACGAATTAGGCAGGGTGGTGATCCCGAAAGAGATCCGCCGCACGCTGCGCATCCGCGAAGGCGATCCTTTGGAACTTTTCACCGACCGCGACGAGCTGATGCTCAAAAAATATTCGCCGATCGCGTCGGTGGAACGCTTTGCCGAAGCAACGGCAAAATCGTTGAACGAACAGAGCGGATATCTTTCCGCCATTACCGATACCGACGCGGTGCTGAGCGCTTACGGGCAGGGCAAGCGTTCCGTCGTTTCCAAAACCATTTCGGAAGCGCTGACCGAGGTGCTCAAATCGCGCAGAAGTTATTTTGCGAGCTTGGCGGAAGGCGGCAAAGTTATTTCGATCGCCGCGGGCGAAGAGGAGAGTTTTACGGCGCAGGTGATCGTGCCCATCGTAACGGGCGGCGACTGCCTCGGCGCGGTGATCCTGCTTTCGAGCGAGGAAGGCGCGGTTATGGACAACGCCGCCGTAAAGCTTGCCAGACTGACGGCGGACATTATTGCAAATCAATTTGAATAAGAAGCGGCAATCCCCAAGCCCCCCTTGTGAAAGGGGGGAAGGCGAACGAAAGAGAGCAAGGGGGGATTTACGCAAGGGACACGGGAAAGTAATCCCCCTTAATCCCCCTTAATTTAAGGGGGACACAATAAGGTAAAGCCCCGCCTTTGCACAAGGGGGACGCAATATGGTAAAATCCCCCTTTGACAAGGGGGACATGATGCGGGGGCATGTACATAATGAAACACGCAGCCTTTTTGAAAAACGTCGCCGTGATTTCGGCGGGCGGGATCATCGCAAAAGCCATCGGGGCGTTCTATCGCATTGCTCTCGTGGGGCATTTGGGCGGATACGGCATGGGACTTTATCAAATGACCTATCCGCTCTTTTGCTTTTTGCTGACGTTCTCGTCGGCGGGGATCCCGTCGGCGTTTTCCAGAATTGTTGCAAACGAAACGGCGCGCGGACTGCACGGGCGTTCGACCTTAAAGACCACGCTTTTACTGTTTGCGGCGGCAGGGCTGGGCGGCGCGATGCTCATGTGTCTGTTCGCCCCCGTCATGTCTGCCATGCAGGGCGATCAAAACCTGCTCGTCTGTTATTTCGCGCTTGCGCCTTCGGTGTTTTTCGTGGCGATCATCGCCGTGCTGCGCGGTTATTTTCAAGGCGGCAGCGACATGGCGCCGACTGCGCTTTCCGAAGTGGTCGAGCAGCTCGTGAAAGCGTCGCTCGGATTGTATTTCGCAAGCCGTTTTGCGGGCAGCGTCCGCGCCGTCGTGTACGCGCTCGGGGCAGTCACGGTTTCCGAAGTCGTTGCGCTCGTGTTTTTGCTCGTGCGTCTGCGTAGGGAGAAGCGCGCCGCGCCTGCACTGTTCCGCGTGCGGAAAACCAAGAGCACGGACATTTTGAAAAGCGTTCTGCCCGTTATGATCGCCGCCGCGATTCTTCCGCTTTCGCAGACGGCGGACAGTATCCTGCTCGTGCGCCTGCTGCCCTGCGAGCGTTCGCGCGCGGTGTCGCTCTACGGACTTTTTGCGGGCGGGGCGATCTCGCTTATCAATCTCCCCGCGACGGTTTGTTACGGGCTTGCCGCGGCGACCGTGCCCGCCGTTTCGGCGCGCTGCGCCCGCGGCGACGAGGACGGCGCGAAAAAGAGCGCGCTCTTTTCTCTTGCGATTACGCTTGCGCTCTCGTTCTGCTGCGCGTTGGGGCTGTTCGTGCTTGCGCGCTTTGTCGTGTCGCTGCTCTATCCTTCGCTCGGCGCGGAGGACGCGCGCACGCTCGTTTCGCTTTTGCGCATGCTTTCGGTTTCCGCCGTGACGGTGTCGGGGATCGATACGCTCGCCGCCTGCCTGACGGGTATGGGTCGGGCGAAAAAAGCGGCGTTGTCCATGCTGATCGCCGTCGCCGCAAAAACCGCGCTGCAATTTGCGCTTGTGCCGCTTTTCTCGGTAACGGGGGCGGCGATTGCCGCAAACGCCTGTTATATGATTGCTTTTTCGCTCGATTTGTTTTATACTGTAAGAAAAACGAAGAGGAAAAATCATGCTGACGGTAATCGGACTGGGAACGGAAAAAGGCGACTTGACGAAGAGGGCGCTTGCCGCGTTGAAACGGGCGGAGCATGTGTTCGTGAGAAATTCGTCGCCCGTATCCGACGGTTTGAAAGAAGAAGGGATCGGCTTTGAAACGTTCGACGCGCTGTTCAAGAAAAGCCGTTCCTACGATACGCTTGCCAAAAATATCGCCAAAGCGGTGCGCGCCTGCAAGGGCGACGTGTGTTACTGCGTCGAAGGCGGCGTGAGCGAGGACAGGGCGGCGCATATTCTGCTCGAAAAGGGCGGTGCGGAGGTGATCGAGGGCGTTTCGCGCGCGGCGAAGCTTGCCGCCGAGGCGGGGCTGTTCGGCGCTTACGCCGCCGTTTCCGCCTACGAGGTCTGCGAAAAAGAGCTTTGCTTTCCGCTCGTGATTTACGATCTCACCGACGCCGATTTGGCGGGCGATCTCAAATTATACTTATCCGAGCGCTGCGGCGACGAAGCCGAGGCGCTTTTTGTGTGCGAAGAGGGCAAAAAACGCATTCCGCTGTACGAGCTGGACAGGCAGGAACATTATACGGGGGCGGGGGTCGTGGTGTACGACGTGCCGCTTTTGGAAAAGAAACGCTTTTCCTTTGCCGATTGCGTCGCGGTGTTAAAACGTCTGCGCGCGCCCGACGGCTGCCCGTGGGACAGAGCGCAGACGCACGCGAGCATCCGTATCAACGCGCTCGAAGAGGCTTACGAGTTAGTGGATGCAATCGACCGTGACGACGCCGAACGCATGTGCGAGGAAACGGGCGACGTGCTCATGCAAGCGCTCTTTCACGCGCTGATCGAAGAGGAGCGCGGCGGATTTACCGTGGGCGACATGACGAGCGGCTTATGCGAAAAGCTGATCGGGCGGCATACGCACGTATTCGGGCAGGACAAGGCGGCGGGCGCGGACGGCGCGCTTTCGGTGTGGGACAAGAATAAAATGATCGAAAAACACCAAACCACGTTCACGCAGAGCGTCAACGACGTGCCCGAAGGCTTCCCCGCGCTGCTGCGCGCGCAGAAGATCTGCAAGCGCATGGCGAAGGGGGGCTTCCCCGAAACGAATTTTGAGCAGATCAAAGAACGGCTCGATCAAATCGTCGGCGTGCTCGAACAGGCGCACGCGGCGGGCGAAAAAGAGGAGGCGGCAAGCGCGCTGGGCGACTGTCTTATGGTCGTCGTGCAGTTGGCGCGCCTGACGGGTACGGAGAGCGAGCAGGCGCTGTTGGACAGCTGCAACAAGGTGCGCCGACGTTACGAAGAATTTGAAAAATTAGTGTTGGCGGACGGAAAACAGGTGAACGCGCTGACGGAAGAAGAGCGCATGCGTTACTACGTCGAGGCGGTCCGCCGTGTTTGATCCGATTACGGTCGCGGGCATGGTATGCCCGAACAACGTGTTTCTCGCGCCGCTTGCGGGGTATACCAACTATCCTTTCCGTAAAATGTGCCTGTCGCTCGGCGCGGGGCTGACGTTTACCGAAATGGTGAGCTGCAAGGGATTGCTCTACGGCAGCGAAGAAACCGAAAAGCTGTTGCTCTGCGGCGCGGAATCGCCCAAGGCGGTGCAGATTTTCGGGAACGATCCTACGATCATGCGGACGGCGTGCGAAAGCGAGGCGCTCGCGCCCTTCGATCTTATCGATATTAACATGGGCTGCCCCATGCCCAAAATCGTGCGCAACGGCGAGGGCAGCGCGCTGCTGGATGATATGCCGCTTGCGGAACGGGTGATCGCCGCCTGCGTAAAGAGCGGAAAACGCATTTCGGTGAAATTCCGCACGGGAGTGACGGAAGAGCGCAAGATCGCCGCCGAGTTTGCGAAGATGTGCGAAGGCGCGGGGGCGTGCATGATCACCGTGCACGGCAGAACGCGCGAAAAGATTTATGCGGGCGCACCCGATTACGAACAGATCGCCGCGGCGAAACGGGCGGTGAACATTCCCGTGATCGCAAACGGCGGCGTCTGGTCGAAGGACGACGCCCGAACGATGCTTGCGCGCACGGGGGCGGACGGCGTGATGATCGCGCGCGCCGCGCTCTACCGTCCGCACGTGTTCTGCGATCTGCTCGGAACGCAGGGCGAGGCGATCGGAACATTGTTTTTTCGTCAGCTGCGCGAAACGCGCGCGCTTTACGGCGAGCGGTTCGCCTGCGTGTTCATGCGCAAAATGGCGGCGTTTTACGTGAAGGGGCAAAAGGGCGCGAGCGAGCATAAGCGCCGTCTTTTCGCGGCGCAGACGAGCGAACAGGTAGAGACGCTGGCAAAAGAGATTTTCGGGGCGTAAACGGCGCGTTTCGGGGCGAAAGGGGCGCGGCGGTGTATTCTATCGAAACAAGGCGTTGCAAGGCTTATAGGGGGCTTGCAGCGCTTATTTTTTGCGTTTCGACAAAGTTTTTAGCGAAAATCCTGCGAAACGACTGTACTTTTTCGGAATGTTATGTTATAATAAACGCATATAAATATTGTCGCGCACGCGCGCATGCGTGCGTATGAATAAGCAAACGCGAGGGAACGGAGGTATTATGGCTGAAAAGGTAGAAAGCGCATACGGCGCGGAGCAAATACAGGTGCTTGACGGGTTGGAGCATATCCGCAAGCGTCCCGGCATGTATATCAGTTCCACCGACGAAAAGGGACTGCACCACCTTGTGAGCGAGGTTGTCGACAACTCGATCGACGAAGCCTTAGCGGGCTACTGCAACCGCGTGGACGTCACGATTAACGCCGACGGCTCGTGCACCGTGGAGGACAACGGGCGCGGGATCCCCACCGCCGTTCACCCCAAAGAGGGCATTTCCACCGTGGAAGTGGTCTTTACCAAAGTCAACGCGGGCGGTAAGTTCGGCGGCGATTCGGGTTACAAGGTTTCGAGCGGATTGCACGGCGTGGGCGTAAAAGCCGTGAACGCGCTTTCCGAATGGCTCGACGCGGAAATTTTTCAAAACGGTCACGTTTACAAACAGACTTATAACCGCGGCGTGCCGCAGCGCGCGCTGGCGGTGGTCGGCGATACCGAAAAAACAGGCACGAAGGTTACCTTTTATCCCGACGCGGATATTTTTGAAACCATCGTGTTCAAATACGACACGCTGAAAGTGCGCTTAAAGGAGCTGGCGTTCCTCAACAAGGGGCTTACGATCACGCTGACCGACAAGCGCGAAGGCAAAGAAAAGAACGACACGTTTTTGTACGAGGGCGGCATCAAAGAGCTTGTGGAAGAGCTGAACCGCGCGAACAACACGCTGTTCCCCGAACCGCTTTACTTCGAGGCGCAGGAAGGGACGACGGTCTGCGAGATCGCCATTCAGTACAACGAAAGCTATAACGAAGTGATTTATTCGTACGCCAACAACGTGAACACGATCGACGGCGGAACGCACGTCGATGGATTGCGGCTCGCGCTTTCCAAAGTCATCAACGACGCGGGCAAGAAGCTCAATATCTTAAAGGAGAGCGACCGCCTTTCGGGCGAGGACGTGCGCGAGGGCATCACCGCCGTCGTTTCGGTGAAGCTCGAGGACGCGCAATTCGAGTCGCAGACCAAGGATAAGCTCAACAATTCGTTTATCCGTCCGTTCGTCAGCAAGTGCGTCGCCGAAAAATTCGGCACGTACGTGGAAGAGCATCCCGCCGAGGCGCGCGAACTCGTTTTGCGCTGCATTACGGCGCAGAAGGCGCGCGAGGCGGCGCGTTCCGCGCGCGAGCTGACGCGGCGCAAGGGCGTGCTCGAAACGACCACGCTGCCCGGTAAGCTTGCCGACTGCTCGGACAAGCGCCCCGAACTGTGCGAGATTTATATCGTCGAGGGCGATTCGGCAGGCGGCACGGCGAAACAGGGAAGAGACAGAAGATTTCAGGCGATCCTGCCTTTGCGCGGTAAAATTCTCAACGTGGAAAAGGTTAGGCTGAACCGCGTGCTCGAAAACGCCGAAATCAAAGCGATGATCACGGCGTTCGGCTGCGGCATTTTAGACGATTTTGACGAGAGTAAACTGCGTTACGACCGCATTATTTCCATGACCGATGCCGACGTCGACGGCGCGCATATCCGTATTCTGTTTTTAACCTTCCTCTTCCGCTATATGCGCCCGTTGATCGAACACGGGCACGTGTATTCCGCCATGCCCCCCCTGTATAAGGCGTCCATGAAGGGCAAAGAGGACGTGTATCTGTATTCCGAAGAGGAAAAGATCGCTTACGACGCGGCGAACAACAACAAAGTGGAATATCAGCGTTATAAGGGTCTGGGCGAAATGAGCACCGAGCAGCTTTGGGATACGACCATGAATCCCGCCACGCGCACGCTCATCAAGGTCAGCATGAAGGACGCCATGGAAGCGGATAAAATGTTCTCCGTGCTCATGGGCGAAAGCCCTGCGCTGCGCCGCCAATTTATCGAAGAGAACGCGACGCTTGTAACCGATTTAGACGTTTGATCGGATCGCGATAATTAGAAAAGGATTATATTATGGCAAAAAAAGATGTGAGTCCCGAATTGACCGAAGAGTTTAAGAAAACGCTCTCGATGACGAAAATTCTCGACGTGGAAGTGAACGACGAATTAAAGCGTTCGTTTATCGCCTATGCCATGGCGGTAAACAAAGCGCGCGCCATTCCCGACGTGCGCGACGGATTAAAGCCCGTGCATCGCCGTATTTTATTCTCCATGCACGAGATGGGGCTGTATAACGATAAAGCGTATAAAAAGTGCGCGCGTATCGTCGGCGACTGCATGGGTAAATACCACCCCCACGGCGACAGCTCGGTGTACGACGCGCTCGTGCGTTTGGCGCAGGATTTCTCGATCAATTTCCCGCTCGTAGACGGGCACGGAAACTTCGGTTCGGTCGACGGCGATCCCCCCGCGGCAATGCGTTATACCGAGGCGCGCCTTACCAAGCTTTCGGCGGAAATGCTGCGCGATCTGGATAAAGAAACGGTTGATTTCTTCCCCAACTTCGACGGCAACGAAATGGAACCCGCCGTGCTGCCCGCGCGCTTCCCCAATTTGCTTGTGAACGGATCGGACGGTATCGCCGTCGGTATGGCGACGAATATTCCGCCGCACAACCTTGCCGAAGTGATCGACGGGACGATCGCCATGATCGACAATCCCGAAATCACCGTTGACGAACTCATGGAGCATATCCCCGCGCCCGATTTCCCGACGGGCGGCATCATTATGGGGCGCGGCGGCATCCGCAAGGCGTACCGCACGGGGCAGGGAAATATCGTTATTCGCTCCAAATGCGAAATCGAGGAGCACGGCACGGGCGGCAACGTGCGTTCGCGCATCGTCGTCACCGAGCTTCCTTATCAGGTCAACAAGGCGCAGCTTGTCGAAACGATTGCGAACATGGTGCGCGATAAACGGCTCGAAGGCATTTCCGACGTGCGCGAAGAATCGGGGCGCGACGGTCTGCGCGTCGTGATCGAATGCAAGAAGGACGCGAACGCGCAGGTCGTGCTCAATTCCCTCTATAAGCATACGAATTTGCAGATTTCCGACGGCATTATTCTGCTTGCGCTCGTGGAGAACGGCACCGAACCCAAAACGCTCAACCTGCGCGAAATTTTAGAATATTATCTCAAACACCAAAAGGAAGTTATCGAGCGCAGAACGCGTTACGAGCTGAACAAGACCGAAGAACGCGCGCATATCATTGCAGGGTTGGTGCTCGCGCTTGCCCATATCGACGAAGTGATCAAAATTATCAAGGAATCCGCCGATAAGAACGAGGCTTGCGCCAAGCTCATTGCCGCGTTCGAGCTTTCGGAAAAGCAGGCGAACGCCATTTTGGAAATGCGTTTGCAGCGCTTGACTTCGCTCGAAGTGGAAAAACTCAAAGAAGAATTGGCGCAGCTGCAGCTGACCATTGCCGACTTAAAAGACATTTTGGCGCACGAAAGCCGCGTTATGGCGATCATCCGCGCCGACCTGCTTGCGATCCGCGGCAAATATCCTTCGCCCCGTAAAACGGAGATTTCCGTCGATTACGGCGATATCGAGGACGCCGATTTGATCGACGAAGAGGACGTTGTGATTTCCATGACGCACGGCGGATACGTCAAGCGTTTCCCCGTTGCCGAATACCGCGTGCAGAACCGCGGCGGCGTGGGTATTACGGGGCATAAACCCAAAGAGGACGACTTTATCGAGCACATGTTCGTGTGCAACACCCACCGCCCCGTTTTGTTCTTCTCGAATTTCGGCAAGGTGTATTCGGTGAAAGGATACGAGATCCCCGAGGCGAACCGTACGGCGCGCGGCAGAGCGGTCGTCAATATTATTCAGTTGGCGGCAGGGGAAAAGGTGGCGGCGATCCTGCCCGTACGCGAAGACGGCGAAGGGTATCTCGTCATGGCGACCAAAAATGGTTTGATTAAAAAGACGGCGACGAGCGAATTTGCGCGCATCATGCGCAGCGGTAAAATTGCAATCAAGATCACGGACGGCGACGAACTCATTTCCGTGCAGTTTACGGGCGGCGGCAACGATATTATCGTTGCGGGCAGTTCGGGCAAGTGTATCCGCTTTGCGGAAAGCGACGTGCGTCCGATGGGGCGCGATACCATGGGCGTGAAGGCGATGAACCTCGGCAAAGGCGAGCACGTCGTCGATATGCTTGTCTTGCAGGAAGGGTACGACATTCTCACCGTTTCCGAAAACGGTTACGGCAAACGCACCGATCCCGAGGATTACCGTCGGCAGGGACGCGCCGGCATGGGGATCAAAGCGGGCGTGTTTAACGACAAAACGGGCGGACTTGTGAACATGAAGCTCGTACGCGACGATCTCGACGTCATGCTCGTATCGTCGGCGGGTATCGTGATCCGCATGCACGGCGACGCGATTTCGCAGATCGGCAGAAATACGCGCGGCGTGCGGCTCATGAGCGTGCGCGGCGGCGTGGTTGCAACGGTGGCGATCACCGAGCGCGACGACGAGGCGGAAACGGTTGCACCCGAAGAAACGGCGGCGGATCTTCCCGCCGAAGAACTGACGGAACCTTCGGCGGAAAATCCCGAAAACGGCGAAGAATAAAAATTAAGGCAAATCCCCCCTTGCCCCCCTTACATAAGGGGGGCTTTTTTTTGTGAGATTCTTCGGCAGGCTCAGAATGACAGGTATGGCGTAATCAGAAAGACGGGTTTGCCGATTAATATGTCACCCTGAGCGTAGTGTTTATCCTTTGAGCATAGCAAATGTCACCCTGAGCGTAGTGTTGATCCTCTGAGCATAGCATATGTCACCCTGAGCGAAGTCGAAGGGTCTTTTAGTTTCTTCGGCAGGCTCAGAATGACAGGATTGGCGTAATTAGAATGACAAGTTTGATGTAATCAGAATGACGGGTTTGTTGTAAACTCCCGAAAAATGTAAAAAAAAGTTTTGTAAAACGCTTGACGGAGGGGGGGGGTGCTTGTGCTAAGATAGGAGAAAGGAGAGTATTATGGCAAAAATTGTTTTCAAAAATATTATACGTTCATTTCTCTATGGCTTGCTCGCCGTTGTCGTAACGGGTATTGTATCGATGGTGCTCTTGTTTCTCATGACGCTTTTATTTGAACTTTTAGCAGGATTCAAGGTAGGGGACAATGTTTTGACGATCATTATGGACGTTGTTTTCGTTATTTTGGTCATTTTCGGAATTTTTGCGGCTTTCTTTTTTGGAACTGTTTTTACAAACAAAAACGCAATAAGCGATAACAACGGATACAAAAAGAAAACTTATCCGTCGGTAAACGTAATCAAAACCGTTCCGAGCGTACCGCTTATTTTTTCAGTGTTGTTACTGCCTGTTTTTGTGCTTTGTATTGTGGCATTTTTTGTTCCTTCGCTTGAAGCGTGGCTCGCGGGACTGTTTCCGAACCTTTCCGTCGGTTTGTTTCATGAAATCTTATTTCTCGGCAGCGGGATGATCGGTTCTTTCATTGTAACGCTTTTTAGATATTACATTATAATGTTGATAAAGTATCGAGCAGAAGTAGTATGCTCTGCCTGCAAGCATGCGTTTTGTGTACGGCAGTATGATGAAAAAGTTGATTATTCAGATGTTACGGATATCCAAACCACAAAGGAACACAAAAAAGTAGCTACGCTTGAAAGCAAAGGTTATACGCCGGTAGATGTTTATCAGGATGTTATAACAAAGAAAGAACGTAAGGGAGTAAAAGCAGAACGAAAGCTTTTTTGCCAATGTGCGGTTTGCGGAGCCAAATCAGAAAGATATCGAACCGCAATAAGCTACAAGGAATAAGAAAAACCGACGGGAAACCGTCGGTTTTTCTTATTCCGCCTTTTTTATGGGTTTTACCGAAACACTGCCGCAAAGCACTTCCGCATAGGAATACGAAGTCTTGCCCAAAAAGTTTTCGTCGTCGGGGCGCACGGTAAACAGCGCGGGGTATACGCCCGAAAGCTGTCCGCAATAACGCAGCGTTTTGTTTCTGCCCAAATTCACCGTAACGTCAACCTGTTTCAAAAAGTTATCCCGAATGCTTTTTTTCACTTCGTTAATATCGCCGTTCGTCTTAATCATACGGCAATGTTTGACAAAATTTTGCTTTTTTATACCTGTGCGGGCGGTTTCCGCGCGCGTTCGCCGCGATAAATTTTTACGATTTAATCATATCGCGCAATTTTGCAAGTATAATATAGGGAAACCAAAAACAATCGGGAGATTTTTTATGAAAACACAGACGGAGACTTTTCGCGGATACGCAAAGATCGCCGCGCTTGCGGCGCAAACGGCGGTGGAATGCCGTTTCCCTCAGGAAGTGGAAACGGTGCTATCGGTGCACGCAAGCGCAACGCTTACGGGCGCGGACGCAGGCAACGGCGAGGTGCGTTATTACGGAAAAGCGCATTTCTCCGTCGTTTACGAGGATGCCGAAAAGCATCTTTGCCGCGCCGAAAAAGCCGTGGAATGGGCGGCTGACTGCAAGGACGAGCGCTGTTATCCCGCGCTCGCGGCGCGCGCGCAGGTGGCGGTGGAAAACGTTTCCGTCCGCCGCGAGGGGGCGAGCGTGTTCGTCGCCGCGCTGCTCGGCGCCGATATCGCGCTTTACGGCGAACATTCCTTTGAATATTTAGCAGGCGGCGAGCTTGTTGTCAACCGCACGCCTGCCGGCGCCACCGTGGCGCATTTGTGCGGCGGCGCGGCGGAAACCGACGACGAATTCGACACCGAGTTTATCGGCGATATCATGCAGCATACGCAGTCGGTCAACGTAACCGATATTGTGTGCGAAACGGGTTCGCTGCGCGTGGAAGGGGAAATCAACCTCGGCATTCTCGCGCTGAAAGGGGGTGACGCGCTCGTTTCCTTCGAGCGGCTGGTACCCTTCCGCTTCGATATCCCTTGCGAGGCGTGCTCGTTCGGTTGCAGCGCGCAGGCGAACGTAAGCGTGCTTTCGGTCGCAATCAAAGCCGACGCCGACGAGGAACGCGGCAGATGCCGGATCAACGCCGAATTTACGCTGAGCGCGCAGGCGTGCGTATACGAAGAAATCACGCTCGACGCGGTGAGCGACGCGTTTTCGCTTACCAACGAGCTGACCCTTTCTTATACCGACGTAACGTGCACGACGGCGGCGGACGGCGCGCATATCACCGAACGCGTTACGGGACGCGCGGCGCTTTCCGCACCCGTAGACTTTACCGACGTGCTGCAAGCGGTGACATGCCAGCGCGCGGAAGCGAATTTAACGTACGGCGAGGGCGGTCAGCGCGTGGAAGGCGTGGCGCTTGCGACCCTTCTTATGCGAGGCAAAGACGGCTGCCGCGGCGTGGAAATCAGCCTTCCGTTTTCGATCCCGATCGAAGGAAACGCCACGCAGCTTTCGGTTTTGGTGTGCGGCATGTCGGCGCGGCAGAAGCAGGAAGGGGAGATCGACGCGGAAGCGACGCTTAAAATCTGCTTGCGCGAAGAACGGGAAAGCGTGTGCCGCATCGTAAGCGGCGCGGCAGAGGGCGCGGCGGTGCCCGTGAACGACAGCGCGATCTCGGTGTATATTCCGCGCGCGGGCGACGGACTTTGGGAACTTGCCAAAAGCTTGAAAAAACCGCCCGAAGAGGTCGCCGCGAACAATCCCGATATCGAATTCCCCGTGAAGGAAGGGCAGCGCGTGATCGTATACCGTAAAAAGACGTTGCAGATTTCTTAAAATGAAACCCCGCGAAAGCGGGGTTTTTTATTCTATTGCACAGGGGCATGTTGAGCGGTATGCCTCCCCCCATTGTCATGTTGAGCGGCATAGCCCCCCATTGTCATGTTGAGCGGAGCGCAGCGTAGTCGAAACAACTCTTTCTGCAATAGAGATTCCTCGACAAGCTCGGAATGACAATGCCTACCCCTCGGCAGTCTACATCGCGCCGTGCGCTCGTGCCGCCTAAGGCGGGGCGGAATGACAGGCTCTTGTCATGGTGCGTTCGTTGTTGTCATGTTGAGCGAAGCCGAAACATCTGAGGGCAAGACCCTTCGACTGCGCTCAGGGTGACAGAGAGGACGCGATTGGGTGACAAAGGGGATAGGGGCGACGGGGCGACGGACGGGTAGGGCGTGAGACCCTTCGACTATGCTCAGGGTGACAAAAAGGGGGGCAAAAACAAAGGAAAAAGAAACCCCCTTCCCGTGTTCGGGAAGGGGGTTAAGCTTATTCGTTGTAAGGATCGTTCGGGTCGGCAGGTTTTTCTTCTTCCGCTTTCGTTTCTTTCACGATTTCCACGGGAGCTTTCTTCTGCTTTTTCTGTTTCTTTCTCGGCTGCAATCTGCCCGATTTCACCAAACGGCGCCACACTCTGCGCCCGATCACCACGCCCGCCGCAAACACGAGCGCAACGACTAAGAGCACCGAGGAAAGGATCAGCCAGATGTTGCTTTCGTTGTCGCCGTCGTCGTGGTCGTGATCGTCGTCGGTATCACTGTCGGAATTGGTGCTGCGTTCCACCGTGACGTCGTATGCCGAATAGTCGAGGTAATAGGCGTAGGAATAAACGTTTTGCTCGATTTTGCCTTGCGTGTTGTCGTATACGAGCGAGATAAGCTTTTCGCTGTTCGACGACTGCTTATAGTTTCCGTAAGGATTGCCTTCTTTCTCTTCGTCGAGCGTTTCGTCGTAACGCAGGTGCCAAGGCGCGTCGTAGAACGTGAACGTGTAATACAGCGCGTATTCTTCGGGAAGGTTGTCGTCCGTGCCGAGGTATCCTTCGTCGCCGGGGTTCAAGCCGTTCGTTTTGTTGTAATACGTTTTCAGGCTCTGCACTTTCTCGTCGAGCAATTTTTGATAATCGCTCGAAGCGTCGGTGGAGGAGTAGCTGTCGAAGAAGAAATAGCTGTTCGCAGGCATTTTTTCTTCGTTGTTGCGCGATCCCGCCCAAAGCTCGAGGCGGTAGGTCTTTTGCGCGTTGCCCGCGTGCACGTAGAAGCTGACGTCAATCCACTTGCCTGCGGTTTCCTGCGTGCCCGTTACTTTGATCACGCTGCCGTGTGCCGCTGCGTTTTCGGGAACGGTGTAACGCACGATCGCGTTGCCCTTGTCGTCGGTCGTGGGCAGGTTCTGCACGGGCTGCGAGTAAACGTCTTTCTTCTTATCGTAATAAGCGTAGTAAACGTCTTTGCCGTCCGCGTCCTTTTTCAGGTAGTAAGCGATCGTCTTGTCGTCGCTCGTGACGAGATTGCCGTTTTCGTCCTTGTCGTAGTTGTGAAGATTGGCGTAATACGTGCCGCTCTTGTCGTTCGCTTTCGTGTAAAGTCCGTTGGTTTCAAGATAATAGAGGATATCCGTCTTTTTCTTGAAGCTTTCGTCCGAAGGGTCTTTCGAGCAGATATTGCCGTCGTCGTCATACCAATAGGTGACGTTGGGCACGGTGGGGGTGAACGCCGTTCCGTAGCCGTTTTTCACTTCGGACGCATCGTTGAGGTGGATATACGCCGTTGCGCCGACCGAAAGCTTCACGCGCATGGAAATCTTCTGATAAGCGTCCGCCGCAACCGTCGCCGTGTTATAAAGGTAATAGCCGTAGCTCGTCGCTTCTTCGCCGTTGGTGTTGAGGATCACGAGGGGTTGGTTGGAAACGCGTCCCGTAAAGCTGCCGTCCGCCGCCGTGTCGGCAAAGATGGCGTTCCACCACGCCTGCGCGTCCGTCGCGCCGCCCGCAAGGGTGTTGAGCGCGTTCGACCAAGCGTAGTTCTTGTTCGCGGAGTCGTCCTTGTAGCCCATATACGTCTCCGCGTACTTCGCATTGAGCAGACCCGTGTAAACGCCCGCGGGTACTTCGTTTTCTTCCGTTCCGTTTTCGGGATCGATGCGGTTGTTCGTGCTCACGATGCCGTTGAAGGAAGCGGGGGTCGCAAATCCCGTTTCGATATCGGACGTGCGCGACGCGGTGTCGAAGGACGAGCTGTCTTTCGCGGTATCGCTGAGCGATACTTTCACGCTGCGGCTGTCGGTCGAAACGTAACCGTACTGCGCCTTGGTCAGATCCTGCGTTTCAAACGAAGCGAACGCCGCGTAACCGTCCACGTAGTCGGCGCGCTTGGAAGAAGCGATCGAAGTCGTGCCGTAGTGCAGTTTGAGCGTAAAGGTCTGCGCCGTTTCGGTGGGGTTCTCGATGAAGAAGAAGCATTGCACCCAACCGCTGTAAATATCCTTCTTATTGTAAGGACTGTCTTCTTTGTTGTTGTCGATATCGGTTGCGGAAACGCTCGTCGAATCGAACGATTCGATCTTGGTTTCGTTGCCGCCTTCGTCCACCAGCGTCGCGCTCGCGCCCTTCTTGCCCGTTCTCACGTTGGTCTTTACGAAGAACGAAACAAGCTTGTACGACTTCGCGTCTACCGTGTACGCTTGATTTTTCAGCGTCGAGGTGTACGCCGCGCCGTTCGTCGAAAGGAGCAGAAGAACCTGTTCGTCGTTTTTGTTCGCGCCATCGAAGGGGAACGCGTCCTTGAAGTCTTTTTCAAAGAAGTTGGCGAGATAGCCGTTGTAATTGAGATCGCCCGCCGTCGAACGGTCGAGGAGCTGCTCGTAAGTGAAAAGCCCCGCCAAGCTCCGGCGGCTCGTTTCCACCGAAGAATCGTTGCGGTTGTCCGCTACTTTGGATTCGTAGATTTTGGAACCCGACTTTTCGGTCGTCAGTCCCGTTTCCACGTCGGCGAAGGTCGATTTCGCAAATCCTGCGTAAAGGTCGAGCGCGTAGGCGGTCGTGTCGCCGCTTTTCGCGTCGAAGATCTTTTCGTCCTTGTCGGAAAGAATGGTGCAGGAGTTTCCGCCGCCGATGCCCGCCGTGTTGGTTTTTTCGAGGTAGTCGGCGTTCGACATGATCGTGCATTCCAAATCGTCGAAGAGGGCGTAACCGTCCACCGCTTCGAGGCGGTTGGAAGAGGTGCTCATGCCCAAACCGAGCACGATTTTGAACGTGCTCTGCGCAAACGTGCTGCCGCGCACGAACACGCTGTATTTCACCCAGCCGTTGTTGACGTCGTATCCCGTTTCGCCCTTATAGGGGGAGCGGATGTTTTTGATCTGCATTTGATCGAGCGTGGAGCTGCCGACCGTGTTGGTAACGCCGATATAAGCGCCGCCGTGCAGAGAGTCTCTCGTAACGGGCATGGGTTTTTTGTCCGCGCCCGTTTCCGCGGCATAGTGGTAAAGCTCGGCGGTTTTCACCCAAACCGAAACTTCCGCCGCCGTACCCGGTTTCAGCGTGATCGTCGTCGAAGAGGTGTAATACTGACCCGTTCCGCGCACATCGTCCGAAGTGCGTTGGTTGTGGATCATGAGCATGCTCGTGTTTTCGCCGCGCTCTTCGTCGGAACCGTGGCGGGTTTTCACCGTTTCGCCCAATTCCTTGCGCAGCGTTTCCACGTCCTCGAAATCGATGGAATATTTGTAGTCGTTGAAGAATTTTTTCTCCGAGGACGAAGCGCTTAAATCTTTGAGCGCGTCCTCGTAGTAATCGAGGAATTGCAGCCTGTCGTAAACGCTTGCCTGCGACCAGTGCGCCATCGCCTCGGAAATCGCCTGCGCGTCGGAAGGTTTTTCCGCTTCGGGCGTGTCTTCCTCGGGCACAAGACGGTGAACCGGGTTGGTGTAAGCGTCCCATTCTTCCTTATTCGTGTTAATGATGCCCGAGGTCGTGTTCGACGAAGGCGAACCCGACGTAAACGACCAGCTGTTGGGCGAATTGATGAACGCACGCTTGTCCGCAAGCTCTTTGTCCATTTCGCTGTAAAACTCGAAATCGCCGTTTTTGATGAGCTGCGTATCGGTGCGCGACGCGGTTTGCTCGTCGTCGTCCTCGTCGCTGTCGTCAGCCGGTTTGCACGCAGTAAGCGCGCCGAGCATAAGGGAAAGGGAAAGCGCCGCCACCGTGCCGATCGCAAGGCGTTTTCTCCATTTCTCTTTCCAATAATTCTTTGCCATAAAATGCCCTCTTACATAACGCGGCGCCGCGGATACGGCGCCCCCGTCTTTCTATTTTTAACGATACTTCCCTATTTTAATATAAATCTCGTTCCGACGCAAGCATTTCCGTGCAAAATCGGGAAAAAAGAAAAATTTTTTTTCATTTACACAAACTTTTATCACGCGTCCGTCGCACGGGCGGCGCGCAAGGAAGGAGAGTTTTATGGCGTTCAGGGCAAAAAGTTTTTTGGCGGGCGGCGGCGTGGGGTTCGTCAACGGTCTTTTAGGCGGTGGCGGCGGCATGGTCGCCGTGCCCGCACTGTGCGGCGCGGGGCTTGGCGTCGCTTCGGCGCACGCCACGGCGATCGCCGTGGTGCTGCCTGCGTCGCTTGCAAGCGCGTTCGTCTATCTTTTATTCGGGCTGCTGCCCCTCGAGGTGTTCGTGCCCGTCTGCGTCGGCACGGTGCTGGGCGGATTTTTCGGCGCGAACGCGCTTGACCGCGTTCCGCAAAAGGCGCTCGGGATCGCGTTTGCCGCGCTCATGCTGGCGGCAGGGTTAAAAATGGTGATATCGTGAGTTTTTGGCTGCTTTTTGCCTGCGGGATCGCGGGCGGGATTTTGGGCGGCATGGGAATGGGCGGCGGAACCGCGCTCATACCGCTTTTAACGATCGTGTGCGGCGTGGAGCAGTCGGCGGCGCAGGCGGTCAATCTTTTGGCGTTCGCGCCCATGGCGGCGGTCGCTCTCGGCGTGCACGCCAAAAACGGCTTGCTCGAAAAAAAAGGACTGTTTTCGCTCATCGCGCCCGCCGTCGTGCTATCGGTGCTCGGCGCGGTTCTGGCGGCGCAGCTGCCTTCCGCCGTGCTTTCCAAAGCGTTCGGCGTCTTTCTGATCGTTCTTTCTTTTTTCTGGTTCAAAAAATCGTTCGCATAACGTCGAATTGTGTCGAAAGGGCAAAATCGGCACGCGAATGCTCAAAAAATTCTAATTTTTTTGTGCAATATTTTTTCAAAAAGGGTATAGACAAAACCGTTTTGCTGTGTTAAAATGATACGGATATAGAATGGGGAGAGAGTAGGGGTTGATATGGGTTGACTGAAAACCCGCTTTTCATGCGTTATTAACCTTTTCAGGACGGTATAGAGATGGAAAAAATCGGAATTATCGACTTAGGCTCGAATTCGGCGCGGCTCGTCATCGTACGGCTGTTCGGCGACGGCTATTACATGGTCGAGGATGAAATCAAAGAGAGCGTCCGCCTCGGACAAGACATGGACCGAGACGGTTTTTTGAAGCCGCAGCGCATTGCGGAAACCATTAAAACGCTTAAAATGTTCCGCAGGCTGTGCGACGCGAGCGGGGTGGACAATATCACCGCGGTGGCGACGGCGGCGGTTCGCCGCGCGAAAAACCAGCGTTCGTTTCTCGACGAAATACAGGCGACTTGCGGCATCCGCGTGAGCGTGCTTTCGGAAGGCGACGAAGCGACGCTCGTCTACCGCGGCGTGATCAACTCCATGGATACGCCCAAGGGCATTATTCTCGAAATCGGCGGCGGCAGCACGAAAATTATTTATTACAATCGCCGCAATATTCTGCACTACGCAACGCTTGCGTTCGGCGCGGTGACGCTGACCGATCTTTTTTCGGGCGACGGCGTTTCGCCCGAGGAGCAGACGGCGCGGATCGAAGAGTTCTTCACCGAGCAGTTCAAGAAGATCGATTGGCTCGAAACGGTCGATCCCGATACGCAGATGATCGGCGTGGGCGGATCGTTCCGCAACCTTTACAAGATCAACCGCCTCGTGCGCAAATATCCGCTCAATATCGTGCATAATTACACGTTCGGCATCGAAGATTTCAAAACCATTTACGACATGGTGCGCGTGCTCGACGTGGAAAAGCGCAAACGCATCCGCGGTTTGTCGCCCAACCGTGCCGACATTATGCCCGCGGCGATGGCGATCGTAAAATCGTTTACCGATTATTTGGGCATTCAGTCGTTCACGATCGGCGGCTGCGGCTTGCGCGAGGGGATCATGGTGAACACCGCCGTGCCCTTTACGCTCGAAAGACCGCTTTCCGACGTGCTCGGTTATTCGCTCACGACGCTCGTAAAATATTACGGCTGCAACGAAAAGCACGTCGAACACGTCGTGCATCTTTCCATTCAGCTGTTCAAGCAGCTGCGCGTCTTGCATAAATTCCCGCGCGTGTATCTCAAAGTGCTTAAAATCGCGGCGAGCCTGCACGACTGCGGCGAGGTCGTGCGTTATTACGAGCATCAGGCGCACAGCCGTTATATCATTCTCAATTCGCCGATCTACGGCGCGACGCACCGCGAAATCGTGTTGGCGGCGTTCGTGGCGGGCTGTCACCGCAAAGAGGAGATCGCGCCCGCCGAATGGGCGAAGTATAAAGACATCGTCAACGACGACGATTTGGAGATCGTGCGTAAGCTCGGCGTGCTGCTGCGCATTGCGGAATGCCTCGATCGCAGCGGACTCGGCGTCGTAACGGGCATCAACTGCGACGTTTTGGGCGACAGCGTGATCATGAAAACCGAAATCAACGGCGACGCCGCGCTCGAAGTCAAACAGGCGATGAACGCGGGCGGCGAATTCAAGCGCGCGTTCAAGAAGAATTTGGAAATCCTCTGAGAGATGGAACTTATTTTGGCGAGCGCTTCGCCGCGCAGGCAGGAGCTGCTGCTTAAAATCGCGCCGAAGTTTTCCGTCGTGCCCTCTGCGTTTGAAGAACGCGGCGCGTACGGCGCGCAAGACACGGCGCTTGCGTTTGCAAGGGGGAAAGCGGAAGAGGTGTTCTGGCGGTACCCCGAAGCGCTCGTTTTGGGCGCGGATACGGTGGTCGCGCTCGGCGAAAGGGTGTTCGGCAAGCCTTCCTCGAAGCAAGAGGCTTACGGCATGCTGCGCGCGTTGAGCGGAAAAACGCATTCGGTGTTCACGGGCGTATGCCTTGTAAAAGCGGGCGCGCGGCGCGAAGCGGTCGCGGAAACCAAAGTGACGTTTCACGATTTGAGCGACGCGTTTATTGAGGAGTATATCGCAAGCGGATCGCCCTTCGACAAGGCGGGCGGTTACGGCATACAGGACGGCGGATTGGTCCGCCGGATAGAAGGAAGTTATACAAACGTTGTAGGGCTGCCTCTCGAAACGGTGAAAGCTTTTTTGGAGGAGCTTGGAGGACGGCAATGATCAAACTTGCAATCGATTTCGGCACGGCTCAAACGAAAATATACCGTCTCGGCAGCGGGATCGTGCTTGCCGAAGCCACGTGTCTTTCCGTGCAGAAGGATACGGGCGAGATCCGCTCGTACGGCGACGAAGCCAAACGCGTTTTGGGTAAGACTTCGGAGTTTACCGAGGTCGTGTTTCCCGTTTACGAGGGCGATATCGTCAACGAGCGTTACGCGGGCGCGCTGCTCGAATATTTCCTCGGAAAAGTAACGGCGCGCAGCGCGATCGAAGCGCTGTTCTGCGTTCCCTGCGCCTGCACGGTGCAATCGCGCGAGCGGTATTACCGCGCCGCCAAAGCGGCGGGCATTTCGCGCGTGTCGTTCGTGGAAGTGCCGTATCTTTCGGCATTGGGGCAGGATATTCCGCTTTCGGAATCCAACCCCGCGTTCGTGCTCGATATCGGCGCGGGAAAAGCGTCCATGGCGGCGTTTTCGCTCGACGGGATCATCGCGGGCATGACCATGAACGTGGGCGGCGGCAATATCGACCGTCATATCATCGACCACGTTGCGGAGAAGTTCGATTTGCAGATCGGCGCGATTTCGAGCGAAAAGCTCAAAACCACCGTGTGTAGTCTGCTTGAAAACGACGACCGCGCCTGCTTGGTGCACGGACGCGACGTAAGAACGGGGCGGCCGCGTTCCGCAAGCATTTCTTCGGGCGACATTCTCTTCCCCGTGCAGGTTTATATCGATAAAATATTGGAATACGCCGATTTGCTGATAAAGCGTCTGCCCGAGGAAGTCGCGGCGACGCTGTGCAAAACGGGGATCGCGCTTTCGGGCGGGGTCTGCTGTCTTTCGGGGTTTGCCGAATACGTGAGCAAAAAATTGCAGAACGAGGCGCACCTCGCGTCCGATCCCGTCACCTGCGCGGTGCTCGGCGGCGGCAGGGCGGTGGGCAATGCCGCGCTGCTGCAAAAAATCGAAATGCGGTAAGGTAGCAGATGAACGTCGTCCGCACCAACGCCTATGCGAAACTCAATTTAACGCTCGACATGACGGGGATCGAAAACGGTTACCATATGCTCGATACCCTCGTGACGACCGTCGATCTGTTTGATCGGATCGTCGTAAAAAAACGCAAAGACGCGCTTTGCCGCATCGTCATGCACGGCGGTCCGTTCATTCCGCCCGAAGAGAACAACGCTCTGGCGGCGGCGGAAGCCTTCGTAAAGGCGTTCGGAACGAACGGCGCGGACATCGCGGTATATAAAAATATTCCCGTCGGCGCGGGCATGGGCGGGTCGTCCGCCGACGCCGCAGGCGTGTTACGGGCCTTGGGCGAGCTGTACGGCGTGCAGGACGAAAGAGCGATCAAGGCGCTTGCGGATCGGTTCGGCAGCGATACGGGATACCTTCTCACGGGCGGATTCGCCCGCCTTACGGGCAGGGGGGAACGCGTCGAACGGCTGAATTGTAGCGAAAAGCTCCACATTCTTGCGCTCGTTCCGCGCGAAGGGGTTTCCACGCCGCAGTGCTTTGCGGCATACGACGAGGCGGGCGAAGCGTTTGCGCCGCGTACGCAAAAAGCGGTAAACGAGCTGCTGCGCGGCAACGTGCAAGAAGGCGCGCGATATTTTTCCAACACGCTCTACAAGGCGGCGTGTTCGATCGTTCCCGCCGTGCGCGACGCGCTCACCGATCTCAAATGCTTTTCCCCTTGGGGGGCGGGCATGACGGGTTCGGGCAGCGCCTGCTATGCGCTTTTCGAGAACAGAGAGCTTTGCGAATGGGCGAAAAGCCGTTATACGGGCGGCTGCCGCGCGTACGTGCTGCAAAGCGTTTGAAATAAGATTAAAAGGATCAGGTATGGAAGAAAGAATCATCGACGACGAAGACGCGCGTCTCGTCAAAATCAAACGGACGAAGAACGGCGACGACGTCGTGGAAGATACGGGCGAGGAAGCGGTGCAAACGGACGCGGCGGAATCGGACGGAAACGATTATACGGTGGAGTTCGAGGGCGACGAGGATTACGACGAGGATTTAGTCGGACTCACGCCCGCGCAGCTCAAAGAGGAGCTTGAACGCCGCGAACGCATGCAGCAGGAAGCGCAGGAAGCATATGAAGAATGCGTGCGGGCGGGCAAGGAATGCTTCGACGCGGGCGATTACGACGGTGCGGCGGAGAATTTTTCGCTTGCGGTTTCGTTCGTCGCCGACGGCGAAGAGGCGCAGCGTCTGCTTTGGGCGGCGCGCGCCAAACAGTACCCCGATTTGCAGGCGTATTATATCGAAGAAAACGCAAGGGAGCTTGCGAACGCGCCCCGATCGGTGCGCGAGGACGTGCTCTCCCGCGACGGCGCAAAGCTTACGGCGGCGCGCGAAAATCTGCTTGCGGAGATAAAGCCGCTCGAACAAGAGGTGCTTTCCAAACGCAAAGAGCGGCGCGATCCGCTTTTGGCGAATAAAAATTATTACCGCGTGCGGCTGTGCGTGTTGTTGCTCTGCCTTGTGTGCTTTGCGGTCGCGTCGGGCATCAGCGCCTATTATACCGTGCGCACTACGAGCATCACGCCCATCGTCACGTGCGCCGTGTTCGGCGGCGGCGCGCTCATCAGTTTGATTTTTACCGTGTTCTACACGCGTTTTCTGCTCGTTGCGCTGCGGCTTTATTTGGCGAACGAAAACCTCTCTTCCACCGAGGACGGAAAAAAACTGCTTTCCTTAAAGCAGCGCGAGGCTTGCCTTGCCATGATTTTGGAAGGGGAGCAAGAAGAAGAGGACGGCGAGGCGGAACGCCCTTAAATTTGAAAACCTACGGGAGAAAATCCCGAGGATAAGGAGGAAACATATATGAAACTCATTCACCAAAGCACGGGCAAAAAGCTCTACCGCGACGGAAACAGACTCATCAAGTCGTTCGACGAGTCGTATTCCAAAGCAGGCATTCTCAACGAAGCGCTCAATCAGGCGCGCGTCGAAGAATCGGGACTCAACATTCCCAAAGTCTTGGGCGTGGAAGTGATCGACGGAAAATGGTCGCTGATCTGGGAATACATCGAAGGCGAAACGCTCGAAGAGCTTATGCAAAAGCATCCCGAAAAGACGGACGAATATCTCGAACTCTTCGTCGATTTGCAAATTGCCATGAGTAAAGAAAAAGTGCCGCTCTTGGGGCATCTGCGCGATAAAATGCACGCGAAGATTTCGGCAAGCGCCTTCCCCGCAACGGTGCGTTACGATTTGCACGTGCGTCTTGACGGACTTCCCCGCCATAAAAAACTGTGCCACGGCGACTTCCAGCCGAGCAACGTGGTCATCACGCCCGACGGCACGCCGTATATCATCGACTGGTCGCACGCGACGCAGGGGAACGGCTCCGCCGACGCCGCGCGCACCTACCTTATCTTCATGTTACAGAAAAAAGACGAGCTTGCGGAAAAGTATCTGAAACTGTTCTGCAAAAAAACCGATACCGCCGTGCAGTACGTGCAAAACATTCTGCCCATCGTCGCGGCGTCGCAGTCGACCAAGAAAAAACCCGAAGAAGCGGAATTTCTCGCCAAATGGGTTAACGTCTGCGATTGGCAGTAAACGAAAACGAACAGGAAAAAACGGAACCCGTTCAAACGGGTTCCGTTTCTGTATCTTGCGGAGGAAACATGAAAAACATTTATCTTTTGGGCAGCATGAACACCGATCTCGTGATGCGCGCGCCGTATCTTCCCGCGGCGGGCGAAACGCTTGCGGGCGACGGATTTTTCTGCGCGCGCGGCGGAAAAGGCGCAAACCAAGCGGTCGCCGCAGCCCGTTCGGGCGCTAAGGTTTTTATGTGCGGCTGCGTGGGCGGCGACGCGTTCGGCAAGGAAACGCTTTCCGCGCTGCAACGCGAGGGCGTCGACGTTACGAACGTGCGCACCGTGAAGGACGCTTCGACGGGCACGGCGATGATTTTGCTTATCGAGGGGAACAACCGTATTTTACTCGACCGCGGCGCGAACGGCTGCGTGACGAAAGAGGATATCGATTTGTTTTTGAAAAACGCGCGGCAGGGCGATCTGTTTTTAACGCAGCTCGAAAATCCGCTCGAAGTCGTTGCGTACGCGCTGCAAAAGGCAAAAGAGCGGGGCATGTATGTAATTCTAAACCCCGCGCCCGCCGATCGGGCGGCGCTTTCCTGCCTGAAATACTGCGATCTGCTCATTCCGAACGAAACGGAAACGGAGATCCTCGGCGGAACGGAAACGCTGTCGCAGGCGTTTTGGGGGGAGCTGATCGTCACGTTGGGCGAGAAAGGGTATTTGCTGCGCGACGGCGAAGGCGAACGCATTTATCCGTGCGAGAAGGTGAAGGTCGTCGATACCACGGCGGCGGGCGATACGTTTTGCGGCGCGTTGGCGGCAAGGCTGGCGGCAGGCAGAAACACCCGAGAGGCGGCGCGTTACGCAAGCTTGGCGGCGTCGCTTGCCTGCACGAAAAAGGGCGCGCAGCCTTCCATTCCCACCGAACGGGAGGTAGCGGCGTTTTTTCCGCAGGCGTGAGCGTCGTTCGGTATAATTTGCGCCGCCGCGGGCAAAAAAGCGTTTACAAACGCTTAGCGTTATGCTACAATAGCGGAACATGAAAAGTAAGGGTCGTTTTCTCAAAAATTTTACGGGCGGGGGCTTGCAGATCATCGCGGTTGGCGTGCTTACGGGCTTGCTGGCAGGGCTTGTCGTCACGCTGTATACGCTGCTCGCGCACATGGCGGAAGAGTTCGCCGTCGGCTATTACGGATTTTTCCGCGATCATCCGGCGTTTCTTCCGCTGCTTTTTGTCGCGCTTGCGGCGGGCGCGGTCGTCATAGGCGGCACGCTGCGTTTTCTGCCCATGATCCGCGGAAGCGGCGTTCCGCAGATCGAAGGCGCGTCGCGCGGGGTGATCAGACTAAAGTGGTTCCGCTCGCTGACGGGTATGTTTGCGGCGAGCCTGTTTACGATTTTTATGGGCTTATCCGCAGGAAGCGAAGGACCGAGCATTCTGATCGGCGGTGCGTGCGGAAACGGCGTGAGCGATCTGCTCAAACGCAACGCCACCGTGCGGCGTTACCAAATCACGGGCGGCGCGTGCGCGGGGCTTGCGGTGGCGTTCAACGCGCCGCTCACGGGCATGGCGTTCGCCTTCGAGGAAGCGCACAAGCGGTTCACGCCCGAGGTGTTCGCCTGCGCCTTTTCTTCGGTGGTCGCGGCGGTGCTCACGCGCAATCTGCTCTTTTGGGGCATGGGGCTTGAAATCGGCGCGGCGTTTTCCACGTTTTCGTTCGCGGACGTGCAGCCTTCCGAATTTCTCTTTTATGTTTACGTGCTGTTTTCGACGGTCGCGTGCGCATTGGCGGCGGTCGGGTTTTACTATTTGGTATTTCTTTCGCAGAAGCTGTTCAAAAAACTGACCTTTTGGAAGGGGACGGGGAAATTTCTGATCCCTTTTCTCGCGGCGGGCGCGTTCGGGCTTGTGAGCGTTTACGCGATCGGCGGCGGCAGCGGGTTTATTTCCGATCTCGGATCGCTTTCGGGCGGCGTAACGAGCCTGTTCGGCGCGCCGCTGTGGGCGACGCTGTTATGCGTCGTGCTCCTCAAAACGGCGGCGACCGTGCTCAACACGGGCACGGGCATGCCGTGCGGCATTTTCGTGCCCATGCTCGCGATCGGCGCGGGCATGGGTGCGCTGCTTTCGCTCTTATGCCGCTTGGCGGGCATGGACGCGGCGTACTGCGACGCGTTGATCCTCATCTGCATGGCGGCGTTTTTTACGGCGGTCGTGCGCGCGCCCATTACGGGGATCGTGATGATCGTCGAGCTGACGTTTTCGTTCACCTTTCTTCTGCCCGCGATCCTCGGCGTGGCGGTGGGGTACGTGGTGGGCGATCTCTTCCGCCTCGAACCGCTTTACGATAAAATGCTTGCGGAGCGCGTCGAAGAGGAACAGGGCAAAACGGCGCGGATCAAGATCACGGCACAGTTCCGCGTTACCGAAAACGGAAAGGCGGCGGGGCGCGCCGTGCGCGACGTGCTTTGGCCCACGGGCGCGCGGATCGTGCGCGTTGACCGCGGCGAAGAAAATTACGTGCCGGACGGCAACAGCGTGTTGGTTGCCGGCGATCTTTTGACGATCACGGGCGAAACTGCCGACGAAGAGGTGTATATCGGCGCGCTTACCGAGCTGATCGGCGAAAAAATCGACGAATAAAAAAAGCGGCGTTTCAAAACGCCGCTTTTTTGTGCCGTAAAACATACATTCCAAAATTTTGGAACGACTTAAATTTTACTGTATCCGTAGGAGTTGATCAAAGCGTCGATCCGCACGCCGTTCTTGCATAAAGGGCATTCGGTGGAAAGATACGAGCGGTACGAGCCGATCGCCTCGTCGCCGAAGAGCCGCACGACGGGGACGTCGATCACGCCGTGCATGTTGATTTTATCGCCGAAATTGCCGCCGAACACGGTCGCCGCGCCGACGGGCGTTCCGCCGTAATACCAAATTCCCTCTAACGCGCTCTTCAAGGTCAGCCCCGTCGTCGCCGTCGCGGTAAGCAGAAGAACGCGTTTGTTTTTTACGTAGGGCATCAGATTGTCGCGCAGAATGATTTTATCGTCCGAAACCTCGGGCGAGATGACGGCGACGTTCGCGTTCAGGTTGATCCCCCGCGCTTCCAACTCGTTTGCAAGGAACGCGCCGAGCATTTTCGTGCGTTCGAGGGTGATGATGGTATCGACGGGCGTATCGGTAAAGCTTCCCGCGAACAGCTTTGCCGCGGCAAGCGCCGCTTGCGTCTCCGATTTTACCTGCGTCATGTCGATGCAGTGCGTCACGTGCGAGTGCTGCGTAACGAAATGCCCTTCGATCACGCGTATTTTTACGTTGCGGCTGCCGCGCGCCGTCAGTTCCAATGCTCTTTTTTCCATGTCTGCCTCCCTTTTTTCTATTTTAATATAAATTAGCGCGAAAGTAAAGACCGAAAGAAAAATTTTTTTGCCAAAAAGCAAATTTTTTTGCAAAAACCGTTTAACGAAGGGCAATTTACATTATATTAAAAGTGATTAAAATACGGCGGTGCATTGTGAACGAAGAACAGAACCAAACCGAAGAACAGGCAGAAGACGAAATTCCCGTAACCGAAGAGCCGAACGCGGCGGAAGAAAACGGCGCGTTGCAGGCGGCGAAAGCCGAGGCGGAGGACTATAAGCGCAAATGGTATGCGGTGACGGCGGAATACGAAAATTACCGTAAACGCACGCAGAACGCGCGGGGGCAGGCGTATACCGACGGACGGTGCGACGTCGTTTCCAAGCTCTTGCCCATAGCCGATAATCTCGACCGCGCTTTGAAGTCGTGCGCGGACGAGCAGACCGCGAAGGGGATCGAAATGGTGATAAAAAGCTTTTATAAGCTTTTGGAAGAGGAAAAGATCACCGAGATCAACCCCGTCGGCGAGGCGTTCGATCCCGAAACGAGCGAGGCGATCATGGCGATTGAGGGCGAAGGCGAGAGCGGAACGGTTTCGGAAGTGTATTTGAAAGGATATATGCGCGAGGGCAAAGTGCTTCGGTTTGCACAAGTCGTCGTAATCAAATAAATTGCAAGGAAAGGAGAAAAAATAGTATGGCTAAAGTAATCGGTATCGATTTGGGAACGACAAATTCGTGCGTTGCGGTGATGGAAGGCGGCGAGCCCGTCGTTATCGCCAACGCGGAAGGCGCGCGTACGACCCCTTCGGTCGTCGGCTTTCAGAAAGACGGTTCGCGTATCGTCGGGCAGGTGGCAAAGCGTCAGGCGGTCGCCAATCCCGATAAAACGGTCATTTCGATCAAGCGCGAAATGGGGAGCGACTATAAAGTGAAGATCGACGAAAAGTCGTATTCGCCGCAAGAGATCTCGGCGATGATCCTCACCAAGCTCAAACAGGACGCGGAAGCGTATATCGGCGGCAAGGTCACGGACGCCGTGATCACCTGCCCCGCGTATTTCACCGACGCGCAGCGTCAGGCGACGAAGGACGCGGGCAAGATCGCAGGATTGAACGTACTGCGCATCATCAACGAGCCGACGGCTGCCGCGCTTTCGTACGGGCTCGATAAAGACAAAGAAAACAGCAAAGTCATGATTTACGACTTGGGCGGCGGCACGTTCGACGTTTCCATTCTGGAAATTTCCGACGGCGTGTTTGAAGTGCTTGCCACGAACGGCAACAACCGTTTGGGCGGCGACGACTTCGATAAACGCGTTATGGATTATATGGTTCAAGAATTCAAAAAGAGCCACGGCGTTGATCTTTCCAAAGACAAAATGGCGATGCAGCGCTTGAAGGAAGCGGCGGAAAAAGCCAAGATCGAGCTTTCGGGCATGAATTCCACGTCCGTTTCGCTGCCCTTCATTTCGATGACGGACGCTGGTCCCGCGCACCTCGAAATCGAGATCACGCGCCAGAAATTCGAGGCGCTCATTGCGGATCTTGTGGAACAGACGGCGGAGCCTATGCGTCTTGCCATGAAGGACGCCGGACTTTCGTATAACAATATCGACAAAGTTATTCTCGTCGGCGGATCGACGCGCGTTCCCGCCGTCGTGGAAAAAGTCAAGCAGATCACGGGCAAGGAACCCTTCAAGGGGATTAACCCCGACGAATGCGTCGCGGTCGGCGCCGCGATCCAAGGCGGCGTGCTTACGGGCGAAGTGAAAGACGTGCTGCTGCTCGACGTTATGCCGCTCTCGCTCGGCATCGAAACGCTCGGGGGTGTGTTCACGCGCATTATCGAACGCAATACGACCATTCCCGTCAAAAAGAGTCAGGTGTTCTCGACGGCGGCGGATAACCAGACGAGCGTGGAAATCCACATTTTGCAGGGCGAACGCGAATTCTGCCGCGACAATAAGACGATGGGCAGATTTATGCTGACGGGCATCGCGCCCGCGCCGCGCGGCATTCCGCAGATCGAAGTCACGTTCGACGTCGACGCGAACGGCATCGTGCACGTCGAGGCGAAGGATCAGGGAACGGGCAAGAGCACCGATATTACCATTACCTCTTCCACCAACCTTTCGGAAGACGAGATCAACAAAGCGGTGAAGGACGCCGAACAGTATGCCGAAGAGGACAAAAAGAGAAAGCAGAAGGTCGAAACGCGCAACAAGCTCGACGGTTTGATTTTCTCCGTCGAACAGACGATCAAAGACAGCGGCGAGAAGCTCTCCGAAGAAGACAAAACGACCTTGCAGGAAGCCGTCGACGAGGCAAAAAAGGAACTCGAAAGCGACGACGAAGCGCGTTACAACGCGGCGTTCGAGACGCTTTCGCAGAAAATTCAGCCGATCGTCGCCAAGCTGTATCAGCAGGCGGGCGGCGCTCCCGAGGCGGGCGGTCCTGCCGACGGCGGCGACGAGTTCCACCAGTAAGCGCAGCCGTTTTACAGGCGAACATCACGGTCATTCCGAGGGCGGTTTTTTCGGAATGACCGTTTAGCCGTTTTTCGGCAGGATACCAAAATAACAGGAAGTTCTTATGGCGGATAAAAAAAATTATTACGAAGTGCTCGGCGTGGGCAAAAACGCTTCGGAAGACGAAATCAGGGCGGCATATAAAAAGCTGGTAAAACAGTATCATCCCGATCTGCACCCCAACGACCCTGCGGCGGCGGAAAAGTTCAAAGAGATCAACGAGGCGAACGAGGTCCTTTCGGATAAGCAAAAGCGCGCCGCATACGATTACGAACGCGAACATCCCGGCATGGGCGGCGGCTTTCAAGGTTTCGGCGGAGGCGGCGGGTTCGGCGGCTTCGGCGATATTTTCGATTCCATTTTTCAAGGCTTCGGCGGGGGCGGCGGCAACGTGCAGCGCGATACGCGGGGCGAAAATATCGAAAAGACGCTTTCTATTTCCTTTATGGACGCCGCAAAGGGCTGCGTGCGCGAGCTGACGTACGAGCGCAACGAGCCTTGCCCTTCGTGCAAGGGGACGGGCGCGAAGAACGGAACGGCGTATAAAACGTGCCAAAAGTGCGGCGGAAAAGGGCAGGTGCGGTTCGCGCAGGATACCATGTTCGGCAGAACGGTGCGCATCGGCGTATGCCCCGATTGCGGCGGCAGCGGAAAATCGATCACCGATAAATGCCCCGATTGCCGCGGCAGAGGATATATCCGTCGGGAAAATAAAGTAACCGTCAATATCCCCGCGGGCGCGGACAACGGGTCGTACATCGTAAAACGCGGTTTCGGGCAGGCGGGCGAGCAAGGCGGCGCGGCGGGCGATCTGATCATCATGTTCCGCGTCGAACCGCATAAGATTTTCGAGCGCAAGAAGATGGATTTGTTTGTCGAGCTGCCCATTCCCTATAAAACGGCGATCCTCGGCGGAAAGGTGCGCGTGCCCGATCTCGACGATTCCTTCGAGTACACCGTTCCCGAGGGAACGCAGACGGGGCAGACGTTTACCGTGCGCGGCAAGGGGATCAAGCGGGCGCAGGGGATCGCGGGGAACCTGTATCTGCGCGCCTTCGTCGAGGTGCCCGTCAAGCTTTCGCGCGAGCAGAAAAAGCAAATGCAAAACGGCGGCGCGGAATTCGAGCTGAAACAGTATGAAAAATGTAAAAAATACGCCGACAACATGAGCGCTTTATTCGGCAAAGACCCGTATAAAGGGTGAGAAAAGACGTCCGTCCGAACAGGCGGACGTTTTTGTGTTTTTCTTGACAACGCGCGAAAAAGCGGATATAATAAAACTATCATGAAATACATAGAGCTTACGGTGCATACCTCTACGGAAGCGAGCGAGTTGGTCGCCGACGTCATGTGGGAATATACGGCTTACGGCGTGGCGATCAGCGACGTTGCCGACGTGATCGCGCTGCAAAACGACAAAGCCGTTTTTTGGGATTATATCGACGACGAAGTGACGCGCGGCGGAAACGACGTGCTCGTGAAATGCTTTTTGGAAACGGCGGACGCGGATACGGCGATCGCTTCGATCATGCGCGAGATTGATACGCGCAGGGACCTTGCGGGCGATGCGCTTGCGTTCGGCACGTTGGAGGAAACAAAACGCGAAATCGAGGGGGACGACTGGATCGACGTTTGGAAAAATCATTTCCGTCCGCTGCATATCGGAAAAAGAGTGGTCGTCGTGCCCGAATGGATCGACTATAAAAAAGAAGAGCACGAAGTCGTCGTGCTGCTCGATTCCAACATGGCGTTCGGCACGGGCGAACACGAAACGACCGCCATGTGTTTGGAGCTGTTGCAAGAATATCTCGGCGCGGACAGCGTTTGCATCGACGTCGGCTGCGGCAGCGGTATTTTAGGCATCGCCGCCGCGAAGCTCGGCGCGAAACGCAGTTATCTTACCGATATCGACCCGATCGCGGTTGAAAGCAGCCGTCACAACGCGGAAAAAAACGGCGTTGCGGAACGGGTGACTGTCGCCCGATCGGACTTGCTCGAAAACAGCGCGATCAAGGGCGACGTGATTTTAGCGAACATCACGGCGGAGATTCTCGTCTTGCTTGCGCCGTCGATGCCCGAAAATCTCAAAGAAACGGGCACGCTGATTTTGAGCGGTATTTTGAACGACCGCGTTCAAAAGGTCAAAGACGCGTTCGAGGCGGTCGGGCTGAAAACGGCGGAAGAACGGCATCGGGGCGAATGGTGCGCGCTCGTGCTCGAAAGGGGGGTGTGACGTGCCGCCCAAACGTTTTTTTGCCGATATTGCCTTTCTGAAAGACGGTACGCCTTGCGAGGCGCAGCTGACGGGCGACGAATTCAACCACGCCAAAAACGTGCTGCGGCTTGCCGAGGGCGACGAGGTGACGCTGCTCGACGGGAGCGGCACGGAATACGCGGCGGTCATTTCCAAAGCCGAAAAGACGCGCTTTCTGCTGCATATCACGCAGGCACGCGTTTCGGATAAGGAACCAAAAAGCGAAGTTTATCTTTTGATCGGCGCGTTAAAAGGGGATAAAACCGAACTCGTCGTGCAGAAAGCGGTGGAGCTTGGCGTAGGCAAGATCGGCGTGTTTTCTTCGCGTTACTGCGCGGCATATATGAACGAAAACAAGCTCGAACGGCTCAACCGTGTGGCGAAAGAGGCGGCGAAACAGTGTTTGCGCGCGTCCGCGCCCGAGGTCGTGTATTTTGATACGTTCGAGAACGCGCTGCGCTCGGCGCAGGAGTATGCGTGCAAGCTGTTCGCCTGCGAATTTGCTGAGAAGAGCGAACGGCGCATGGAAGATACGGTTGCGCCCGCCGCGCTCGTCGTGGGCAGCGAGGGGGGATTTTCGCAGGAGGAATTTGCCCTTGCAAAACAGTGCGGATTTGCAGGCATGTCGCTCGGAAAGCGCATTCTGCGCGCGGAAACGGCGGCGATCGCGTTTTTATCGGTCGCCTTATACGCATTGGGGGAACTTGGATGATCGCTTGTGTTTTTACGCTCGGCTGTAAGCTGAACGAGGTGGAAAGCGCGTCGCTCGCGCAGGGATTAAAAGAACGCGGTTACGACGTGATTTATTATCCCGCCTATGCCGATTTATATTTGCTCAATACTTGCGCCGTGACCAAAGAGGCGGAGCGTAAGAGCAGGCAGGCGGTAACAAGGCTCAAACGCTATAATCCCGCGGCGAAATTTATCGTGTGCGGCTGCGCGTCGCAGCACGATCCGCAGGCGTTTTCCAAAAACGGCGCGCTTGTGTACGGCACGGCGCACAAGGGCGGTATCCTCGAAAAGCTCGACAAAAGCGGTATTTTTCTCGAAACGGAAGAGACGTTTTCGTCCATGCCCATGCCCGCGCGCGCGGGCACGCGCGCTTTTCTGCGCGTGCAGGACGGCTGCAACCGTTTCTGTTCGTATTGCCTGATTCCCTATCTGCGCGGCAGATCGCGTTCGCGGAACGCGGACGACGTTTTGAACGAGGCGAACGCGTGCGGCGCAAAAGAAATCGTGCTGACGGGGATCGATCTTTCTTCGTACCGCGACGGCGAAACCGATCTGTGCGGATTGGTCGAAAAATTGAAAAACGTTCCCGCGCGGTTTCGGTTCGGCTCGCTCGAAGCGGGCGTTATCACCGAGCGCCTGCTCGAAACCATGCGCGCGGCGGGGAATTTTACGGAGCATTTTCATTTGTCGCTGCAAAGCGGATCGGACGCGGTGCTCCGCGCGATGAACCGCAAGTATACGCGCGAAGAGTTTTTGCAAAAATGTTCGCTTATCTATCGCTATTTCCCCGATGCGGCGATCACGACCGACGTGATCGTAGGGTATCCGACCGAAACGGAAGAGGATTTCCTTCAAACGGTCGATTTGGTCGAACGGGCGGGCTTCTCGCGCGTACATATTTTTCCGTTTTCCCCGCGCGAGGGAACGCGGGCGGAGAAGCTCCCCGATCTTTCCGCCGAAGTCAAGCACGACCGCGCCGACCGTCTGCGCCGTGTCGCCGTGGCGGAATCGTTGAAATATATCGAAAAATTTTTGGGCAGCGAACAGGAAGTGCTCTTCGAGGATACGGGCGGATATACGCGCAATTATATCCGCGTCTATGCGGACGGCGCGCGCGAGGGAGAGCTTTGCCGCGTGAAGCTCACGCATTTATTCGGCGACGGCGCTAAGGGCGAATTGATCGGTTAATCGGCTTTGAGCGGGATTCTTCGACTTCGCTCAGAATGACAAAGCGAACAGGAGCAGGCTCAGAATGAGATATTGTTGTCATTGTGTGTTCCTCTTGTCATTTCGAGCGCAGTCGAGAAATCTGAATATGAAAGGGATTCTTCGACAAGCTCAGAATGACAAGGTAAGCGGGATTCTTCGGCAGGCTCAGAATGACAAGGTAAGCGGGATTCTTCGACAAGCTCAGAATGACAAGGTAAGCGGGATTCTTGACAAGCTCAGAATGACAAAGCGAACAGGGGCAGGCTCAGAATGACAAGATGAAAGAGATTCTTCGACAAGCTCAGAATGACACGTTGTTGTCATTTCGAGCGCAGCCGAGAAATCTAAAATAGAAAAAGGAGAATCATATGGAAAATTGTATTTTCTGCAAAATCATCGCGGGGGAAATCCCTTCTGCCAAAGTCTATGAGGACGAGGAAATCGTCATTTTCAAAGACATCGAACCCAAAGCCGCCGTGCATTTGCTGTGCGTGGCGAAGGAGCATTTCGCTTATCTTTCGGATTTGGACGAGAACCGCGCCGCGCTCGTCGGACGGACGCTGCAAAAAATCGGACGGCTGCAAGAACGCTTGGGACTTTCCGAGGGATACCGCGTCGTGATCAATCAGGGCGAAAACGCGGGGCAGACCGTGCATCATCTTCATTTGCACCTTTTGGGCGGCGAACCGCTCGGCTGGTAACGTATTTTCAAAAAACGTTTGCTTTTTGACGTATAAAGAACGAAAAAAGTGTTTATAATCCTTCCGCAAAAACGGGAGGATTTTTTTATGCGCGCAACATGGTCGGCGGTTAAACAACTTATCTGTGCGGCAGCCGTATTCATCTGCGCGGCGGCGGCGTTCTGCCTTACGCGTTTGCCCGTGTTTGCGCAGGGAAAAGCTTACGAGCTGTATGATTCCGCGAATTCTTCGGGACAGTCCGAAGTAACGAAATTTCCGCTCCTTCATAAACTGACGCACCTGACGGCGGGAGAAAGCGCGCGCTATACGGGCGATCGCAAGGAAGAACTCGCCGCGCGCTACCGCGCCACCCTTATTTTTTGCGAAAACGTTGCGGGCGTGGAAAACTGTTACTACTATTCGCCTCTTTTGGGCGATCCCGTCGATTTGGGGGGCAGGTTGGTCAATCTCCATATTGCGGTGAATGCGGAACAGACCGTCGCGGGCACGCCGCTTATTTTCGGCGGATGCTGAGTACGGCAAAAATTACCGAAGAAGGTATAAAATGAAAGAATGCCGTCAAACATGTACATATCATTTTTTTCGGAGGATTTTATGAAAGAACAACAAACCAAAAGCAAAAAGAGAATCGTTTATTACTTCCTGCTCGCGGCGTGCGTGCTGATCCTTGCCGCGGCAACCGTGCTCACCGTCTATTTCGTGACGAACGGCGACGACGTCGTGAAAAATCCCGACGATCAGAACACGCCCGTAACGCCGCCCGACGACAAAGATCCCGACGGCGACAAAGATCCCGATAAGCCCACCGGCGGCGAAGCGACGAAGTACGTGACCCCCGTCAACGCGGCGTATACCCTCGGCTATAACGAGATCTACTCCAACGGAACGCTCGGCTGGCATTACCGCCATTATGCGCTCGACTTCGCGGCGGAACAGGGCACGGAGGTATGCGCGATGACCGCGGGCACAATCAAACAGATTTCGCTGAGCAAAGAAACGGGCAACTATATTCTTATCGAGCACGCCGAAGGGTTGACTTCCTGCTACCGATTCGTAGAGCCTGCGGAAGGGCTGAAAGAGGGCGCCAAAGTGGAAGCGGGCGACAAAATCGGCACGGTTGCGGAGAGCTACGGCTCGGAAGCGAAAGACGGCGCGCACCTTCACTTTGAAGTGGCGAAAAACGGAAAGCTCGTCGATCCGACGACCTATATCGAAGCCGTTCTCGAAGAAAAGTAAACTTTTTTTCACGCTTGGCGGAAAAATTGCCCGAAAACGTTAAAGTTTCGGCGCGGGAGCGATATAATAGAGTACGGAGGAAAATATGGACTTAACGGAAATTTTACTCGTAATCATTCTTGTCGTAACGGCGCTCGTCGCCGTGGCGGCGGCGGTTGCCATTCTCATGATCGTCAATCTGCGCAATAAAATCGCCGTGCAAAAACTCAAATTTCTCGGTTTTTATTCGCAGGATACGCTCTCGCGCGAAAATTACGCCGAATTCGTGATCGGCAACAAATCGCTCAACGAAGTGGGCATAGCCGAAATGGGGCTGAAAAACGGAAGCGTCACCTTCGATCTCACCGCGCTTTATAAAAAGCGCGCGGGGTTGCGCAAAGAAGATCGGCTCGTGGTCGAACAGCGCAGCTCGCTGCGGTTTCGGCTCACCGAACAAGAGCTTGCAAACGTCCTCGTGGACGGCGCGAAGGGCAAAATGCTCGGATCGCTCAAAATCTACTGCGTCGATCTCACGGGCACGCTCTACGCGGGTAAACTGCGGGGCGTGAAAAAGCTGGCGCAGAAGGTGCTTGCAGACGTACGGGAAGGCAGACTTACCCCTTCGCAGCCTTCGGCGACGACGGAGAATGCGTCCGCCGCGGAGGAATAAGCGCTTAAAACCGTTCATAAAATAAACCTGTCGACACACCGTCGGGAGGTTTTTTTATGCGCAAAACGCTTGCGATTTTAAGCTGCGCCGTATTGCTGTTACCTTTTTTCGCGTTCTTTTCCGCCTGTAAAAGCGCGAGCGCGAAAGACGAATATCAAATCGTCGCCGAATATTTCCCCGAAGAGGGCAGGCTGCAAGCCGAAATGACGGTGCACGCCGTCAATACGACGGACAACGTGCTGAGCGAATTGAAGTTCGGGCTGTATCCCAACGTCTACCGCGAGGGCGCGAAAAACAAGCCCGTTTCGCCGCTTTTTGAAAGCGCGTGCTTTTACGACGGCGAAAGCTACGGCGGCATTCAGATCGACACGCTGACGGGCGGAGAGTGGCGCGTGTGCGGCGAGGACGAGAACATTCTTGCCGTTTCACTCGCAAAGCCGCTTTATCCCGACGAACGCGCGGTTGTTTCGCTTTCGTTTACGCTTACGCTTTCCAAAAACAATCACCGTTTGGGGATCGGCGAACACGCCGTGAACCTCACGCATTTTTATCCCGTTCTGTGCCATCGCACAGATAGCGGTTTTGCGGAATATCCGTTCACGGCGTGCGGCGATCCGTTCGTGAGCGATTGCGCCGATTATACCGTCAGCATGACCGTGCCCGAAGAGTATACGCTCGTCTACGGCGGCGCGGGATCGTCCGTGACCCAAAACGGCAAGGCGACGTATAATATAGTAGCAAAAGACGTGCGGGACGTCGCGTTCGTGCTCGGCAAAGAGTTCAAACGCGAAAGCATGCAGGCGGGCGGCGTGCAGGTGGAATATTACTACATGCAGGACGAGGACGCGCAAAGCACCCTTTCCGCCGCGGCGTCGGCGCTCGCGTTTTTCTCCGAAACCTTTACGCCGTATGAGGAAGAGCGGTATACGGTCGCCGAAACCGACTTCCTGTTCGGCGGCATGGAATATTCCGCCCTCGCGCTGATTTCCAACGGCTTGCATAAGAGCGAACGCCTCGACGCCGTCATTCACGAAACGGCGCACCAGTGGTGGTATTACAAGGTCGGCAGCAACCAAGCCGAAGAGTCGTGGCAAGACGAGGGACTGAGCGAATATTCCGTCGCCTTGTTTTACGGCGCGCACCCCGAATACGGCAAAACGTACCGCGATCGTGTGGCGCTTGCCGAAAAATCGTACCGTTCGTATTTTTCGGTTTATTCGCAGCTCGGCGGCGCGGATACGCGCATGAGCCGCCCGCTTAATACCTTCAAAGGGGAATATGAATACCGTTCGATCGCTTACGACAAAGGCGTCGTACTCTTCGACAAGCTGCGCGAAGGCGCGGGTGAGAGAAAATTTTTCTCGGCGCTCAAAAAATATGCCGCGCGGTTCGATAAAAAACAGGCGACGCGCGCAGACCTCGTTGCTTGTTTCGAGGACGTCGGCGCGCATACCGAAGGACTGTTTTCGTCTTTCCTCGACGGGTTGTGCGTGATATGACGGGCGCGTTTGTAAAAAAGTAGCCGAAAACAGTTGCCAAATCGCCGTTTAACGGTTATAATAAAAGGGAATTCGATAGGAGACAACTATGGACGCCGTTCCAAACCGATGTGAAAACACGAATAACTTTCTGCGCGGTGCGGTAATAACGCGCTCATAGCTTGTTACGCTGAGCATTTCCGAAACGCGCAGGGTTTCCTGTGCGTTTTTTGTTGCCCGAAAAGGGAAAAAGAAAAAGGCGGAAATGCTTATGATTAAATATTTCAGATCGAAAGAAAAAAGTCCGACGCAGCAGATCGAAGCGTTTGAAAAAGGCTGCTGGATCGACCTTGTGAACCCCACCGACGACGAGGTGGAGGACGTGAGCGCGCTCACGGGAATTCCCGATGAAATGCTCAAAGCCGCGCTCGACGAAGAGGAAACGGCGCGGTTCGAGCGCGACGAGGGCAACATGCTCGTGCTGCTCGATACGCCGATCATCACCGACAGCGACGACGGCGATTCGTATGAAACCATCCCGCTTGCGCTTATCACGAACGAGAAGTGCATCGTCACCGTTTCTCTGCGCGGCAATCCCGTGTTAGGGGACTTTATCGCAAGCCGTATCGATATCGACACGGGCGACAACACGACGTTTCTGCTCCGTTTTTTAATGGGGAACGCCAAACGGTTTTTGTTCAACCTCAGGCAGATCGATAAAAAATCGCTGCGCGTGCAGGCGGAGCTGCACCGTTCCATGAAGAACAAAGAGCTGATCCAACTGCTTGCGCTTGAAAATTCGCTCGTCTATTTTTCCACGTCGCTCAGCGCGAACCTCGGCGTTTACAACAAGCTCGAACGCCTTCCTTCGGTCGCGAACGTGGAAGACAACAAGGATCTATACGACGATATCGTCATCGAAACCCGTCAGGCGGTGGAAATGTGTAATATTTACCGCGACATTTTATCGGGCACGATGGACGCTTACGCCTCGGTTATATCCAACAACCTCAACATCGTCATGAAGCTTTTAACGGTGATCACCATGATCATTTCGGTGCCCACGCTTATCGCAAGTCTGTGGGGCATGAACGTGGAAGTGCCGTTGCAAAACGTCGGTTGGTGGGGGTTCTGGGTCGTGATCGGCGTGTGCGTTTTGATCACGGGCGTCGTATCCTTTTTCCTCATCCGCGCGTCCTCGTCGGTGCATATCGGCAAGGCGCGTCAAACGCAGAACAGGCGAAAACACCGCAGGGATTGAATTATGCCGATATTAGAATACGTATGCGAAAATTGCGGAAAAACGTTTGAAGAACTTGTAAAAACCCACGACGAAGAAGTTATTTGTCCCGCGTGCGGCAAAGCGGCGCGGCGCAAGTGGTCGGGCTGCATGTATTCGGCAACGGGCAAGCAGGGCAAAAAGTGCGGCGGAAACTGCGCAACGTGCGGCGGCTGCAAATAAAAAATACGAATTATGCCCGCCGCGTTCTTTCGGGAATTGCAGAAAGAACGCGGCGGGCGTTTTTTTATGCGATTGCCTATGCTTTTTTGAAGAAAAATCTTGACATTTTCATGCGGGAGTGATACAATAAAACCAATCTTTAAGAGCGGTACCGTGATGCCGACAAGAGGAACGAGAAGTTTGGTTTTTTCATGCGCCTTTGCGGTATCTGCAAGGGCGTATTCTTTTTTTCGGGGGGAGATCATGACGGAGATTTTCGATTCGGACGGCTTGCGGCGGGCGATCGTGCGGCTCGCGCACGAAATCGAAGAAAAGAACAAAGGGTTAAACGGGCTGGTGCTTGCGGGCATAAAGCGCGGCGGCGAAATCGTCGCGCGCAGGATTCAGGCGGCGATCGCCGAATTTTCGGGGATCGAGCTGCCTTGCGCGGGATTGGATATCGGCATGAAGCGCGACGATCTGGTGACGGGGGCGTTCGTGCCCGCCGCGCAAAAAAACGTTTTGGGCTTTGCGATCGACGGGAAACGGGTCGTTCTGTGCGACGACGTGTTATACACGGGGCGCAGTGCGGCGGCGGCGATTGAAACGCTTTTTTCGCTCGGCAGACCGCAGGCGATCGAGCTTTTGGCGCTTGTCGACCGCGGGGGCAGGCAGCTGCCCGTCCGCGCCGATTTCGTCGGGAAAAACGTTCCCACGGCGGCGCGCGAATACGTGGAAGTATGTTTTACCGAATTGGGCGCGGAACGCGACGCCTTATCGATATCAAGCGGGAGGAAGAAATGTTAAAGCGAAAGGATCTTTTGGGACTTTATGACGTTTCGGCGGAAGAGATCGACGAAATTCTGCAAAACGGCATGGCGATGAAAAAGCTGCTGCGGCAGAATATCAAAAAGCTGCCGCATTTGCAGGGGAAATCGGTCACGACGCTTTTTTACGAAAACAGCACGCGCACGCGGTGCAGCTTCGAGCTTGCCGCCAAATACATGGGCGCGCACGTCGTCAATATCGCCGCCGAAAGCTCTTCGGTGAAAAAGGGCGAAACGCTCGTGGATACGGGCAAAACGCTCGACGCCATGAAGAGCGACGTGTTCGTGATCCGCCACCCCATGGGCGGCGCGCCCGCGCTGCTTGCCAAAACGGTGAAGGGGCACGTCGTCAACGCGGGCGACGGCATGAACGAGCACCCGTCGCAGGCGCTTTTGGACATGCTCACGATGCGCGAAAATTTCCCTTCGCTCCAAGGGTTGCAGGTAGCAATTTTGGGCGATATCCGCCACTCGCGCGTTGCGAAGAGCAATTTATTCGGCTTGAAGAAAATGGGCGCGGACGTGCGCTTATACGCGCCCAAAACGCTGCTGCCCGCAGGGCTTGATAAAATGGGCGCGAAGGTCTGTTCCTCGCGCGAGGAAGCCGTCGAGGGCGCGGACGTCGTGATGGGGCTTCGCATTCAGCTCGAACGCCAGCATGCGGGCAACTTCCCTTCGCTCGGCGAATACGCCAAATTTTACGGCGTGGACGACGGGGTGATGAAATATGCGAAAAAGGGCGCGCTCGTCATGCACCCCGGACCCGTGAACCGCGGCGTCGAGCTGACCTCGGCGCTTATCGACGGCGAAACGAGCCGCATCGAAGAACAAGTGCTTTCGGGCATCGCCGTGCGAATGGCGATCCTGTTCCTGTTGACGAAAGAGGAAATCTGACGCGCAATCCCTCAAATAAGGAGAGAATTATGTTATTGAAAAACGGTATGGTCGTCTTGCAGGACGGCGTAAAAAAAGCCGATCTTCTCATCGAAAACGGCAGGATTTGCAAGATCGCGCCTTCGATCGCGGGCGACGGGATCGATCTGAACGGGCGCACCGTTCTGCCGGGACTCATCGATATGCACGTGCATTTGCGCGAACCGGGATATGAGAAAAAAGAGAATATCGAAAGCGGTTGCCGCGCCGCCGTGAAGGGCGGCTTTACGCAGATCTGCTGCATGCCCAACACCAAACCCGTGACCGACAACAAGGTCGTCGTTTCGTATATCAAAAATCGCGCGCGCGAGGTCGGATTGTGCAAGGTGCACCCCGTCGGCGCGATCACCGAGGGGCAGGAAGGAAAAAATCTTGCCGCGATCGGCGCGATGAAGGCGGCGGGCGCGGTCGCGCTCAGCGAGGACGGAAAAACGGTCGTCAATACCAAACTGATGGCGAACGCCATGCAATACGCTTCCGATTTCGGTCTCGTTTGCCTGTGCCATTGCGAGGATCATTCGCTCGTCGACGGCGGCGTGGTGAACGAAGGGTATCATTCCACGCTGACGGGACTGAAGGGCAGTCTGCGCGCGGCGGAAGACATCATCATCGCCCGCGAAATCTGCCTTGCGGAAAGCTTGGACGTCCCCGTGCATATCTGCCACGTTTCCACTTACAGCGGCGTACAGCTCATTCGCGACGCCAAGAAACGGGGCGTAAAGGTGACGGCGGAAACCTGTCCGCATTATTTTACGCTCACCGACGAAGCGATCGCGGGATTCGATCCCGATACCAAAGTCAACCCGCCGCTGCGGGAAGAAAAAGACCGCCTTGCGATTATCGAGGGTCTTAGCGACGGTACGATCGACTGCATCGTCACCGACCATGCCCCCCACCATTACGACGATAAACATGTGGAATACGACATGGCGGCGTTCGGCATCAGCGGAATCGAAACGTCGTTCGCGCTTTCGTACACGCAGCTCGTCAAGGGCGGCGTGCTCACGATCGAACAGCTTGCCGAACGAATGAGCGCCGCGCCCGCGCGTATTCTTTCTTTGGAAGGCGGCGTTCTGCAAGAGGGCGTCGTCGCCGATCTTACCGTCGTCGATTTGAACGAGGAGTGGACGGTCGATCCCGCTTTGTTCGAGAGCAAGGGTAAAAACACGCCGTTCAAAGGCAGGAAGGTGTGCGGCAGAGTGAAGATGACCGTTTCGGACGGCGAAATCAAATATCAAGAGTGAATCAAAAAACAGGAGAAAAAATATGATCGTCGATAAACTGATCGAGGCAATTATCGCAAAACAAAATCCCACTTGCGTGGGCTTGGATACGTCATTCGAGTATCTGCCCGAAACGATGCGCGAGGGCGTGCAAGACTTTAGCGGCGCCGCGCAGGCGATCGTGCGGTTTAACAAAGGCGTGATCGACGCGGTGTGCGACGTCGTTCCCGCCGTCAAAGTGCAGATCGCTTATTATGAGCAATACGGCGCGGCGGGGCTGAGCGCGTTTTACGAAACGCTGCTCTACGCGAAGAGCAAGGGGCTTATCGTAATCACCGACGCAAAGCGCAACGACATCGGCGCGACGGCGGCGCAGTATTCCGCGGCTTATCTCGGCTTGACCGAAATAAACGGCGCGAACGCGCAGGCGTTTCCTTCCGATATGCTTACGGTAAACGGGTATCTGGGATCGGACGGGATCGTGCCGTTCGTCAACGACTGCAAGCGGTACGAAAAAGGCATTTTCGTGCTTGTGAAAACGAGTAACCCTTCTTCGGGCGAATTGCAAAATCTGCGTTTGACCGACGGACGCACCGTTTTCGAGTGCATGGGCGACATGGTCGAAGAATGGGGCAAAGAGACGATCGGCAAATACGGTTATTCCGCCGTGGGCGCGGTCGTGGGGGCGACGCACCCCGAGGAAGCGAAGATTTTACGCGATCGGCTGGCGCACACGTTCTTTTTGATCCCCGGTTACGGCGCGCAGGGCGGCAATGCCGAAATGCTCAAAAACAGCTTCCGCAAGGGGGGCATGGGCGGCATCGTCAACAACTCGCGCGGTATTCTATGCGCGTACAAAAAGCGCGGCGGAGAATACGACGGCGCAGCGCGGCAGGCGTGCCTCGATATGAAGCAAGACCTTTTAAGCGTTTTGGGGGCAATATGCGCGAATTGACGGTAACCGTTTTGGAAAACAAAAAAATCGCGGAAGAGATTTATTCTCTCACGTTTGCGACCGAAGAAACGGTTGCCGTGCGGGCGGGGCAGTTTTGCATGATCGGCGTGGGCGAAAAGCCGCTGCGCCGCCCCCTTGCCGTCTGCAAAGCCGAAGGGGAACGCATTACGGTGTGTTACCGTCTGAAAGGCGAGGGTACGCGGAAGCTGGCGTTCGATTACAAGGCGGGCGAAAAGCTCTCCGTCCTCATGCCCCTCGGCAACGGGTTTTATCTCGACGATACGCAGAAGAAAATCGCAATCGTGGGCGGCGGCGTGGGGATCTTCCCGCTCGTGGCGGCGATCCGTCAATATGCCAAAAGCAAGCGCCTGTATGCGTACATGGGCTTCCGCAACCGCGACGCGCTGTGCATGGAGTACGAGCTTGAACGGTGCGAACGCGCCGTGTTCGCCTCGGACGACGGCAGCTTCGGGTTTCACGGCAACGCGGTCGAAGCGTTTTGCAACGATCTGCTGCATGAAAAATTCGACGCCGTGCTTGCCTGCGGACCGACGCCCATGCTCAGAGCGCTGAAAACTTCGTTAAAGGGTACGGGGATTCCCTGCTACGTTTCGCTCGAAGAGCGCATGGGCTGCGGGATCGGCGCGTGCCTTGTGTGCGTCTGCAATTTAACGGACGGCGCGCACGCCCGCGTCTGCAAAGACGGACCGGTATTCGAGATAAACGAAGTCGAGTTGTAATATTTCACAAAAAGAGGGAATACAAATGGCGAATTTAAGCGTTAATCTGTGCGGAGTGGAACTCAAAAATCCCGTGATTCCCGCCTCGGGCACGTTCGGGTTCGGAAGGGAGTATGACGAGCTTTACGATATTTCGGTGTTGGGCGGCGTGGCGACGAAAGGGCTTACGCTTGCGCCGCGCGCGGGCAATCTTGTGCCGCGCATTGCGGAAAGCCGCGGCGTGATTCTGAACGCCGTCGGATTGCAGAACCCCGGCGTGGACGCGTTTCTCGAACACGATTTAGAGTGGCTCAAATCGAAAACGCGCGTCGTCGCCAACGTGGCGGGCAGCACGCTCGAGGATTACGGCGCGATCTGCGCGCGGCTCGACGGTAAGGTCGATTTTATCGAGCTGAACATTTCCTGCCCCAACGTGAAGTGCGGCGGCATGGCGTTCGGGATCCGTCCCGACAGCATTCGGGAAGTGACGAAAATTTCAAAAAGCAATCTCAAAAAGACGCCGCTTATCGTCAAGCTTTCGCCCAACGTCGAAAGCATCGTCATGAACGCGCGTGCGGCGCAAGAGGGCGGCGCGGACGCGCTTTCGCTCGTGAATACGTTTACGGGCATGGCGATCGACGTCGAACGAAGAGCGCCGATCATCGCCAATAATACGGGCGGCGTTTCGGGCGCTGGTATTAAACCGATCGCGGTGCGCATGGTATACGAAGCGGCGCACGCCGTGAGCATTCCCGTCGTGGGCATGGGCGGCATCACCTGCGCCGAGGACGCGCTCGAATTTATGATGGCGGGGGCGGTCGCCGTCGAAGTGGGCACGCAGAATTTTACCGACGCGTTTGCCTGCCCCAAGATCATCGAAGGATTAAACCTTTGGTGCGAGAAGCACGGCGTAAAAAATCTTTCGGAAATCGTCAATACGCTGAGGCTTCACGGATAAAAAACTTGCCGTTTTCGCGGCGGCGTGTATAAAATCGCGTTTATGCTGCTTGGCAGAACGCTGCAATCTCGTTGCGATAAAGATTCTTCGGCTGCGCGCTCTGCGCTACGCTCAGAATGACAGCATAATGACACCATTGTGCCGCGAGCGTAGGCGATGACGGTATTGCGTCGCAAGCGCGGTTAATGACGGTATTGCGTCGCAAGCGCGGTTAATGACGGTATTACGTCGCGAGCGCGGTTAATGACAGCATTGTTTCGCAAGCAGTCAACGACGGTATTACGTCGCAGGCGCGGTTCATGACAGCATTGTTTCGCAAGCGCAGTTAATGACGGTATTACGTCGCGAGCGCGGTTAATGACAGAATTGTGCCGCAAGCGCAGTCAACGACGGTATTACGTCGCGAGCGCGGTTAATGACGGTATATTGTCATTCCGAGCGCAGTCGAGGAATCTGAAATTAAAAGAAAAGGAGTATATCATGCAGGATTACAAAAAACAGTTTATTCGGTTTATGGTGGAAAACGAAGTGCTTTGTTTCGGCGATTTTACGCTGAAAAGCGGCAGAAAAGCGCCGTATTTCATCAACGCGGGGAAATATCGCACGGGGGCGCAGGCGGCGCGTTTGGGCGAATATTATGCAGCTTGCTACCTCGAACACGGCGTGAACGCGCAAACGCTCGTCGGACCCGCTTACAAGGGAATACCGCTTGCGGTATCCACGGCGATCGCGCTTGCGAACAATCACGGCGTGAATTTGGGGTTCTGCTTCGACCGCAAAGAGGTAAAGGACCACGGCGAGGGGGGCATGTTCGTAGGGCAGGCTCTGCATGACGGCGATAAGGTGTGCATTATCGAGGACGTGATGACCTCGGGCAAGGCGCTGCGCGAAATTCTGCCCAAGATCAAACAGGAAGGCGACGTAAAAATCGAAGCGATGCTTATTTCGGTCGACCGTATGGAAAAGGGCACGGGCGAAAAATCCGCCGTGCAGGAAGCTTACGACGAATACGGAGTGAAGGTATATTCGATCGTAACGGTTAAGGATATTATCGAGGCGCTGGAAGAGGGCGTCGTCGCGGGCAAAGAATACGTGCCCGCCATGAAGGAGTATTTGAAAAATTACGGCGCGTAAGTGCGATATTCTCTTGCGTTAAAGACGGAAAAACCGACGGAAGTTATCATAACCCCGTCGGTTTTTTCATACGTTATCCGTATGGAAACGTATATGCTGAGCGCGGAGCAAACGCTCGAAAAAATCAAGAGCAAGGCAAGCGGACTTTCAAGCGAAGAAGCGCGTGCAAGGCTCGAAAAAAACGGCAGAAACGTGTTCAAAGAGGGCAAAAAAAGAAGCAAGATCGCGCTTTTTTTCGCGCAGTTCAAGGATTTAATGACCATTATCCTCGTCCTTGCCGCTTTCCTTTCCGCCGTGCTCGCTTTTCTCACGAAGGATAAAAACGAGTTGGTCGATACGGGCATTCTTCTGTTTATTATTCTGCTCAACGCGGTCGTGGGCTTTTTGCAGCAATACCGCGCGGACAAGGCGATCGAAAATCTGAAAAAGCTATCCACGTGCGAGGCGAAGGTCGTGCGCGACGGAAAGCTTATCGTCATCGACGCGGAAGAGCTTGTCGTGGGCGACGTCATCGAGCTCGAAGAGGGCGACCGTATCCCCGCCGACTGCCGTATTCTGGAAAGCAAAGATTTCCGCTGCGACGAATCGACGCTGACGGGCGAGAGCAAGCCCGTTTTGAAAAGCGACTGCATCGTCACGAAAAAATCGCTTGCCGACCGCAAAAATACCGCGCATTATTCCACGTTCTGCGTAAAGGGATCGGCGCGCGCCGTTGTCACGGCGGTAGGCATGGATACCGAAACGGGTAAGATCGCGGGAATGCTCGATCAAACCGAAACGGTCGCCTCGCCCCTCGATAAGCTTGTGGCGAAGCTCGGCAAGATCATAACGGTCTCGGTTTTGTCGGTCGCCGCCGTGCTCTTTTTGGGCGGTATGCTTTCCAAACGCGTCAGCTTTTTGCAGAACGTGATGAACGCCGTCGCCGTCGCCGTGGCGGCGATCCCCGAGGGCATGGGCGCCGTCGTCACCGTCATTCTCGCCATGGGCGTGCAGCGCATGGCAAAGGCGAATGCCGTCATGCGCAAGCTTTCCGCCGTGCAGACGCTCGGCAGTTGCACCTGCATTTGTTCGGATAAAACGGGCACGCTGACGCAAAATAAAATGACGGTCGAGGAGATCGCAACCGACTTTTCGGCGGCGGAAGAACGGTATATGGGAACGGAAGGGCAGCGCGAGCTTTTGCGCTGCATGCGCGTGTGCCATACCGTAAAGGGCGACGCGGGCGCGTACGTGGGCGATCCGACCGAGGTCAGCTTGGTGGAATATGCCGATCGCTGCCGCGTAGAATACGCCTGCCGTATCGTGGGCGGCGTTCCCTTTTCGAGCGATCGGCGCATGATGAGCGTTTTGACGGATAAGGGCGAGCTTTTCGTGAAGGGCGGCGCGGACGTCGTGATCGGGAAGTGTACGCGCATTCTTACCCCGTCGGGCGAACGGGCGCTTACTATATCGGACAAAGCGGCGATCGAAAGCAAGATTAACGCGTTTTCTTCGCGCGCCATGCGCGTTTTGGGGTTCGCGCGCGGACAGGGCGGCAAAGAAGAAGGCTTAACGTTTATAGGGCTTGCCGCGATGCTCGATCCACCCAAAGAGGGCGCGCGCGAGGCGGTGCTTTCCTGCCGAAAAGCGGGTATCCGCACGGTGATGATCACGGGCGACAGCGCGCAAACGGCGTTTGCGATCGCCAAACGGCTTTCGATCGCGGAAAACGAAAGCGAGGTGCTTACGGGCGACGAAATCGACGCGTTAGGCGAGGACTACGCCGCCGTTGCAAAAAAATATACGGTATACGCGCGCGTTTCGCCGCGGCATAAACAGCAGATCGTCGCGGCGCTGCAAAAACAGGGCGAGATCGTCGCCATGACGGGCGACGGCGTAAACGACGCGCCCGCGCTGCGTGCCGCCGACATCGGCGTCGCCATGGGTTCGGGTACGGACGTAACAAAAAACGCCGCCGAGATCGTATTGAAGGGCGACGACTTTTCCACCCTCGTGCATGCGGTCGAAGAGGGACGGAACGTATTTTTCAATATTAAAAAGACGATTTCTTTCTTCCTTGCCACCAACCTTGCCGAAGTGCTCGCGGTGCTCGTGGTATCGCTGTTCTTATGGAAATACGCCTTCCTCACGTCCACGCAGCTCTTGTGGATCAATTTGATCACCGACTCGCTGCCCGTGCTCGCGCTCGGTATGGAACGCACGGAAGGCGCTATGAACCGTCCGCCCGTTTCCGAGAAAGAAATTTTTTCGCCGCCGTCGCTTTTGCGGATCGGGATTTTCGGCGCGGTGCAAACGGCGATCATCGTCACGCTTTTCGTGCTGGGCGTAAAGTATTGGGGCAATGCCGTCGCGTCCACCGTGTGTTTCCTCACGCTGTCGCTTTTGGAGCTGTTCCACGCCTTTAACGTTCGGTGCGAGGATAGGCTCATGCGCCCGCGCGACTTTTTCGCCAACCGCACGCTGCTGTTGACGGCGTTTATCGGCGTGGCGGTCAACGTGTTGCTCGTGTTCGCGCCGCCGCTCCGTTTCGCGTTCGGCTTACAATCGCTCAACGGGGCGCAGTGGCTCGCGGTTGCGCTGTGTTCGCTGAGCATTCTGCCCGTGGGAATAATCTATACGGCGATCGCGTCGCACCGTCCCAAAAAGCTTATCAGTAAGCGCAGAAAACATACCCTTCTTTGCGGAAATAACGAATAATGCGTTCGAGCGCTTCCGCCGTCGCCTTGTGCGAAGCGGAATCGTGGCAGAGCAGCACGACGTTGTTTTTGCCTTCGGCGGTCTGTATTGCCCGTTTATAAAGCGTATCCGCGTCGGCGCGGGGAATTTCTTCGTCGCCGCAGACGGCGTTCCAGGAAACGACGGTGTAACCGGCGTTTTTGAGGAGCGCCGTTTTGTGTTTGATATCCTTGATTCCGCCGCCGGGGAAGCGGTAACAGGTCGGTTTTTTGCCCGTGACTTCGTAGATATAATCGGCGCAGGCGGAAACGTCGGTTAAAAGGGCGGCGTCGGAAGCGTAAATTTTCGCGTAATCGTGCGTCGCCGAATGCACCCCCACGGTATGTCCTTCGTCCGCGATGCGTTTCAAGGTGGAGCGGCGCGTCTTTGCACGGTCGCTCACGATAAAAAAGGTCGCTTTCACCTTTTCCTGCTTCAAAACGTCCAACACGCGTTCGGTTACGACCGTGCTCGGACCGTCGTCGAAGGTGAGATATATTTTCTTTTCGCTTGCGGCAAAGGCGAAGGTTGCCTCGGACCGAACGGTTCGCGCGCCGAATCCTGCCAAAATGACCAAAAGGATGACAAAAAATACCGCAAAGGGAATATAACGTTTTTGCATATTCTCAGTGTCGGTAATTAGATCGGAAGAGCGTCGTGTAGGGAAAGAGT
>CAJUGP010000001.1:105330-144896 GCA_910586365.1 uncultured Christensenella sp. | reverse complement strand
TTCCGATCTCGGCGGCATCGCAAACGGCAGACTGTTTACCGACAGCGTGTTCGATTACGCCGAACGGCTTCCCAAAGAAAGCTGCGATCTGACCGATTCCGATACGCACCACAACGCTACGTTCGCGCGCCTTTTCGGCTCGGATACGCTCACCGTATTCACGCAAGGGCAGCACGAAACCGAACTGTCGGGCGGCGGACTTGCTTTTACGATCGTGCGCGGTACGGGCGTTATAAACCGCGATGCTAAAACCTTCCGTCCCACGGGCGGGCGGCAGTGGTCGGTGCCGCAAAACCAATGCCTCGGGCGTATCGAGGGGCGGCTCGCCTTCTCGTTCGGGGAGAGCGGAAGCGCCGCCGACTGTTACGAACGGGCAAGGTTTTTCCGCAACGGCTTCACGGTGCACGCCGATTCGTTCGATCCGAAAAAATATGCGGGCGGAAGATTTGCCGTGCAGGCGGCGGAATTGGAAAAATTCTATTACGTAGACGATCCTTACGAAGGGAAAACGCTGCCCGCCGAGCCGTTTTTTACCTGCTCTTCGCCCGAAATCGCGGCGACCTGCTGCAAGAAAGCGGAACAGGGCGGGGTCTTAGTGCGCCTCGTCAATCTGTGCGATCATGCCGTTACGGCGGAGCTTGCTTTTCGCGGCGAGCTGTTCCGCACGAATATGGCGGAAACGAGCGAAGAGCTGCTCGGCAAAGAAACCTGCCGCCTTGCGTTCGGACCCAAACAGGTGATTACGCTGCGGCTCGAAGGGGATAGGGTATGAAACAAGTTGCAATCGCGGGCAACGTCATTCTCGACGTCGTAAAAAATATCGAAACGTTTCCGCAAAAAGGCATGCTCGTCAATATTTCGCAAACGTCGTACGCCGTCGGCGGCTGCGTGTGCAATACGGGGATCGATCTCAAACGGCTTGCGCCCGCGCTCGACGTGCGCGCGTACGGCAGAGTGGGGCGCGATTCTTACGCCGATTATATCTTAAACGCGATGAAAAAAGAGGGGATCGACGTTTCGGGCGTGCGGAAGTGCGATCTTCCCACGTCGTATTCCGACGTAATGACGCTTGCAAGCGGCGAACGCACGTTCTTCCACGCCAAAGGCGCGAACGTCGCGTTCTGCGCGGAGGACGTCGCGGCGGAACAGCCCGATCTCTTTCATTTGGGCTATTTGTTATTGCTGGACGCGCTCGACGAACAAGACGGCGAATACGGCACGAAAGCCGCGCGTCTGTTGGCGCACATGCAAAAAAAGGGCGTGCAAACGAGCATCGATTTAGTGAGCGCGCAGACGGCGGATTTCCGTGCAACCGTCGCGCCCGCCTTGCAATACTGCGACTACGCCGTTATAAACGAGGTGGAGGGCGGCATGCTTGCGGGGATCGAGCCGCGCGGAGAACACGGCGCGCCCGTGATGGAAAATCTGCGCCGCATCTGCGAAAGCATTTTGTCGTTCGGCGTAAAACGGTCGGTAACGATCCACTGCCCCGAACTCAGTTGCGCCGTCGACGCGCAGGGGAATTTTTCTTCGCTCGCTTCGCTTGCCTTGCCTAAGGGCTATATCGCGGGCACGGTGGGCGCGGGCGACGCGTTTTGCGCGGGTATGCTCTACTCGTTCACGCAAGGTCTGCCGCTCGGCGAAGGCATGCGCATCGCCTCGTGCGCGGCGGCGTGCAATCTTGCCGCCCTCGATTCGGTAAGCGGCGCAAGAAGGTTGGAAGATGCGTTAAAACTTGAAACGTTATACGGCAGGAGAAAAGATATATGCTGACGAAACAACAATACGACGACGCGGTACAATACGCGTTGAACGCGCTGCAAAGCGCGGGAATCGTCCTCACGCAAGCGGAAAAGAACGCCGTTGAAATCGCCGATTTCGGGTTGGGCAAAGTCGAAGAGATCGGCTTGCAGATTCTCACTTACGTGAATACGACGCGCTGCTGCGCCAAAGAAATGGTGCTGCGCCCCTTTCAGGTCTGCCCCGAACACCGCCACGTTTCGGGCGTCGAACACGGCGTTCCCTTCGAGGGCAAGGAAGAAACCTTCCGCGTGCGGCGGGGCGTGTGTTATCTGTACGTGGAAGGGGAACGCAACTGCGGCGCGATCGCGCTGCCCGATACGAAGGTGACCGTTTTTCATGAAATCGTGCTTCGCGAGGGCGAGCAGTACACCATGCAGCCGAACACGCGCCATTGGTTCCGCGCGGGCGAAGAGGGGGCGATCGTAAGCGAATTTTCGACCAAAAGCCGCGACGAAAGCGACGTGTTCGAGGACGAAAGAATTATCAGAATACCGGAGGAAGCACCGTGCTCGTAAACTTAAAAGAAATCTTGCAAATCGCACAAAAAGAGAAAAATGCCGTGGGCATGTTCAACGCCACGGGGTTCGATAGCTTGCAGGCGGTCGTCGCGGCGGCGGAAGAGCTGAACCGCCCCGTGATCTTGGCGCATGCCGAAGTGCATAACCAATACAACGATATCGACATGGTAGGACCTGCCATGCTCGCTCTCGCGCGCAAGGCAAGCGTGCCCGTCTGCGTGCATCTCGATCACGGCACGTCGCTCGAAATGGTGTACCGCGCATTGCGTATCGGCTTTACTTCGGTGATGATCGACGCGTCCGCCCTGCCCTATGAGCAAAATCTTGCCGTGACCCGATCGGTAACGGAAATCGCGCACGCCGTGAACGTGAGCGTAGAGGCGGAGCTGGGCAGGCTCGTCACGGGCGAAGCATGTTCGGGGGAAGGGCTTTCGGGCAAAGCCGAAGACTATTACACCGATCCCGCAGAAGCCGCGCGCTTTTCCGAGCAAACCAAAATCGACGCTTTGGCGGTCGCGTTCGGTACGGCGCACGGATTTTACGCCGCGCAGCCCAAGCTCGATTTTTCGGTCGTGGAAAAGTGCGCCGCATCCACGGGACTGCCTCTCGTCATGCACGGCGGCAGCGGCGTGAGCGAAGAAGGCTTTCACCGCGCGATCGAAAGCGGCATCCGTAAAATCAATTATTATTCGTATATGTCGAAGGCGGGGTATCTTGCGGCGAAAAACGCAATCGAAAAGAAAGGCAGCGGTTATTTGCACGACGTGGAGTATGCCGCCATGCTCGCCATGAAAGAGGACGTGAAAACGGCGATTAAGACGTTTTCGCAAATAAAAAAATCATGCTTGAATACGTCAATGTAAAAGTCGGTACGCACAACGAGCGCCGATATTCCAACGGAAATATCTATCCCGTTACGGCGATGCCTTTCGGCACGGCGCATTTTACCGTCCAGACGGACGGCTCGTCGAATTGGTTTTACGATCCCTATTCGCATGCGTTCGAGGGGATCCGTTTAACGCACCAGCCCAGCCCCTGGGTGGGCGATTATGCGCACATGCTGTTTCTTCCGTTTACGGGGGAGCTTGCGCGCGGACCGCAGACAAGGTGGTCGAGCTACCGCCCGCGCGAGGCGGCGCTCGCCCCGCATTTCATGCAGGCATATTTGCAGAGGTATCGTTTAAGCGTATCGCTTGCGCCTTCGGTGCGCGGCGCGCGTTTCGTGTTGGAAAACAAGTCGGACGGGGAAACGGGCTTTGCGCTTTTGCCCTATGATAAAAGCGCGTTTACGGCGGCGGGCAACGAGCTGACGGGCTACACCGACGCGCAGTCGGTTTGGGATTTCAAGGGCTTGCGCGGTTATTTTTACGCGCGCTGTTCCGAGCCGCCCGTTCGCGTGCAGCCGCTCGAACAGGGCGGCGTCGCGCTGTATTTTACGGGCAGACGGGTGGAAATCGCCGTGGCGCAGAGCTTTCTCTCCGTCGAACAGGCAAAGCGCAATTACAAGCGCGAACTACACGAAAAACCCTTTTCCGTCTTAAAAAACGAGGCGGAACGCGCGTGGGAAGACATGCTTTCGCGCATCGCTGTTTCGGGCGAAAATGCGGAACGGCGCAACATGTTTTACAGCTGTCTGTACCGCGCTATGCTCTATCCGCGCGTGTTTCACGAGTACGACGAAGGGGGCATGCCCGTGCATTACAACGCCGACACGCAAAAAACGGAGTCGGGCGTGTTTTACACCGACAACGGTTTTTGGGACACCTACCGCACGGTGTATCCGCTTTTGAGTATCATCGCGCCCGATCGGGTGCGCGAGATGATCGAGGGGTTTGTAAACTACGCCGAAGAAACGGGCTGGCTGCCAAAATGGTTGAGTCCGGGAGAATTCGGGCTGATGCCGGGCACGCTCGCGGAAGCCGTAATCGCCGACGCGTGCGTGAAGGGGATCGTCGGCGGAGAGCTGCGCGCGAGGGCTTACAAGGCGCTTTTGAAAAACGCTTACGAATCGGGCGCGGGAACGCGTCACGGCAGGACGGGGATCGAGGAATATATACGTTACGGCTACGTGCCCTCGTCCTTCCGCGAAAGCGTGAACCATACCTGCGACTGCGCTTACGGCGATTTTTGCATCGCGCAGGTCGCGCGGCTCGAGGGCGACGAAGAGGGCGCGCGCGCTTTGATCGAGCGCAGTAAAAATTATGCCAACCTATTCGACCCCGAAAGCAAATTTCTGCGCGGAAAGGACGCGGAAAGGAAGTTCAAGCCGAATTTTAATCCCTTTGATTGGGGCGGCGATTACTGCGAGGGGAGCGCTTGGCAGAACGGATTTGCCGTGTATCACGATCTGGAAGGCTTTTCCGCGCTCTACGGCGGCAAAGAGCAGCTTTGCAGGAAGTTAGACGAGCTGTTCGCGGCGCCGCCCGTGTTCCGTACGGGCGGATACGGCGAAGAAATCCACGAAATGAGCGAAATGGCGAGCGTCGATTTCGGACAGTGCGCGATTTCCAATCAGCCGAGTTTTCATCTGCCTTGGCTGTACTCTGCGCTCGGCGAACGGAAAAAAACCGAATATTGGGTGGAAAAGCTCGTCAACGAGGCGTTCGCCTGCACGGAAGAGGGCTTCCCCGGCGACGAGGATAACGGCACGATGGCGGCGTGGTATGTGTTCGCCTGCCTCGGATATTATCCGCTCTGCCCCGCAAAAAACGAATTCGTTTTGTCGAAACCGCTCTTCGAGCATATTACAATCAAGAAAGATCGGTAATATTCGCGTCGTTTCCGCGCATAAAAAAAGCGGAAAAGCTGCAAAATATTACCATGAAAAAGATTAAAGACAACGCTATGGGCAAAACGCGCGACGAGCGCGAAAGCTGCTTTGCGGAAGGTACGGCGGAGCGTCTGCGTCCCGAAGGGGGCGCGCAGTGACCAAACAGAAATCGCGGGGCAACCGCAATTATATCGAATACGTCAATTCGTTCGATCCGCCCACGCAGCACTTCAAAACGTGTTTCCGCGCCTTTTTCGTCGGCGGGTTTATCTGCGCGATCGGGCAGTTTCTGCGCTACATGCTCGAATTTACGGGCATGGCGGGCGACGAGCTTGCGGGAACCGTTTCGGTGATCCTGATTTTTATCGGCACGCTGCTCACGGGGCTGGGCGTATACGACCGTATCGGCAAGAACGCAGGCGCGGGCAGCATCGTTCCCATAACGGGTTTTGCGAACTCGGTCGCATCTCCTGCGATCGAATTCAAAACCGAGGGCTATGTTTACGGCATGGCGGCGAAGATGTTTATCGTCGCGGGACCGATCATCGTGTTCGGCGTTTCGGCGGGGGCGGCGGTCGGCTTGATTTATTGGCTGATGGCTTTGTAAAAATATTGCGCAAAAGAGTTGAAATTTCCGCACGGGTGTGATATAATACGCTCGCAAAGAGAAAAAGGAGTAAAATATCATGGCAAAGATCACGAAGGATACCTTGATCGCGGAGTGCTTGGAAATCAATCCCGATTCCGCGCGTATCTTGCAGGAAGCGGGCATGCACTGTTTCGGCTGCGCGATGGCGCACGGCGAAACGATCGAAGAGGCGGTCGCCGTTCACGGCGAGGACCTCGAAGCTCTGCTTACCCGTCTGAACGAAGGGATTTAACAAAAAGCAAAAAAAGCTCTCAGGAGCTTTTTTTTGTGTAAAAAGGGGGAGAGAATGAAAGACTGCGCATGCGAACGCGCCCGCCGCTCGTTCGTCGGCTTGCACGAAGTCGTGCTTACCGACGAATATTGCGCGAACGCGTCGGAAAAAGAATACGCCTATCTTACGGCGGTCGATTCGGACAAACTGCTCTATTGGTTTTACCGTAACGCGGCTTGCACGCCGCGCGCCGAACAAGGATACGGCGGCGGTTGGGAGAGCGCGCTCATCGGCGGACACACGTTGGGGCATTATTTAACCGCGCTCGCGCAGGGGGCTTGCAACCGCGCGTTTTCGTCAAAGCAGCGCGCAAAGCTGCAAGAAATCGCCTGTTCGATCGTAACGGAGCTTCGGCTTTGCCAAAGCAACGCCGTGCCGGCGGGCGCGCACGAAGGGTTTTTATGGGGCGCGCGTTCGCTGTCTTATCCCGAAGAGCAGTTCGATAACGTCGAACGGGGCAAAACGGATATTACAACGCAGGCGTGGGTGCCCTGGTATACCATGCACAAGCTGTTGTCGGGGCTGTACGCCGTCGCAACGCTTTGCAACAGTCAAACGGCGAAGCAAGTCTTGCTTGCGTTGAGCGATTGGGTTTGCGCGCGCGTGAGCGGTTGGTCGGCGCAAACGCGTAAACAAACGCTTTCCATCGAATACGGCGGCATGAACGATATCTTATATGCGGTTTACGCGTTGACGGGTGAAGAGAAGTATGCCGTCGCCGCGCACGCGTTCGACGAAGAGGACTTGTTCGCCCGTATCGTAAAGGGCGACGCCGATTACCTCGACGGCGTGCACGCCAACACGACGATCCCCAAAATTTTAGGCGCGCTCAACCGTTATGCCGTTTTGCACGGAAAAGAACTCGCGGGGGAGCGTATCGACGCCGCTGCCTGCTTATGCGTTGCCGAACGCTTTTTCGACCGCGTTGTTTCCGCGCATACCTATGCGACGGGCGGCAATTCGGAATGGGAGCATTTCGGCAAAGACGGCGTGCTCGATAAGGAGCGCACCAACTGCAACTGCGAAACGTGCAATACTTACAATATGCTCAAACTCGCCCGTCTGCTGTTTGCCGTTACGGGCAAGAAACAATATCTCGATTATTACGAAAATACGTATTATAACGCGATTTTGTCGTCGCAGAATCCCCGAACGGGCATGACGACTTATTTTCAGCCGATGGCGTCGGGATATTTTAAGACATATTCCTCGCCCGAAAACAGCTTTTGGTGCTGCACGGGAAGCGGCATGGAGAGCATGACTAAGCTGCAAGACAGCGTGTATTACGCCGCGCAGGGGGCGGTGTACGTGTCGCTCTATCTCTCTTCGGTATACGAGGGGAAGGAAATCGTCCTTGCGCAGCAAGCCGATCTCGAACGCTCCGACGACGTGTTCTTCGAGGTGCGCGGCGGCGCGGCGCAGCTGTTTCTGCGCATACCCGATTGGGCGGCGGAAACGGCGCTGTATGTGAACGGCGAACGCGTCGAAACGACGGCGCGCGAAGGGTTTTTCTGCGTCGGGGTGCGTTCGGGCGATAAGCTGCGGCTCACGCTCAAAAAGCGCGTTACCGCCTGCACGTTGCCCGACGGGGCGGGCGTCTACGCGTTCCGTTACGGTCCGTTTCTGCTTTCCGCCGAGCTTGGTACAATGAACATGGAAACGGAATACACGGGTGTAAACGTAACCATCGCAAAGCGCGCCGCGCAGACCAAAAAATATCGCGTGCCGTATCCTACCGCCGCCGCGTTTGCGGAGAATATCGACGGCGCGATGCAACGGCTCGGGAACGGTATGTTCCGCCTTGTTTGCGAAAACGGCGAGCTTACTTATTCATTGCACTACAAACAGCATTTGCAGCGCTACGGCATTTATATGCGGTTTGCGGGCAAGGGCGATCAGGCGTAAGCCGCCGCGATTTTCTGCGCCTCTTCGCGCACGCGGTCGCAAAGCGATTGCGGAAACACGACGCGGAATCCTGTTCCCATTGAAAGGATTTTCCCCGCAAGCGACTCGTCGTCGGGAAGGGTGACTTCGGCAATCAGCCGTCCGTCCCGATCGGTTAAAATATTTTCCACGCCCAGCCATTCCTCGGCGAGAGGGAGCGCTTCGGGCGAAATTTCAAAACGCGCGTCGAGCGCGTTTTCGTTTTTCCAAAAGGAAAGGGGAATGCTTTCGCGCGAAAACGCCACGGGTTCAAACGTTTCGCCCGTGCGCAGAACGGAGCGGATGCGCCCGATCTTGAACAGGCGGAAGTCGCCGCGCAGCGTGCAGAAGGCATAAAGATACCAGATATTTTGCTTGTAAACGAGCAATAGGGGTTTGATTTTGCGACGCGACTGCTCGCCGCCGCGGTCGACGTAATTGATTTCGAGATATTGTTTTTCTTCGATCGCGCTTTCCGCAAGCGCAAGCTTTTCGGAAAATTTGCCCGCGCCGCCCCAGCCGCCGCTGTCTACGAGAATGCTGCCCGAAAGCGATAAGTCGAATTTTTCATCTTTTAGGGCGGAAGTCAGCTTGGCGATGGCGGAATCGAGCGCGCTGTCTGGCAGCTGTCCGCGGAACGCCAAAAGAGCGTCGAGCGTTTTATCGTACTCCTCGCGCGTCATCAACCCTTTGGGCAGCTTGTAGCTGTCGGAAATACGGATGCCGCCGCGCGCGCCCTGCATCAGGTCGATTGGCACGCCCGCCACCGTCATTTCGTCCACGTAACGGTAGATCGACCGCACCGAACAGGAAAATTTTTTCGCAAGCTCGGTCGCCGTCGCCTTTCGGTTGTTCAAAAGCGTGAAGAAGATGCCGAGCATGATTTGGTATTTCATTCGATTCCTCTGAAAATTTTTTGAAATTTGCGAATTTATTTTAACAAACTTGCCAATATATGTCAAGTATTTTGCGTATAATGGGGAGTATGATAAACGTAATGGAACATGCGGTTGAAGGATACCGCGAAGAGTTAAAACGCGAACGCAACGAAGAGCTTGCCCGTTGGGTGGCGGAGTCCCACAGCCGCGAAGAATCGCTTGCCTTGCTTGTTGCCGTCGGCATGCGGCACGCGCACGGCGTGCAAGAGTGCGCCGCCGTGTAATTTTTTGTAAAAAATTCCTGTAAGAATTTGACAAACGCGCTTTACGGGTGTATAATACGGCTAACGATCGTGTTTTCGGTTTGCGCGTACACGCAAACTTTTTTATTATATTCAGGAGTACGGTTATGAAGCACGTTATGGACACCTTGCGCGAGCGGGGATTTATCAAGCAGACGGTATACGAAGAGGAGCTTTACGAAAAGCTCTCCAAAGAGAGCACGTCCTTTTATATCGGGTTCGATCCCACGGCAGACAGCTTGCACGTGGGGCATTTCATGCAGCTCATCGCCATGAAGCACATGCAGGACGCGGGTCATAAGCCCATTATCCTCATCGGCGGCGGCACGGGCATGATCGGCGATCCTTCGGGCAGAACGGACATGCGTTCGATGATGACGCGCGAAACGGTGGATCATCACGTGGAGTGCTTCAAAAAGCAGATGGCGCGTTTTATCTCTTTCGAGGGCGAAAACGGCGCGATCGTCGTCAACAATGCCGATTGGCTCATGGATCTCAACTATATCAGTTTTCTGCGCGAGATCGGCGTTCATTTCTCGGTCAATAAAATGCTCACGGCGGAGTGCTTCCGTTCGCGCATGGAAAAAGGACTTTCCTTCCTCGAATTTAATTATATGCTCATGCAGGCGTATGATTTCCTTTATCTCAACCGCAAATACGGCTGCGCGCTCGAATTGGGCGGCGACGATCAGTGGAGCAACATTTTGGCGGGCGCCGATCTCATCCGCCGCAAAGAGGGCAAGAGCGCGTTTGCGATGACCTTTACTCTGCTCACGACGAGCGAGGGTAAAAAAATGGGCAAGACGCAGGCGGGCGCGGTGTGGCTCGACGAAAACAAGACCTCGCCTTACGATTTTTACCAGTATTGGCGCAACACCAACGACGCCGACGTGGAAAAGTGCTTCCGTCTTTTGACTTTTTTACCGCTCGAAGAGATCAAGGATCTTTGCGCGCATCGGGACGAACGCATCAACGCCGCCAAAGAGCGGCTTGCGTTCGAGCTGACCAAGCTCGTTCACGGCGAAGAAAAGGCGTTAAAGGCGCAGAGCGAGGCGCGCGCGGCGTTCGGCGGCGAGGGCGAAATGCCAGAGGCGAAGATTTCCGCCGACTGCGCCACGCTGTTGTCCGCGCTCACGCAGACCGGTCTGTGCAAAAGCAACGGCGAGGCGAGAAGGCTCGTCGAACAGGGCGGCGTATCCGTCAACGGCGAAAAGGCGACCGACGTCAACGCGCCTCTTCCCGCTGGTGAATTTACGCTTTTCAAAGGCAAAAAAGTAAGGCTCAAAGTCGTGCGCGGATAATGGGTTACCGCGGCGTATTCGGGCAGAACGTAACCGAAAAGATCATAGAAAAGTCGCGCTTTCTCACCTATGTTTCCCGTATCGAGAGCGAAGAGGAGGCGCGTGCCTTTTTAAGCCGAACGCGCGCGGAACACGCGGGCGCGACGCACGTATGTTACGGCTATATCGCCGATACGCTCGGCAACGTCGCGCGGTATTCTGACGACGGCGAACCGCAGGGCACGGCGGGACTGCCCATTTTGGGCGTGATCAAAGCCAAAAACCTTGTGTGTACCGCCGCGGCGGTCGTGCGGTATTTCGGCGGAATCAAGCTCGGCGCGGGCGGACTGACGCGCGCTTACTGCGGTTGTGCGCAGGAAGGGCTTGCCAAGGCGGATATCCGCGAATATGCCGCTTGCGTTCGCATGACGGTCGCCGTAAATTACGGCGAAGTAAACGCGGCGATGAGCTTTTTGGAGCGCGGCGGATACGGCGATTATCAAAAGGAATTTGGCGAGAGCGCGGCATTCACCGTTGCCGTGCGCGAAGAAAAGGTATCTTCGTTTACGGCGGCGGCGCGCGAATATCTCAACGGCAGAGTCAAAATCACGGAAGGCGAAAAGATAATTTTTCCCTTTCCCGTAATATAACGGTCGGGGTGTGTTATGCAAATCATAAAACGCGAACAATGCAAACAAAAACCGAATGCGGACGCGCCGCTCGGATTCGGGCATTATTTCACCGATTATATGTTTACGATGAAATATACCGCAAACGAGGGCTGGCACGATGCGAAAATTCAGCCCAACGAACCGCTGCGGTTTGATATGGCGACGAGTATCTTTCATTATGCGCAGGGGATTTTCGAGGGCATGAAGGCGTTTCGGCAGCCCGACGGCTCGGTCGGCGTGTTTCGTCCCGACGAGAATTGGGCGCGCATGAACAACTCCGCGCGCCGCATGTGCATTCCCGAATTTCCCGTTTCCGTCGTCGAAGAGGGGTTGGAAGAGCTTTTGAAGCTCGAACGCGATTGGATCCCCCACGGGGCAGGCACGGCGCTTTATATCCGCCCGACGATCGTGGCGACGCGCGTCATGCTCGGCGTACATGCTTCCACCGAATATCTCTTTTTTATCATACTCTCGCCCGTCGGCAGCTATTACGCGCATGGGTTGGAACCGACCAAACTGCTCGTGGAAGATTATTATACGCGCGCCACGCTCGGCGGCACGGGCGAAGCGAAGTGCTTGGGCAACTATGCCGCGAGCATGAAAGCGGCGGAAGAGGCGGAGGCAAAGGGCTTCGACCAAGTGCTTTGGCTCGACGCGCAGGAAAAACGTTACGTTGAAGAAGTGGGCAGCATGAATATTTTTTTCGTGATCGACGGCGAAGTCGTCACGCCCGCGCTCGTCGGCTCGATTCTCCCGGGCATCACGCGCAAGAGCTGTTTGCATCTTTTGCGCGAACGTGGTTATAAGACTTCGGAACGCCGCATTTCGATCGAAGAAGTGATTAAGGCGGCGTGCGACGGCAGACTGACGGAAGCGTTCGGCACGGGTACGGCGGCGGTCATTTCCCCCGTGGGGCTGATCCGCTATAAAGGCGTCGACTATGAAATCGGCGGCGGCAAAATGGGAACGGTCACAAAGCTGCTTTACGATACCGTGACGGGGATCCAAAACGGCGTTATCGCAGACGAATACGGTTGGATGAAACGCATTTCATAAAAATCGGCGCGGTGAAATACCGCGCTTTTTTGCTTGCAAACGGGCGGAAATTGTAATATAATATAGGCAAGAATTTTTTTCGGAGTATTTTATGAAAGGAAACTTGTTAAGAAGCATTACGGGGTTGTTTGTCTGTGCGGGTGTGCTCTCGCTTGCCGCTTGCGGAACGGTCGACAATAAGAACAACAATACGGGCGGCGAACCCTGCCTGCATGAGTACGGGCAATATTGGTCCGACGAAAACGCGACCTGCGAGCAAGACGGAACCAAAACGGCATACTGCAACAAGTGCGGCATTCCCGATACGGTGCCCGATGTCGGAAGTAAGCGCGATCATGTTTTTACGCATTACGTTTACGACGATAACGCAAGCTGTGCGCAAGACGGCACGAAAACCGCCGTTTGCGATACGTGCGAGAAGGCGACCGACACGGTGATGGATGCGGAGCATCCCCGTTCGGAGCATACGTTCACCGATTACAAATCGAACGACGACGCAACGTGCAATCGGAACGGCACGAAAACCGCAACTTGCGACGGCTGCCATACCGCAACCGATACGGTGGAAGAAACGGGCACGGCGGGGCACCGTTACGAAAACGGGGCGTGCGGCGTGTGCCATGTTTCGCACCTTGTTTATGAAGAATACAGCAGCGGCTATTGCGTGAAGGGGGTCGCCGAAGACTGCACGGATACCGAAATTATCATTCCCGCAACCGAGAACGGCAAGAGCGTCTTTTCGATTCTCCCGAACGCCTTTCAGAACAATACGACGATCACGAAAATCACGCTGCCCGACAGCATCACGCTCATCGGGAATAACGCGTTCGACGGATGCGCGAATCTTGTTAGCGTCGAGTTGGGCGAAGGGCTGACGGCAACCCGCTATCAGGCGTTTGCAAACTGCGCGAAGTTAGAAAGCGTTGTTTTCCCCGCGGCGTTTGAATCGCTCGGCGGCGAAACCTTTGCCGATTGCACCAATCTGAAAAAGGTATCGTTCGGCGAAAATCTCAGCAGCCTTGGTAGCACCTGCTTTGCGGGCTGCACCGCGCTTGAAAGCGTGGAAATCGCGGCGGAAAACACGCATTATAAAAATGCGGGCGGAATCATCTGCGACGGCAATCTTACGCGTATCGTGTTCGTTCCGGAGGCGATCAAGGGGATCATCAGCGTTCCCGCCTCGATCACAGCGATCGGCAGCGCAGATTTTCAGAAATGCACGAATATCACGGGGATCGTCATTCATAAGGCGGTGACGTCGATCGCGGCCTATGCGTTCAACGGCTGCACCGCGCTGACCGCACTTTACTACGAGGGTTCTCAAGAAGAATGGAATGGTGTTGCAAAATCCAATAATTGGGATTCGGGCGCGTCGTTTACCGTACACTACGACTACGTTGCCGAATAAAAAAAGATTGTAAACATAGCGCTCCGATCATTGATCGGGGCGCTTTTTTCTTTTTCGTGCGTATGCCGTTTAACGCGTTTTTGTTTGCGGTATAATTATAGTGAAAAGAAGAGAAGATGCTTCGGCTTCGCTCAGCATGACATTGCGGGCGCGGCATTCGGAAAGGGCGCCATTCTGACGGGCGCGGTAATCGGAAAGAGCGTTTCAAAACGTCATTCTAACGAAAAACCGCGTACGGCGTTGGTACGGGCGCGGCATTCGGAAAAACGTCATTCTGACGGGCGCGGTAATCGGAAAGAGCGTTTCAAAACGTCATTCTGACGTAAAACCGCGCACGGCGTAATGTCATTCTGAGCTTGCCGAAGAATCTCAACCGCATCAAACGGCAGAACAAGGAGGGAGTTATCATGGATGCAAACAAATTAACGCAAAAGTCGCTGCAAGCAATGCAGGGCGCGCAGAATCTCGCGCTCGAATACGGCAACGCCGAAATCACGACGCTTCATCTTGCTTACGCGCTTTCGGAAAAAGACGGGTTGAATTACCGTATTCTGCGCCGCGTGCAAGTCGACGCCGACGGATTTAACCGCGCGCTGAAAGAGGAGATCGAGCGCATTCCGCGCGTATCGGGCGGCGGACAGAGTTATCCCACGCAGGCGTTGCAGCGCACGCTTACCGAGGCGGAGAAACTTGCCGACGGCATGAAAGACGAGTATATTTCGGTCGAACACCTCTTTTTGTGCTTGTTCGATCATCCCGAACGCGGCTTAAAAGAAGTGTTCGTGCGGTTCGGGTTGGATAAAGACAAATTCTTGAAGGGCATGAAGGAAGTGCGCGGCAACCAAAACGTAAAGAGCGACAATCCCGAGGATACGTACGAGGCGCTCGAAAAATACGGCGTCGATCTCACGAAACGGGCGCGTTCGCATAAATTGGAACCCGTGATCGGCAGAGACGAGGAGATCCGCAACGTCGTGCGCATTCTCTCGCGGAAGACCAAGAACAATCCCGTTCTGATCGGCGAACCGGGCGTGGGAAAAACGGCAATCGCCGAAGGGCTTGCGCAGCGCATCGTCAAGGGCGACGTACCCGAGGGCTTAAAGAACAAAACGCTTTTTTCGCTCGATATGGGCGCGTTGATCGCAGGCGCGAAGTACCGCGGCGAATTCGAGGAGCGGCTCAAAGCCGTACTCGAAGAGGTCACGAAGTCGGAAGGACGTATTCTCCTGTTTATCGACGAGCTGCACACCGTCGTCGGCGCGGGCAAAACCGAGGGCGCCATGGACGCGGGCAACCTCTTAAAACCGCTTTTGGCGCGCGGCGAGCTGCATTGCATCGGCGCGACCACGCTCGACGAATACCGTAAATATATCGAGAAGGACGCCGCGCTCGAACGCCGTTTTCAAACGGTGCTCGTGGGCGAACCGACGGTGGAAGATACCGTTTCGATTTTGCGCGGACTCAAAGAACGGTTTGAAATTTTCCACGGCGTGCGCATTCACGACGACGCGATCGTGGCGGCGGCGACGCTTTCCAACCGCTATATTACCGACCGTTATCTGCCCGATAAGGCGATCGACCTTGTCGACGAGGCGGCGGCGATGATCCGCACCGAAATCGACTCCATGCCTTCGGACATGGATGCCCTCAACCGCAAAATCATTCAGTTGCAGGTGGAAGAACGCGCGCTGCAAAACGAAAAAGACAATCTTTCGGAAGCGCGTCTTGCCGACCTCAGAAAAGAGCTTGCCGATTTGAGGGAAAAATTCGATACGCTGAAAGCCAAGCTCGACGACGAGAAAAACGCGATCCGCGCCGAAAAGGATCTGAAAGAAAAGATCGACACGATCAAGGGCGAAATCGAGGCGGCGACGGCGAACGGCGATTTTGAAAAGGTATCCCGTTTGAAGTACGGCGATCTTGCGGCGGCGGAAAAACAGCTCGAGGACGCAAAGAAAAACGTCAGCGGACGCACCGACGCGCTTCTGCAAGACGAGGTTACGGAAGAGGAGATCGCGCGGATCGTCGCGCGCTGGACGGGCATTCCCGTCGCCAAACTCAAAGAGGGCGAGCGCGAAAAAATACTGCATCTCGACGACGATCTGCATAAACGCGTGATCGGGCAGAACGAGGCGGTCACGAAGGTGGCGGAAGCCATTTTGCGCGCGCGGGCGGGCATTTCCGATCCCAACCGTCCCATCGGGTCGTTCTTGTTTTTAGGACCGACGGGCGTGGGCAAAACCGAGCTTGCCAAAGCGCTTGCCGAAAACCTGTTCGACGACGAAAAAAACATCGTGCGCATCGACATGTCGGAGTATATGGAAAAGTTTTCGGTGTCCCGTCTTGTCGGCGCGCCCCCCGGATACGTCGGTTACGAAGAGGGCGGCGCGCTCACCGAGGCGGTGCGCCGTAAACCCTATTCGATCGTGCTGTTCGACGAAATCGAAAAAGCGCACCCCGACGTGTTTAACGTGCTCTTGCAGATCCTCGACGACGGCAGAGTGACCGATTCGCAGGGGCGCACGGTGGATTTTAAGAATACAGTCATTATTTTGACTTCCAACCTCGGTTCACAGGAGATTATGGAAGGCATCGAGGACGGGGAAATTACCGAGCAAGCCAAAGCGCAGGTAAACGCATTGCTGAAACGCAGTTTCAGACCCGAATTTTTGAACCGACTTGACGAGATCGTCTTTTTCAAACCGCTCACGCGTTCGGATATCGACGGCATCGTGCAAATTCTGCTCGATCGGCTCAAAGCGCGTTTACAGGCGGAGCACCTGTCCTTAGAGGTTACGCCGCGCGCCGCGGCGTATATTGCGGACAACGGTTACGATCAGGTATTCGGCGCGCGCCCGTTAAAGCGGTATCTGCAAGCCTATCTCGAAACGCCGATCGCGCGGTTTATCGTCAAAGAGAATCCCAAAGCAGGCACGGCGTTAAAGGTCGATCTGATCGACGGAAAGATTGTTTTGGCGTCATAAGGCTACAATCCCCCTTAATCCCCCTTTCACAAGGGGGACGCAATGAGGCGGCAATCCCTCTTTCACAAGGGGGACGCAATGAGGCGGCAATCCCTCTTTTACAAGGTGACGCAATAAGGCGAAAAGCCCCCTTTCACAAGGGGGACGCAATGAGGCGGCAATCCCTCTTTTGCAAGGGGGACGCAATGAGGCGAAAAGCCTTCTTTTGCAAGGGGACGCAATGAGGCGAAAAGCCCCCTTTTGCAAGGGGACGCAATGAGGCGAAAAGCCCCTTTTGCAAGGGGGACGCAATGAGGCGAAAAGCCCCCCTTGTGAAAGGGGGGATGCGCGCAGCGCAGGGGGGGATTGCAACCGAAGAATCTTAACAAATTTTTCTTCAAACGGTTGAAATTGCGCAAAAAGTGTTATATAATATACGTAAACAATCAACTTGGAGGAAATTATGTTAAACACTCTTTTGCTCGGTACGGGCGCGATCGTCGGCATTGCCGTCGGTGCGGTTGCCGTCCTGTTGCTGATCTTTGTGATTTGGTGGATCTGCGCGCGCAATAAGCTTATGCGCCTTACGACGGCGGTGGACGAAGCTTGGTCGACGATCGACATTTTTCTGAAAAAACGTTACGATCTCATTCCCAACTTAGTCGAAACGGTCAAAGGTTATGCGAAGCACGAAAGCGAAACGATGTCCGCCGTGATCAAAGCGCGTCAGGTTGCGCTCGTTGCAACGGGGAACGATAAGATCGAGGCGGAAAAGGCGCTTACCGCGTCGCTCAGCCGTTTTCTTACCGCCACGCGCGAAGATTATCCCGATTTGAAGGCGAACGCGAACTTCATGTCGCTGCAGCATCAGCTTACCGAGATCGAAGGCGAAATCGAGCGCAGCCGCCGTTACTATAACGGTACGGTAAAGGAATACAACACCTATCTCGTGCTCTTCCCTTCGTGCATCGTTGCGCGGAAAATGAGATTGGAAAAACGCGCGTTCTTTGAAGTGGAATTGGCGGAAGAACGTCAGAACGTTAAAGTATCTTTCTGAGGAATTTATGAAAAAGGCTTTTAAGCTGAAAGCGGGACTCGCCGCCTTAATCGCGGCGGTCTTTGCCTTTGCGTTGTGGGCGGGATGGATGATCCCGCCCGTTTCGGCGTCCGCCGAAACGAATTACAATTACGGCGCGTATGATTACACGATCGTGAATTATACGTTCGAGGCGGAGCTTTCCCGCAGCCGCGCTCTGTCGGTAAAAGAAACGATCACGGCGGAGTTTTCGGGGTACGACAGTCACGGGATCATCCGCGATTTTCCGCTCGGCGGCGGCATGCGTTATAAAAATTTGAAAGCGACGTGCGATCACTCCGATTTTTCGCCCTATTTGGAAAACGAGGACGGTTTCCTTTGCTATTATCTGCGCGGAGAGGGGCTTGTGCGCGGACAGACGCGCACCTACACGCTGACTTACGATCTCTTGTTTCCCGCTTTGGCGGAAGAAGGCTATGCTCCGCTCGACGTGCTCGGATTCGGTTGGCAGACGGATGTTATGCAATATACGGGCAGGATCGCCGTTCCCGAAGGGTTGCAGGCTTATAAAGTCTATTCGGGCAAAAAGAAAACGGAAGAAAACGCTTGCGGCGTGAAAATTGAGCAAGAAGGCAACGTGCTGACCCTTACCGCATCCGACTTGCTAAGGCAGTATACGGACGCGCAGGGTAATCGCGTTGCGCCCGGCATTACGCTCGATCTGAAATTCGACGCGGGGGTGTTGGGCAAGAATTTCGATCCGTCGATCGTTTGGGCGGTTGCGCTCGGCGCGGTTGTCGTATTGCTTGCCGTTGCGATCAAGCTTTTGTGCTGCCGCCAGCCGATGATCGTGAAAACGGTCAATCTGTCCGCGCCCGACAAAATGGACCCGCTGCTCATGGGCAAGCTCATCGATAACACAGTGGACAGCGAAGATTTGGGCGCGCTCGTGTTTTATCTTGCGGCGGAAGGGTATCTTGCCATCGATTTTTCGGAAGATAAAGACGATCCCACCCTCTACAAAAGCGAAAAACCGTTGGACGACGGCTTGCCGCAGTACGTGACTGCCTTTTACGAAGGACTGTTCCGTAACCGCGAAAGCGTAAAAATCTCGTCGCTGACCAACTCGTTTTACAAAACAAGCCAATCGGTCAAAGCGCTTGTCGACGCGCAGGGCGCGCATATGTATCAAAAGCGCAGAAGCGGCTGGTTTACTTTTTTCTGCGGCTTGCTCGCCGTGCTGTTTTTGGGCGGGTTCTCCATTCTCTATCCGCTCTTTTTCGTGGGCGGCGGATACGTCTACTTTATCATGATCATAGGCGCCTTGTTCGCGTTCGGCGCCGCGGCGTTCGGATCGACAATCGCCATGGAGCGGTCGTTCAAATGGAAGAAGCCGCTTGTCGTGCTGTGCGCGCTGGCGGGGGCGGTTATCGGCACTGCCGTCGGGCTGTTCTTTTCAATCTTCGATTGCGCCGCATTCGGCTTTACGACCAAGATGCTTATCGTGCTGTTTTCCGCGGCGGCGGGTCTGGTGAGCGGCACGTTCCTGACGCGTACGAAAAAATACAGCGAGCAGCTCGGTGAAATTCTCGGTTTCAAAGAGTTTATCCGCGTGACGGAAAAGGATAAAATCGCATTCATGCTGCGCGAACAGCCCGAGCTGTTTTATAAAATTCTGCCTTATGCGCAGGTGCTCGGCGTGACGAAGGAGTGGTCGGATAAGTTCGAGGGGCTGGATATGGCGCCGCCTTCGTATATGCACTACTCGGCAGGGGACGTGCTCCTGAACTTCATGATCTGGAATTCGCTTTCCCGCAATTTCGCGCGCTCGTTCGCGCATGCAGCCGTGTCGCGTCCTTCGTCCTCGGGCGGAAAATCGGGCGGCTTCGGCGGCGGCTTCGGCGGAGGATTCGGGGGCGGCGGCTTCGGCGGAGGCGGCGGAAGAGGCTGTTAAACAAAAGGGGTCAAGCGTTGAAAAAGAAATACGTCATTGCGCTCGACGCAGGCACGACGAGCGTGCGCGCGTTCGTGTACGATATACAAAAAAATCTTTTCGTCCACGGCGCGCAGCAGGATGTTTGTCAGAGCTTTCCGCAAAGCGGCTGGGTGGAGCAAGACGCCAACGAGATATATTATAAAGCCGCTTATGCGCTCAACGACTGCATTGCGTTCGCGGGCGCGGAGAACGTGGCGGGCATCGGGATCGCCAATCAGCGCGAAACGATCGTGCTTTGGGACCGCGTTACGGGCGAACCTGCCGCGCCTGCCGTTGTGTGGCAGTGCCGCCGCACGAGCGCTTTTTGCGCGGCGATCGAACAGGAAGTGCGCGAGCGCATCGCCGCCGTAACCGGGTTGGTGCCCGACGCGTATTTTTCGGCAAGCAAAATAAAATGGCTGCTCGACAACTGCGAGCAGCCCAAAACGCTGTTAAATCGGGGCAGGCTTTGCGCCGGCACGGTGGATAGCTATCTTCTGTATAAATTTACGGGCGAATTTGCAACCGATTACACCAACGCTTCGCGCACCATGCTTTTCGATATCCGTAAATTATGCTGGGATAAAACGCTTTGCGATTATTTTTCCGTTCCGACGGAAATTCTGCCGCGTCCCATGCCTTGCGACGCGCATTTCGGCGTCATGCGCGCGGGCGGCGCGGAGATTCCCGTCGCGGGGGTGATGGGCGATCAGCAGGCGGCGCTGTTCGGACAAGCCTGTTTGCATGCGGGCGAGGGGAAGATCACGTACGGAACGGGATTGTTTCTGCTCTTTCACACGGGCGAGAAGTGCGTCCGTCCGCGAGAGGGGCTGCTTTCCACGATCGGATGCGCCGTAAACGGAAAAGTAACGTATGCGTTGGAAGGAAGCGCGTTCAATGCAGGCTCCTGCGTGCAGTGGCTGCGCGACGGATTGGGCTTTTTTGAAACAAGCGCGGAGAGCGAACGGCTTGCGTGCAGCGTAGAAAACAGCGGCGGCGTGTATTTCGTTCCCGCGTTTACGGGCTTGGGCGCGCCGCATTGGGATGCGGATGCGCGGGCGCTGTTTTGCGGCATTACGCGCGGGACGACGCGCGCGCACATGACGCGCGCCGTGTTGGAGAGTATCGCGTTTAACGCCAAAGAGCTTGCCGCGTGCATGGAGCGCGACAGCGGGCTTTGCCTTTCGTGTGTGCGGTGCGACGGCGGCGCGTCGGCAAACGATTTTTTAATGCAATTTCAATCGGACGTCCTCGGCGCGTCGGTCGACCGTCCCGCCCAGCGCGAGAGCACGGCGCTCGGCGCGGCGTTCGCGTGCGCGCTGTCGTTGGGACTGACCGACGAACGGGAGATCGCCGCGCGGCGCGTTTCCGAACGCGTTTTTACGCCTTCGCCCGAACGGGAAAAATATGCGGCGCTCTACGCGCAGTATCAAAAAGCCGTTTCGCGCGCGATGAGCTGAGTTACGCGTAACCGACGGCGCGGACGAGCACGGCGGTGATCATGAGCGATGCGCCCGTGATCAGATAATATACGGGGAAGAGCACGAAAAGACTCATAACGAGGAGAAAGAGTCCGCCCGCGAAAAAAGGGCGGGCGTTTTTTTTGGAAAACGCGGCGCGGAATTTTGTTTTCACCGTCTTGCGGGGGATTTCCGAGCAGATGAGTTTTTCGGGGTAGGTCTCCGTTCTTTTGAGCAAGGCGTAAACCTCGTCGCCGCGCAGAGCGGTTTTCCCGAACGAGAGCAGCAGCTTTTCCGCCTCGGGCGTTAAGGAATTGCAGACGATGCAGAAGGACTCTTCGCCGTAATCGCGCAAAAAATGCGCCGCCGCGTCGGCGGAAACGGGTTCGAGACGGAACAGGGGCAGCAGAGGCATGCCGTCCGCCGTCAAAGCGTCGCCCTGCAACGAGGTTTCTTTGCCGTCGGCAAGGCAGGCTTGCAGCAGAAGCGCGCGCACGCGTTCGGGTTTTTCGAGGGCGAGGTGGAGCATGAGGGCGTCTTTTTCGGAGCGTTCCTTTTTGCTTACCGTGCGGCGGCGGTGGGAAAGGTATCCTGCCAAAAAACACAGCGCGGCGGCGGCAAGCGCGAAGAGCAGGGCGCAGAAAATGCTGATAAGCAGCGGAACGTCGAAATAGCGCATGATCCCCAAGCTCAAAAAGCCCGCGGCAAGCGCATAAAAACAGGTATCGAGAAACAAAGGCAAATCAAATTTTTTCACGTGGTTTATTTTTGACGCGGAAAGCGTAAATTAAACTTGCAAAGCGGGGAAAAATATATTATAATGAAAGCGTAACCATGAGGATCGCTATTTTCGGCGGATCGTTCGATCCCGTTCACAAAGAACACGTTGCGGCGGTGCGCGCCGCGGCGGAATATCTTTCGCTCGACAAAGTGTTTATCGTCCCTTCGCACGTTGCGCCGCATAAACACAGCGGGGCGCATGCGGACGGGGCGGCGCGCCTTGCCATGTGCCGCCTTGCTTTTTTCGAATTGCCGTACGCGCAAACGGACGATTGCGAAATTGAGGGCGGGGGAACGAGCTACACCTTTCTGACCTGCCGCGCGTTTGCGCGGCGTTATCCCGACGCCGAGCGCTATTTTCTCGTCGGCGCGGATATGCTCGAAGATTTTTTTACTTGGAAAAATCCAGAAGACATTCTTTCCTGCTTCACGCTTGCGGCTTTTTCGAGGGGCGGAGAGAGCGTTTCGGGACTGCATGAGGCGTTCCGCGCACGTTTTCAAAAAGATTATATCGAAATACCCTTTTGCGGCGAGCACGTTTCCTCGACCGATCTGCGCGTGTTGCTGGCGTTCGGGAAAGACGCGTCGGCGCTCGATAAATCGGTCGGCGCATATATCAAAAGCCGCGGTTTATATCAATACGGGGCGATTGCGCCCGCGCTTGCGCTCGAAACGGAAGAACGGCGCGAACACAGTCTGCGCGTTGCGCTTATGGCGGCGCGCCGCGCGCGCGGTTTGGGGATAGCGGAGAGCAAAGCGATCCTTGCTTCCGCGCTGCACGATTGCGGAAAATACGTTCCGCTTTCCTCGCCGCTGCTCAAAGGGTTTACGCCGCCCGCGGACGTGCCCGCGCCCGTGTTGCATCAGTATACGGGAGCGTATTTGGCGGAGCATGTTTTCGGAATCGACGACGAAGAAATACTCGGCGCGATCCGCTTTCATACGAGCGGAAAAAAGCACATGACGGTTTTGGAAAAGCTGCTTTTTCTTGCCGATCTGCTCGAAGAGGGGCGTTCGTTTTCAGGCGTCGAAGAATTGCGTTCGCTGTTTTATCACGACCTCGACGCCTGTTTTTCGGCGGCGCTCGCGCACCAGATCGCCTATTTGCAAAAGAGCGGCTTGCCCGTTTATCCGCTTACCTACGAAGCGTATGAATACGCCAAATCGCAAAATTAAAACGCATATATAGTTTTATGCCACACATAAAACACAAAATAGCGCGTTTTTAGGGTAAAAAATCAAGTACTATATCACACATACTATTAAAAATTCGGGAGAAAAAATTATGGAAAGTTACGAACTAAGTAAATTATGCTGTAAAGCGCTGTCGGCGAAAAAGGCGCAGGATATCGTGATACTGAACGTCGCGGATCAAACGGTCGTTTGCAGTTATTTCGTGATCGCAAGCGGCAAGTCTACGACGCAGGTGCGCGCCCTCGGCGACGCGGTGGAGGAAGAGCTGAAAAAGGCGGGCGTCACGCCCGTGCGTTCGGAGGGCTTGCGCGAAGGGCGTTGGGGCGTGCTCGATTTCGGCGACGTCGTGGTGCACATCTTCAACGAGGAATCGCGGCTTTTTTATTACCTCGAACGGCTTTGGGATTCGGGCGCGAACGTCGAGCGCTACGAGGATTGATGTTTCGGCTTCGCTCAACATGACAAAGGGGGATCGACTTGTCATTCCGAGCTTGGCGAACGTCGAGCGCTACGAGGATTGATGTTTCGGCTTCGCTCAACATGACAAAGGGTACCGCCCTGTCGTTCCGAGCTTGCCGAACGTCGAGCGCTACGAGAATTGATGTTTCGGCTTCGCTCAACATGACAAAGCGGGATTGCCCTGTCATTCTGAGCTTGTTGAGTGGTCAATCCGACCGCCCTGTCATTCTGAGCTTGCCGAAGAATCTCTTATTTGAATTTGATTTCGCGCGGAGCGGTGTATTCCGACTTCACGCGTTTTTTCTTTTTTTCCACGATGAAATAAACGGGGTCGTTTTTTTTCGGTTCTTTGGGGGGCTGTTCGGGCGGCAGTTTTTTGTGCAGCGTACGGTAGCCGATTTTGGCGAGCACGAACGCATGCACGACGATCACGCAGCATAAAAAAATAATTATCGTAAAAATCAATCCTTGACCCTGCACGGAAAGCATATTCATGCTCCGCATTATAATGCAAAAGTATTGTCATAAATTATAACTTTTCAGCATATTCGCGCTCTTTTTCGGGAAAAATTGCGGGTATGGAACAGCAAACGGAACTTCCCGAAATTACAATCACGCCAGACGAGGCGGCGCAGTACGAAGAATTCAAGCGTACCCGCCGCGAGAATGAAATTGCGATCCGCCTGCAAAAAGCGGTGATCGACGCAACGCAGCGCGAAACCGACCGCGCCGCGCTTGCGCGCGCCTGCGCCGTGGCGAAAAAATACCGTGCTAGCGCCGTGGCGGTGTCGCCCGTCAACGTTTCGCTCTGCCGCAGGATCCTGGAAGAAAGCGGCGTGGGCGTGATCTGCTTTGCGGGGGGCACGGGCGAAAGTCTGCCCTCCGTGAAAAAAACCGAGGCAAAAAAAGCCTTTTCGTGCGGCGCGGGCGAGATCCGCTTGGTGCTGTGTTATTCCCGTCTTGCCTGCGGCGATTTCAATTATCTGAAAAAAGAGGTCAAAAAAGTACGCAAGGCGGCGAAAAAACGCGTGCTCACCGTATCGCTCGAAGACCGTTCCCTCACGCGCGAAGAGATCGCGCTGGGCGTGCGCGCGGCGCGGGAGGGCAAGGCGGACGGCGTTTGCGTGCGCGGCGAGCTTTCGCACCTTGCGTCGGCGATCGATGCGGGCAACGGACTGCGCGTCGACGTTTCGGGCGTGGAAAACGCCGAGCAATTTAATTCGCTTCTGCGTGCGGGCGCTTCGCGCGCATACACCGCGCGGCTCGAATCGGTCGCGGAAGAGCTGTTCCGCGAAGCGGGACGCGCCGCCGTCGTCAAAAATCAAGCGGAGAGGAAATAAAAATTGCCAAAATTACAAATTCCGCCCAAAATCACTTTGATTTTTCTTAAAAATAATGTACAATAAGTAGGGTATATTATAGGCTTTTCAAAAAGCGAAAAAGAAAGCAACAAAAAAGCGGAGTGTAAAATGGGACTGATCAGTTATTTGAAAAACGGCGACAGCCGCAAGAGTTTGAAAAAACTCAATAAAATGGCGGACAAGGTGGAGGCGCTCGCGCCCAAATATTCCGCCATGAACGATACTGAACTCAAAGCGCAGACGGGGGTTTTGAAAGACCGTCTTAAAAACGGCGAAACGCTCGACGATATTCTCTACGACGCCTTCGCCGCCTTGCGCGAAGCAAGCGGACGCGTGCTCGGCATGCGCCACTTCCACGTTCAGATCGTCGGCGGTATCTGTTTGTTTCAGGGCAGAATCGCTGAAATGAAGACGGGCGAAGGCAAAACGCTCGTTGCAACTCTGCCCAGCTATCTCGAAGCGCTTTCGGGCAAAGGCGTGCATATCGTCACGGTCAACGATTACCTCGCCCGCCGCGACGCGGAATGGATGGGCAAGGTGCATAAATTCATGGGGCTTACGGTCGGCGTCGTCGTTCCCGGCATGGAAGACGAGGACAAGCGCGCCGCTTACGCCTGCGACATTACGTACGGTACGAACAACGAGTTCGGCTTCGATTATCTGCGCGACAATCTGAAATCCGAGCTTTCGCGCATGGTGCAGCGCGAACTGAATTTTGCGATCGTCGACGAAGTGGACTCCATTCTCATCGACGAAGCCAGAACGCCGCTCATTATTTCGGGCAGGGGCAACCAATCGTCCGATTTGTACGTACGCGTCGATAAATTCGTCCGCACCTTGAAGGGCGGGTTCGACGACGATTTGAAAGACGCAGAAGAGAACAGCCGCAGAAAGAAGAAGGGCGATTCGAGTGCGCAGAAGATCGCAAAGGCGGAAGAGCTGAATTGGGATTTCGTTATCGAACGGCGAGACAAGCAGGTTGAGCTGACCGAATTCGGCGCGGAAAAAGCCGAAAGATTCTTCGGCGTCGAAAACATTGCCGACGTGGCGCACGCGTCCCTCAACCACCACATTCAGCAGGCGCTCAAAGCGCATCACCTGTTCGCGCTCAACGAGGAATATATCATCAACGACGGCGAAATCGTCATCGTCGACGAATTTACGGGTCGTCTTATGATCGGGCGCCGCTACTCCGACGGCTTGCATCAAGCCATCGAGGCGAAAGAAGGCGTCAAGGTGCGCGAGGAGAATAAGACCTACGCGACCATTACCTTCCAAAATTACTTCCGACTTTACAAAAAGCTTTCGGGTATGACGGGTACGGCGAAAACCGAAGAAGGCGAATTCCGCACGATCTATTCGCTCGACGTCGTGGAGATCCCCACCAACCTTCCCGTGCAGCGCAACGATATGCGCGACCGTATTTACGCTTCCGAAGAAGCGAAGAAAAAGGCGATCGTGCGCGAGATCGTCGAACGCCACGAAAAAGGGCAGCCCATTCTCGTGGGTACGGTTTCGGTCGATAAATCGGAAGAGCTTTCGCGTCTTTTGATCCGCAACGGCGTGCAGCACAACATTCTTAACGCGAAGAACCACGAACGCGAAGCGGAAATCGTGGCGCAGGCGGGCAGATTGGGCGCGGTGACGATCGCCACCAACATGGCGGGGCGCGGTACCGATATTCTTTTGGGCGGCAACGCGGAATATCTCTCCAAAAAACGGCTGCGCGAAGAAGGGATCGAGCACGAGCAGATCGAGCTTGCGACGAGCTACGCCGACGCCGACGAAGAAACGCTTAAAGTGCGCGAACGCTACAATTCGCTTTATAAATCGTATAAAGAAAAAACCGACGAAGAGAAAAAGCGCGTCATCGAGGCGGGCGGACTTTGCATTATCGGCACGGAGCGGCACGAGTCGCGCCGTATCGACAATCAGCTGCGCGGCCGTTCGGGACGGCAGGGCGACGTCGGTACTTCGATCTTCTTCCTCTCCGTCGAGGACGATTTGATGGTGCGCTTCGGCGGCGAACGCATGAAAAAATGGGCGATGGCGGGCTTGGGCGACGAAGAGTGTCTCGAATCCAAAATGCTGACCAACCTTGTCGAGTACGCGCAGAAACAAATCGAGGGCAGAAACTTCGGTATCCGTAAAAACGTCTTGCAGTACGACGACGTTATGAACACGCAGCGCACGATCATGTATGCCGAGCGCATGAAGGTCATTCGCGGCGAAAGCGTGCACGATCAGGTGTTGAAGTATATCCCCGATTTCGTGGCGGGCGTGATTAAGAATGCGGTGAACGTGGACGACGCGCCCGAAAAATGGAGTGAGGACGATTTGAACGCCGCGCTCGAACGCCACCTTATTCCCGAGGGAACGGCTTTCGTCACCCGCGAAAAGCTCGAAAAGTGGGAGTACGAAACGGCGCTCAAAAAGATCACCGAAAAAACGACGGCTTGCTACGAGGAGAAAATCGCCCGCGTGCAGGAAGAAATTCCGGGGCTTGATTTCGGCAAGATCGAACGCGATATTCTCCTGTCGCACGTCAATAATTATTGGATCGACCATATCGACGCGATGGACCAGCTCCGCAAGGGAATCCGTCTGCGCGCTTACGGCGGACAGACCGATCCTGTGATAGCGTACAAGCAGGAAGGGTTTGCCATGTTCGACGAGATGATCGAGCTGATCCAGGAGCGTACGATCCGTCTGCTTTTGAAATGTCAGATCAAAGCCGAACCGCGTCAGGTGCAGCGCATCTTCCCCACGGGACCGCGCGCGCAGCAGGCGGCACCGCAGCAGAAAGCGCCCGAAAATACGTCCGCGCAGGAAGAAGCGCAGCCCGCGGGCGGCGCGGTGGACGCTCAAGTCGAAAACGCCGACGTGCCCAAGGACGTGGACGTTGACAGCTTAAAGACGAGCGGCGATTCGGCGTACAACCCCGCGACCATGAAAAAAAGCAAGAAACCGGGTCCCAACGATCTTTGCCCCTGCGGCAGCGGCTTAAAATATAAAAAGTGCTGCGGGAAACCGTTTTAACGAATTTCTTTTCCCTGCGCCTTGCCGCCGCAAAGCGGCGACTTCGATTTACGCTCATCGCTTGCGCGAAATCGTGGAAGGCGCATCGTAATGAAAAGAAATCCCGTTAGTGTTTTGGTCGTGAAAGCGTCGATTTCCGACATTAGCGCGAGGGGTGAGCCTCGCGCAAAAATATTTAAGAAATTATGTTCAAAGCAGACGACTACAGATTAAAAATAAAAGCGCTTGAAGAAACGCTCGGCGAGGCGAAATACGCCCTCGATATCGACAATATTTCCGCGCGGCTGAGCGAACTGAAAGCCGAACAGGAAAAGCCCGAGGTTTGGCAGGATTTGGAGCGCTCGACCAAGATCGGGCGCGAAATTTCCGCGATCGAAGGGAAAATCGCTTCGTATGCAAAGGGGCGCAAGGCGCTCGACGACGCAAGCGAGATCGTCGATCTGATCGAGGAAACCGAGGAAGAAGAGCTTGTTTCCGAGTTGGAAAAGATGATGACGGCGGCGGAAAAGGACATCGAGGAAATGCGTATCCGCGCGCTTTTGCGCGGAAAATACGATAATTCCAACGCGCTTTTGGCGCTGCATGCGGGTGCGGGCGGCACCGAGGCGTGCGATTGGTGCCAAATGCTCTACCGCATGTATTGCCGTTACGCCGAGCAGAACGGATTCAAAGTGACGGAGATCGACCGTCTTGCGGGCGACAGCGCGGGTCTGAAATCGGTGGATTTCAAGATCGAGGGCGAAAACGCGTACGGATACTTAAAAGCCGAAATCGGCGTGCACCGCCTTGTGCGCATTTCGCCGTTCGACGCGAACAAACGCCGCCAGACTTCGTTTGCCTCTCTCGAAGTCATGCCCGAAGCAGGCGACGACGATGAAATCGAAATCAAAGACGAGGACATCCGTATCGACGTATACCGTTCCTCGGGCGCGGGCGGGCAAAAGGTCAATAAAACCGAAACAGCGATCCGCATCACGCATTTTCCGACGGGTATCGTCGTAACCTGCCAAAACGAGCGTTCGCAGTTGCAGAATAAAGAAATGGCGTTCAAATATCTGCGCTCCAAGCTTTTGGAAAAGCAGATCGAACAGCGCCTTGCAGACGAAGCGGCGTTAAAGGGCGAAATCAAAAAAATCGAATGGGGTTCGCAGATCCGTTCGTACGTGTTCTGCCCGTATACGCTCGTAAAAGACCACCGCACGGGATACGAGGTGGGCGACGTGCAGGCGGTCATGGACGGCGACTTGCAGGGCTTTATTATCGATTATTTGAAAAAAAGCTGATCGTTAAGTTATATCTAATTTATATGGTTGAACCTCTTATTCTTGGAATTGAATCCTCTTGTGACGAAACGGCTGCCGCGGTGATTCGCGGCAGACGGCTTTTATCCGACGAAATCATTTCTTCGGCGACTTTGCAGGCGCAGTTCGGCGGCGTCGTGCCCGAGCTTGCCTCGCGCGCTCATACCGACGCCGTCGACCTTGTCGTGCAGCGCGCGCTCGATCGGGCAGGAGTGAAAAAAGAGGAGCTTTCCGCCGTTGCCGTCACCTACGGCGCGGGACTGTTGGGCGCGCTCCTCGTGGGGCTTTCCTTTGCGAAAGGTCTTGCTTACGGGCTGAATATTCCGCTCATCGGAGTAAATCATATCCGCGGGCATCTTGCCGCCTGTTATTTAGAGGACGACGCGTTGGCGCCGCCCTTTCTTTCGCTGTTGGCGAGCGGCGGACATACGGCGATTTTATATTGCAAAAGCGAAACCGAATACGAAGTGCTCGGCGGCACGCGCGACGACGCCGTGGGCGAGGCGTTCGACAAGGTTGCGCGCGTCCTGTCGCTGCCGTATCCGGGCGGTCCGCACGTGGAAAGGCTTGCGCGCGAGGGGCAGCCCGTCATTCCGCTGCCCAAAATGCTGAAAGGGGCGGGCGGCTACGATTTTTCGTACAGCGGCTTAAAAACCGCCGTGATCAACTACGTGCACACCAAGGAACAGAAGGGCGAGGAGTGGAGCCGAGCCGATCTTGCCGCGTCCTTTCAGCATGCCGCCCTCGATATTCTGGCGCAGAAAGTCGCGGAAGGCGCGCGCGAAAAGGGCGTGAAGGTCGTGACGGCGGGCGGCGGCGTCGTCGCAAACGGATATCTGCGCGAAAAGCTGACGCAAGCGTGCGAAAACGCGGGGCTGAAACTCGTTCTTCCCGCCAAAAACCGCTGTACCGACAACGCCGCCATGATCGCCTGCGAAGGGCTGATCCAATACCGCGCGGGCAACTTTTCGCCGCTTTCCTTAAACGCCTGCCCGAGCATTCCGCTGCGCTGACTTTCACGGAGAAATATGAAACAAAACGAACGCGACTTAAAATATCTCGAACGGCTTTCCGAGCAGTTCCCCACGGCGAACGACGCGGCGCGCGAGATCATCAATCTTTCGTCCATTCTCAATTTGCCGAAGGGGACCGAGCATTTCATCACCGATATTCACGGCGAATACGAGCCGTTTTTACATATTCTGAAAAACGGTTCGGGGTCGATCGCCAAAAAGATCGAAGAAGAATTTCGGGGCACGCTTACGCGCAAGGAGAAAAAGGAGCTTGCCACGCTCGTCTATTATCCCGAGCAAAAGCTTTCGCAGCTCACCGCGACGGACGAGGAACGCGACGATTGGTACAGAACGACGATTTACCGTTTGGTACGCGTCAACCGCCGTATCGCGTCCAAATATACCCGTTCGCGCGTGCGCAAAATGCTGCCGAAGGACTACGCTTACGTCATCGAAGAGCTGCTTAGCGAAAAGGAAGAAGTGCAGGACAAAGAGGCGTATTATAACGGCATTATCAGCGCGATCATTTCCACGAAGCGCGCCAAGCATTTTGTTATCGCATTCTGCAACGTGATCCGGCGGCTTGCCGTCGAACGTATTCATATCTTGGGCGATCTGTACGACCGCGGACCGGGGGCGCACGTTATTCTCGATACGCTTGCAGGGTATTCCAACGTCGATTTCGTTTGGGGAAACCACGACGTCTGTTGGATGGGCGCGGCGTGCGGCTCGCTCGCCTGCATCGCCTCGGTCGTGCGTATTTCGGTAAAGTACGGCAATTTCAACACGCTCGAAAGCGGTTACGGCATCAATCTTCTGCCGCTTGCCCGTTTCGCGCTCGAAGCGTACGCGGGCGATCGGTGCGAATGCTTTGAAATAAACGGTTCGCAGAGCTACGATCCCTACGACGGCGACATGGATCGGAAGATCCATAAAGCGATCACCGTAATTTTATTCAAGCTCGAAGGGCAGCTTTTGCTCCGCCGCCCCGAATACGGCATGCAAAACAGGCTTTTGCTCGATAAAATCGACAAAGAACGGGGCGTCGTCACGATTGACAAAACGGTGTATCCGCTGCGCGACGGGCATTTTCCCACAATCGACGCGCGCGACCCGTACGCGCTTTCCGCGGGCGAAGCGCTCGTCATGGAAAAGCTGCGCGCCTGTTTCCTCGGCAGCGAAAAGCTGCAACGGCACGTGAGCGACCTCTTCATGCGCGGCGGCATGTACCGCACCTTCAACGGTAATCTGCTGTATCACGGCTGCGTGCCGCTGTGCGAGGACGGCTCGTTCAAGAGTGTGAAAATCGGCGGCGGCGAGTACCGCGGCAAAGCGCTCTTCGATAAGCTCGACGCGCTTGTGCGCAAAGGATATTTTTCCGCCGACGAAACGGAGCGCGCGGAAGGGCAGGACGCCATGTATTTTCTGTGGGCGAACGAAAATTCGCCCTTGTACGGCAAAGAAAAGATGACCACGTTTGAGCGGTATTTTGTCGGCGACGGCGCTTGCTGTGCCGAGGAGAAAAACGCGTATTACCGCTATCTCGACGACGCGCGCGTGATCGGTTCGATTCTGCGCGAATTCGGGCTCGATCCTGCGTCGCCTATGACGCACGTCATCAACGGACATATGCCCGTGCATCTGAAAGACGGCGAAAAGCCCGTGCGCTGCGGCGGCAAACTGCTCATGATCGACGGGGGCATGTCGCGCCCGTATCAGCGCGAAACGGGGATTGCGGGCTATACGCTCGTCTACAATTCCTACGGCATGCGGCTCGTGGCGCACGATCCCTTCCGTTCGGCGGAAGAAGCGGTGAAAACCGAGAGCGACATTCATTCCGTGACCGAAGTCGTGCAGCTGTCCGATAGACGCCTTTCGATCCGCGATACCGATAACGGCAAACGCATGGAAGAAAACGTTGCGGAGCTGACCGCGCTGCTCGAAGCCTACCGTGCGGGAACGGTGCGGGAAAAGAGATAAAAAAGGGGGTTTACATGTTTCGGAAACGTCCGTACTTTTTGAAGAAAAAAGAATGGTATGTAAAAACCGAGCTTGCGGGAACGGAAACGTATATCGAAAAGTATACCGACGGGGAAGAATAAAAAAACTCTTGGATTTCTCCAAGAGTTTTTTTGTTATGCCGCGGTTTTCAGGTCGGCGGCGGATACAGTGCACTGCAACGTTTGCGTATTGCCGTTTCGGACTACCTCGACTTGCAGCGTGCTGCCGTCGCGCAGGCAGTAAAGAGCGTCGGAAATGGCGAACGAGCGGAGAACGTCGTGCCGCGTTCCGTCGATGATCAACGCCGTAATGCGGTCGTTTTGCGCGATCCCCATGCGGGCGGCGAGCGAATTGGAAGTGACGTTGGTTACCGTAACGCTTTCGCGGATCTTGCCGTAGCCCGCCGCGGCGTCGTAAACGTAGCGCGCATTTCCTATTTCGACGTTCACGCCCAACTGCGCCGTTTTGACCGAAGAGGGCGTCGTTCCGTTGTAATTGTCGATGAGGTTGGGCACGACGGCGCGGAAAATTTCAAGCGGAATGGCATAATTCATATTGCTGAACGTTGCGTCGCCCGCGTTCACGACGCCCACGACCTGCCCGCGCGCGTTGAAGAGCGCGCCGCCCGAATTGCCTTCGTAGATAAATCCGTCGAATCGCAGCGAACGGTAACTGCGTTCGGTGTTATCGATCGCAAGGGTGATATTTTCGTTATCAACCGAGATGATGCCCTGCGTGGCGGAAAATCCGTGCGCCTCGGTGTTGCCTACGGTGTAAACGCTCTGCCCCGCGTAATAGGTGTCGGCAAGCGTAACTTCCTCGATATCGGGGTTGATCGCTTTCAAATCGGAAGTTTTCGCCCGCACGACGGCAAGATCGGCGCTCAGACACGCGCCCACAAGCTCGCACTGCACAGCGTAGGAGCTGTATTGCGGGATAGCGTATTGATACGTGGGATCGGTTTTTCCCGAATTGCCGTAAGCCGTATTATGGTCGAAGCTGCCGTAAAGGAAACAGTGAATGTTTTTGGGGTAATAGCTGTTGCCGTTCGCGGTTTTATCCGCTTTGTCGCAATAAACGACGTGCGCGTTCGTCACGAGATAGGTGTAGCCGTTTTTCTGTTCTTCGATGTCGTAGATAAACGCCGTGCCGATGCTCATGGCGGCGGCGTACTGTTTACGGTAGCCCGATGACTGGCTGTAAATATATTCGCAGTAGAGCGTTGCGACCGAATGAAGGGTGCTTTGCACGGTTGCGGCGTTGTCAGCCGTCAGATCGAGGTCGAGCGAGGCGAGAAAGGCGTTGTAATTTTCGGTTGTATCGGTCAGACCGTTTTTTTCGAGCCATTGCTCGTAAACCGATTGCGCGGTAACGTTCTGCCCGTCTTTTCCGTCGATCCCGTCTTTGCCCGTTTCGATTCTGTGCTGCGAAGTCGATCCGTCGGAATACGTATAGGTGGCGATCGTTCCGTTATTCGTCGTTTCGTAGGAAACGTTCACGATATATTTTTCAAACGCGCATCCCGAAAACGCGCATACGAAACAGATCAGCATGACAAGTCCTGCAAACAGTCTGCTTTTTTTCATGGCAACTCCTTTTTTGTTTTATCTTAACGTTTCTATTTTACCATATTATGAATGTCCGTTGCAAGAAATTCGTTAAAAATAGATTGAAAATTAGGTGAAATAAAATATGCTCTTGTTCTTGCCAATCAAAATAAATTGTGATAGAATAATACGGAGTAACAAAAAGGATATAACTTATGACGAGAATTGTGATCGAGTTTGACTGCGATTGGATCTTATCGCACAAAGACGACGCGGTACTGCCCGCCGATTTTCTTGCCGCGACGCTGAAAGCGGAAGGGCTTGACGCTGCGAGCGATTCGTTCACGGCTTGCAACGTCACGTTCGACGGCGACGCGGAAAAAGTACAAAAACGAATATACGAGATTCTTGCAAACCGTTACCCGAACGAGGATTTGCGCAAGGTCGTACTCCTCACGGTCATGACGTGCGAAGAGATTGCTTCGGACGAGGAACTCGCCGCCGCGGCTGCGGAAGCACAAGAAGAGGACGACGAGGAAGGCGACGCGCTTTTTTCGGAATTTTCGGAAAAAGAATTGCCCGATAAAGAAACGGTCATGCGGCAAATCGACGCGCTCATCGGCGCGGACGAGTTAAAACTGCTTGCGCGCGAACTGTGCGAAATCGCGCCCGAGATCATAAAAAACGGCTGTTTCGATCTGTTTACGTATCAAAGTTATCTGTTTGCGATTAACGACGGGTTCGGGCTTTCCACATATCTGAACGCGTTGAGCGATTTGATCGCGGCGCTCGGTCTTACGCGCCCCGCATCGCAAGGGGCGGAACGGAACGTGTCCGCCGCGTTTTCCCGCCTTCGGCCCAAGGTCTACGAGGAAACGCTTCCCGCCGTCAAAGACAGTTTTGAACCGTTCGAGGACGTGATGCGCATTTTGCGCAACGGCGTAAAAAATTGCGTCAACGTGCTTTGCATCGACATCAGCGAATGGATGAACGATACGGAAAATCGCTATTTCAAAGAATTTTTACGTGCCGTCGAGAATGCGATGGATAAATTCGTCATAATATTTCGTATCCCGTTCGTGGAAAAAGACGTGATCGAAAGCATCCGTTTTTCGCTGTTCGATTTGATCAACGTGCGCATCGTCACGTTTCCGCCCATGACGAAAGAGGAGATCCGCCGTTACGCGCAGGATCGGATCGCAACGTACGGCTTTTCCGTCAAGGAGGGCGCGTGGGAATATTTTCATCGGCGCATTTCCGAAGAGAAGAGCGACGGCAAATTTTACGGGCTGAACACCGTGCAGAAGGTGGTGCGGGAGCTGTTGTACCGCAAGCATCTCGACAATGCGCGCCGAAACGGCGGCGATAAGATTATCGGTAAGAAAGACGCCAAAACGCTCGTGGCGTGCGGCGGAGAGGAGCTGAGCGGCACGCAGATGCTCGATCAGCTCATCGGCAGCGAATCGATCAAAGAACGCATCGAGGAGATCATCGCGCAGATCGAGCTTGCGCTGAAAAGCAAAGAGGACCGTCCGTGCATTCACATGCGGTTTTTGGGAAACCCCGGCACGGGCAAAACGACGGTGGCGCGCATCATCGGCAAAATCTTAAAGGAACGCGGCGTGCTGCGCGTGGGAAATTTTTACGAATACGCAGGGCGCGATTTTTGCGGGCGGTATATCGGGGAAACGGCGCCCAAGACGGCGAGCATCTGCCGCGACGCGTACGGCTCGGTGCTGTTTATCGACGAAGCGTATTCGCTCTTCCGCGGCGATCATGACAGCCGCGATTACGGCAGAGAGGCGCTCGATACGCTCATCGCCGAAATGGAAAACCACCGCTCGGATTTCGTCGTCATCATGGCGGGATATTCCGACGATATGGAAACGCTCATGGAAGGCAATTTGGGCTTGAAGAGCCGTATGCCTTATGCGATCGAATTTCCCAATTTCACGCATGCCCAGCTCGGCGATATCTATCTTTCGATGCTGAAAAAGAAGTTCAAATACGATAAAAGCGTCGAAAACGCCGTGCGGAACTACTTTAACGGCATTCCCGAAGAGGTCGTTTCGTCGAAGGAGTTTGCGAACGCGCGATTCGTGCGCAACCTGTTCGAGCGTACCTGGGCGAAAGCGGCGATGCGCTGTCAGCTTGCCAAGGTGAAGGAAGTGCGGATCACGAAAGACGATTTTGAACGCTCCACGGTCGACAAGGAATTTGCGTTCAGCGAAAAGAAAAAATCCAGATTGGGATTTTGACGAAATAAAATAAGCGGAGGTATGATATGGCGGACGAAAAAGAAAAAAAGCGCGCGGAGGCGACCTATCGGGCTTTGTGCGCCATGCTTGACGAGAACGATTGGCATTACGAGAAAAACGAGGAAAAACTGAGTATTTTATGCTCGGCAAAGGGGGACGATCTGTCAATCCCGATCCGCATGGCTGTCGACGCGGAACGGCAGTTCGTCATGCTGACGTCGCCGATGCCGTTTGAAATTTCCGAGGATCGGCGCGCGTCGGTCGCGGTTGCGGTCGCGCTTGCGAATCACGGCTTGATCGACGGCAGTTTCGATTACGATTTCCTTACGGGAAATCTGTTGTTTCGGCTTACTTCGAGCTTTGTCGAGAGCATCGTCGATCGGGAACTGCTCGAATATATGCTGTACGTTTCGTGCAATACGATCGACGAATACAACGATAAATTTTTAGCCGTGTCGGAAACGGATATGTCGTTTGACGAGATCGTCAAATTTATTGAGTGAGGGGGTGTATTATGGACGACGTTAAAAAACAGAAGGATGCCCGTTCGGCATACAAAACGCTTTTGACCGCGCTCGACAGCATGGAATGGAAGTATGAGCGGGACGATGAAAAAATGCGCGTGGATTTTTCCGTACGGGGCGACGATTTAGCCATGAATTTTATCGTCCTCATCGACGAAGAGCGTCAGTTGATACGGCTCTTGTCCTTTTTGCCTTTCAATTTTCCCAAGGAAACGCGCGTCGAAGGCGCGATTGCCACGTCGCAGATCAATTACAAATTGGCGGAAGGGAGCTTCGATTACGACCTTTCGGACGGGGAAACGTCGTTCCGTCAGACGTCGAGCTTCCGCGGAAGCTTGATTTCTCCCAAAATGCTGCAGGATATGGTGAACTGCGCCGTCTGCACGGTCGACGATTATAACGATAAGTTGTTCATGCTCTCCAAAGGCGTTTTGTCGCTGAACGACTTTATCGGCGAATTGAATCAATAACGTCTCAATGTTAGGTAAATCAAAAAATAAGACGAAAAGACTTGTGTTTTGCAAGTCTTTTTTTATTTAGAAAATCGGTTTTGTTATAATTTAGTTAAAATGTTATGCTTTTTTTATGACAAATTATGCGTGATAGTTGCTTTTTGTTAGGCTTAATGTTATAATGATAGCAAATGTTTCGAGGTCTGCCGATGACCGTTCTCGTGACCGGTGGCGCCGGTTTTATCGGAAGCAATTTTATTTATTATATGTTGCGCGAGCATCCGAACGATCGCATCGTTTGTTTGGACAAGCTTACGTATGCGGGAAATCTCTCTACGCTCGAACGGGCGACGGGTGATCGCCGCTTTGCTTTCGTAAAAGAGGATATTTGTAACCGTGAAAAAATATACGCTTTGTTCGAGGCGGAAAAGCCCGATATCGTCGTAAATTTTGCCGCGGAAAGCCATGTGGACAGAAGCATTGAAAATCCTGCCGTTTTTCTGCAAACCAACATTTTGGGAACTGCGGTGCTAATGGATGCGTGTCGGATATATCAAGTAAAACGATTCCATCAAATTTCGACGGATGAAGTTTACGGCGATCTGCCGCTCGATCGTCCCGATTTGTTTTTTACGGAAAATTCGCCGTTGCGCACGAGCAGTCCGTACAGCAGTTCCAAAGCGGCTGCGGATCTGCTTGCGCTCTCTTATTACAGAACGTACGGTTTGCCTGTTACGATTTCGCGCAGTTCCAACAATTACGGAGCGTATCAGTTAGCCGAAAAGCTCATTCCGCTCATGATCGTTCGTGCGCTGAACGATAAAGCGTTGCCCGTTTACGGCGAGGGATTGAATGTGCGCGATTGGCTGTATGTGGAAGATCATTGCAGAGCGATAGATCTGATTGTTCGAAAAGGGCGTGTGGGCGAGGTATACAACGTAGGCGCTCAAAGCGAGATGCGCAATATCGACGTCGTAAAACTTATTTGTAAAGAATTGGGCAAACCCGAAAGTTTGATTACGTTTGTTACAGACAGAAAGGGACACGACTTACGTTATGCGATCGATCCGACGAAAATAAAAGAAGAGTTGGGTTGGAAACCCAAAACCAAGTTTGCGGACGGGATCCAAAAGACGATACGATGGTATCTCGATCATGAAAATTGGTGGAAGCCTATTCAATAAATTATGAAAATATTACAAATATCAAATTATTATTATCCGCAAATCGGCGGTATCGAACAAGTCGCACAAGATTGTTCGGATGCGTTACGGAAGGATCACGAAGTCAAGGTTTTTTGTTTTAATCATGAAAAAGGCGACAAAACCGATTCGATCGACGGCGTAGAAGTCGTGCGTGCGGGTTGTTTTGCGAAAATTTCCTCTCAATCGCTTTCCTTTTCGTATTATAAATTATTAAAAAGGATGATGGCGGAGTTTAAGCCGGATGCGGTGATCTTTCATTATCCGAATCCGTTTGCCGCGCGTTACTTGCTCAAAATATTGAAAAAATACCCGAATGTGAAATTGATTTTATATTGGCATTTGGATATCACCAAACAAAAAATTTTAGGCAAGTTTTTCGGTAAACAAACGCGAAGATTATTGACAAAAGCCGATAAAGTTTTGTCTACCAGCCCGAATTATATTGAAGGTAGCAAATTTTTGCGCGCGTTTCGTTCAAAATGCGAGGTCGTTTCCTGCTGCGTGAACAACCGTCATTTGGATTTAGACGATAGTATTCTTGCCGCGGCGGAAGAGATCCGAAAAGAAAACGAGGGAAAAACGATTTGTCTTGCCATAGGCAGACACGTGCCTTACAAAGGTACGGAGTACCTTATAAAAGCAAGCCGTCTGCTCGATGATCGCTTCCAAATTTTTATTGCGGGAGAGGGGGAATTAACGCCTTCGTTGAAGCGTCTTGCCAAAGAGGATAATAAAATCGTATTTTTGGGGAAAATCGATCACGAAAGCCTGCGTGCTTATTTGCTTGCTTGCGATATTTTTTGTTTTCCTTCGGTTACAAAAAACGAAGCGTTCGGGATTGCGCTTGCGGAAGCAATGTGTTATGAAAAGCCCGCTCTTACCTTTACGATACAAGGAAGCGGGGTCAATTACGTTTCGTTAGACGGCGTTACCGGCATCGAAGTAGAAAACGCGAATGTCGAGCAATATGCGAATGCTATGGTAAAACTATCGGAAGACGTTGAATATCGCTTAAAATTGGGGCGCGCAGCCAAAGAGCGCGTGAATCGGTTCTTCACGCAAGAGATTTTCGACAAGAAAATCAGACAAGTCTTGTCTGACTTGTTTGCGGAAGGAGACGGGCAATGAAAACATACGGCGTTATCATGGCAGGCGGCGGCGGAACGCGTTTTTGGCCGCTTTCCAGAAAAGAAACTCCCAAACAGCTTTTGAATTTAAGCGGCAATAACGTTATGGTAAACGAGGCGATCGAGAGATTGTCGCGCGTTGCAACCTATAAAGATATTTTTATCGTAACGAATGCCGTACAAAAAGATAAATTGATGCAAATCGTTGACAGGAGAATCAAGGAAGACCATGTTCTCGTGGAATCAGCCGCACGGAACACGGCGCCCTGTATCGGATATGCCGCGATCGAAATCATGAGAAAGTATGGCGACGGGATCATGGTGATCACGCCGTCCGATGCC
>CAJUGP010000001.1:100897-105320 GCA_910586365.1 uncultured Christensenella sp. | reverse complement strand
TCCGATGCCTACATTAAAGACAGCGAAACGTTTGCAAATATTCTAAGAACAGCCATCAAAACCGTGCGCGATACCGATAAACTGGTCACGATCGGCATCACGCCGACCTATCCGTCAACGGGTTACGGGTATATCAATTACGAAGAATCAGCCGATCAAGTTAAAAAAGTTCTCCGTTTTGTTGAAAAACCGAATATAAAGCTTGCGAAAAAGTATTTCAAAAGCGGTAATTTTGTTTGGAATAGCGGCATTTTCGTTTGGAAAGCATCAACGATTTTGCAAAAATACGAAGAGTTTTTACCGGACGTCTACCATTGCCTTCAACAGTTGGCAGAATCCTTCGGGCGCGACGATGAAAAAGAAGTCATCGAAAACATCTATCCTTTAATACCTTCTATATCCGTTGATTACGGCATCATGGAAAAGTGCAACGATATCATGGTCGTGCCGGGTGAGTTCGGTTGGAACGACGTCGGCAGTTGGGATACTTTCGGGGTTTTGCACGAGCCGGACGACAACGGAAACATTGCTTTGGGAAACGTTATGGCGTTTGATACGGAAAACTCTACGATTTATTCCTCGGGCAGATTGGTTTCGGTCGTCGGAGCGAAGAATTTGGTGGTTGTGGAAACGCCCGACGCTGTTTTGGTTTGTTCAAAAGAAAATGCGCAAGACGTTAAAAAAGTGGTTGACGCCTTAAAGAAAAAAGGGCGGGAGGATTTGCTCTGATGAATTATCGGGAAGAATATCAAAAATGGTGTAATAGTCCTGTTTTTGATCGCGCTACGCGGGAAGAGTTGCTTTCTTTGTGCGACGAAAAAGAAATCGAGGATCGTTTTTATAAAGAACTTTCGTTTGGGACGGGCGGCTTACGCGGCGTAGTCGGAGCAGGGACGAACCGCATGAACGATTATACGGTTGGAAAAGCGACCCAAGGGTTAGCAAATTTTATAAAGAGCCGTACCGAAAGCGGAAGCGTTGTGATCGCTTACGACAGCAGAAAAATGTCTTATGAATTTGCGGTCGGCTCGGCATTGATCTTTGCGGCGAACGGAATAAAATGCTTTCTGTTTGAATCGTTAAGACCGACGCCGGAGCTATCGTTTGCAGTGCGCGAACTCGAAGCGACGGCGGGCATTGTGATCACCGCAAGTCATAATCCTCCGCAATATAACGGTTATAAGGTATATTGGTCGGATGGCGGTCAGATCGTTGCGCCGTATGATAAGCTGATCCTTGCGGAGATCAAAAACGTGAAAGATTACGCTGCGATCAAACGTATCGGGAAGGAAGAAGCGCTTAAAAGCGGTCTGATTTGTTTAATCGGGAAAGAAATCGACAATAAATATGACGGTGCGCTTAAAAGTCTGATTTTGAATTCGGATACGGTTAAGCGGTATGCGAAAGATATAAAAATCGTTTATACGCCTCTGAACGGCACGGGAAATATTCCCGTCCGCAGAATTCTGCATGATCTTGGATTTGAACAGGTATGGGTTGTACCAGAACAGGAACAGCCGGACGGCAATTTTCCGACCTTGGAATTCCCGAATCCCGAGGAACCCAAGGCGTTTACCTATGCGCTTGCCCTCGCACGGGAAAAGGATGCCGAAATAGTACTTGCTACCGATTCTGACGCCGACAGACTCGGGATATACGTAAAAGATGCCAAAACGGCGGAATATATTCCGTTTACGGGTAATATGAGCGGCGCTCTGATTGCAGAATATATTTTGTCGCAGAAAGACATGAAAGGGTTGTTGCCGACCGTTCGCAGAAACGGCGCGGTAATTACCACGATCGTATCTTCAAAAATAGCGTTCGATATTGCAGCCGCTTACGGTTTAACGGTGATCGAAGTTTTAACGGGCTTTAAGTATATCGGCGAGCAGATCGAAATATTTGAGCAAGCAAAAAACAAAAACGGCGGCGTACTCGATCATAAAACCAATGCTTATGAATTTGAATTCGGTTTTGAAGAGAGTTACGGTTGTCTTGCGGGAACGTATGCGCGCGATAAAGACGCTGTTGCCGCGGTGATGATTTTGTGCGAAGCTGCGGCTTATTATAAATCGAAAGGTTTAACGCTTTGGGATCAAATGCAAAACATTTACCGTAAATACGGGTATTATGTTGAGGACTTGCAAAGCGTAACGTTAGAAGGGGTGGACGGGCTGCAACGCATCAACAAGATTATGAACGAATTGCGCGGCTGTCCGCCTAAAAATATAGGCAAAATAAAAGTTCTTGCTTTCCGTGATTATGAATGCGGCGTCCGCATGGATTTTGCGAACGCAAGTAAGCAAATCATCGATTTGCCGAAAAGCAACGTTTTATATTTTGAATTGGAAAATAACGGTTGGTTTTGCGTGCGGCCTTCGGGTACGGAGCCGAAAATAAAGTTTTATTTCGGCGTGAAAGGGCCGGACTTACAAACGGCAAATGACGTATTGAATACGATCAAAAAATATATACTTTCTTACGTGCAAAAATAAGGATATTGTTGAACAATGAAAATCGCAATCGATTGCAGATATTTGGGAATGTCAGGGATCGGTAGGGTCTGCGAAGGGATCATCGAGAATTTGGATTATTCGCAGAATACTTTTTATTTGATCGGGAAACTTTCAAAATTACAAAAATATCATGATGCGGTCGTGCTTGCGGACGACAGCAACCCGTTTACGAAAAAAGGGTTGTTGCGGTTTAACAAAAAAAGAATAAATCACGAATGCGATGCGATCATCATTCCGAACTTTATTATTCCGATCGGTATCACCCTGCCTGTTCATATCGTCATGCACGATTTGATTTTTTTAGACGTAAAAGAAACGGTAAACGGAAAAATAGATTATTTTATTAAAAAGTTTCTTTTGAAACGCGGAATGAAAAAAGCCCAATCAGTGGCGTGCGTTTCGGAATTTACTAAATCCCGATGCGAATACTATTATCCTAAATACGCGGAAAAATGTTATGTGAATTATAACGGATTATCGAAAGACATAAAAGATTATAAACGCACGCATATGTATGCGGAGAAAGAAAATACTGTTGTTTACGTCGGCAATATAAAAAGACATAAAGGATTGCATACTCTTCTTCGGGCATTTTCTACAGTCAAAAATTCTTCGTTGAAATTAAAAATAATCGGGGAGCGCGAAGGATTTTTAACCGGTTTAGAGCTAAACGAAAACGATTATGCAAACGTGGAATTTATGGGTAGGCTTGATAATGAAGCGTTGTTTTTGCAAATCCAAAGAGCGAAGTTTTTGGTACAGCCCTCTGTTTACGAGGGTTTCGGACTCCCTCCGCTTGAAGCGCTTTATTTGGGAACGCAGCCTATTATTTCGGAAATCGAAGTTTTTCGGGAAATATATTCCGATTTTCCCGTCAAATATTTTACGGATGAAGAGGATTTGGCGGAAAAATTAAACCAAGAGCCCGAGCCGATTGAATGCAGTGAGAAATTAGAAGCAATGTTTAATTTCCAAAATTTCGCACGGAAAATGATGCGTATGATTCAAGGAAATAAATCATGAAAAATATAGTATTTTTTATTCAAAATATTTCCCGTTCGGCGGGAAGTGAACGGGTCACTTCCATTTTGGCAAATAATTTATGTGCGAGCGGATATCATGTAACGATATTAAGTATATGCGGCGCAAATAATTGTTTTTATGATTTAGATGCGCGCATTGATCTTATAACATTGATAAATAAAGAGGATGTTAATAATAAAAAAGTTTTTTTTCGTGTAAATTCTGAATTGAAGAAATTTTATAAATCCCACCAAATCGATTTGGTTATCGATGTTTTCGCGTCTTTAAGTATTTATACATTGCACTTAAAACGAAAATTTGGTTTTAAGAATATTACATGGGAGCATTTTAACAGTTTTTCCAACGTCGGTTTTAATAAAATCGGAAGAAAGTTTGCTGCGAAAAAATCTGATTGCATTGTTGTTTTAACGGATACCGATAAAACTAATTATCAACGTATTTTTCCGCGTATGAAAGCAAGGATAAAAAGAATTTTTAATCCTTCGCCATATCAGAATGAAAAGCTTGATCTTAGCCAAAGAGAAAATGTAATTTTAAGCGTCGGAAGATTGACCTATCAGAAAGGTTTTGACGTGATGATCAAAATTTGGAGTAAAATTAACAACAAGAATTGGAAATTATATATTGTCGGCGGCGGAGAGGAAGAGCAAAGGCTGAAAGATATAATAAAAAATACTAATTGTGAAAATATAAGCATTTTACCTTCAACAAATAAAATCGAAGATTATTATAGACAAGCAAAAATATATTTGTCTACGTCGCGTTTCGAGGGGCTGCCCATGACGATGATAGAAGCGCAGTCATTTGGAATACCCATAATTTCTTTTGATTACAATACCGGTCCCAAAGATATAATAGAACAT
>CAJUGP010000001.1:79638-100887 GCA_910586365.1 uncultured Christensenella sp. | reverse complement strand
ACATGAAGAAAACGGATTTTTAATTGAGAATAATCAAATAGATGAATTTTGCATTTATGTCAATCGGTTAATGAGCGATGAGGAAAAAATAAAAGAATTTTCTGTTCATGCGTTTGAAAGCGGTAAACGATTTGAGAGTTCGATTATTATTTCCCAGTGGTTGCAACTAATAGAGGAAATCATATGATTTATTTATTGGTTTTTTCGTTATCATCAATTTTTTTGTATCTTGCGGAAAAACAAATAAATTCACTAAATAAAAAAATACTGACATGTATTGCCTTGTTGTTTCCAATTTTGTTGGCGACCTTACGAGATGAAAAGGTGGGCATTGATGTCGAAACCTATATGAAACCGCTGTATCTTTGTTCTATGAGATCAAAGAATATCAGCGAGCTTTTCGCTAATATGAAAGCGGAATTTGCCCTTATGCATTTGGATTACGGATATGCTTTAATGGGATATTTTGCAAGTAAAATTACGGGCGGTTTATGGGGAATCTTTTTGTTTAACAGCTTGTTTTGTATCCTGCCGATCTATTTCGGAATTGTGAAATATAATAAATATATTAAGTGCGACGTTCATGTCGGAACGCGAGAAGTTCCGATATGGGCTGCTATGTTTATTTTTTATTGTTTGTTTTACAATAATTCGTTAAATCAAGTACGGCAAATAATAACTTGCGCGTTATTATTTTATGGCTTGATGTCGCTGTTGAGAAAAGAGTATTTCAGGTGCATCTTTATTTTTTTAATTGCATGCACGTTTCATAAGGCGTCGGTGATTTTTTTGTATATCGTATTATTATATTTAATAGCTAAAAGTAAACACAATATCTTGAGAATCGTTTTATTGTTTTTATTACTGGTTTTTTTCATATTCAGTATCCAGATTTTTTATTTGGGAATGAATGTATTAAATGCTTTGGGTTTGATTCCTGATAAATATTATGGGGAAATATTTGATAAGGAATATGGTCAACGAGATGTAAATTTGAGTTGGTTATTTATCGCTGTGGTTATGTTGCTGATGACGGCGATAAATCTTTATAAGAATCGTAATGATGTAATAGGAAGATTTCTATTTATGATTACATGCAGTTTTTTAGCGTTGTTTAATCTTTCTTCTTATTTTTCGAGCTTCGGACGAATTCAGTTGTATTTTATGATTTATGCATCGGTCTGTTTGCCTTTGTTTGCAACGGCAGGGCAAAGTTTCATAAAGGAAAGCAAACTTGTCTCCAATATGATATGCGTTGCGGTTCCGTTGTTATACTGGTTTGTGGCTTGTTATTTATTTGATTATACGGGCACAATACCTTACTATTTTATATAAGAGGTTTCATAGTGAGAAATATTTTAGTTGTCGCATTATACCCGAATGAATCATGTCCGGTATTCTCTTTACAATTAGCAAAAGCTTTGATTGTGAACGGTTATTCCGTATATGCTATTCTGCCCGCCGACATAGATAATAAAAGCGAATGGATTGATAACTTATCCTCAGAAAAAATTTGTTTTATTGAAAATAAAAAAGGGAATGGATGGAAAGGTAAAGTTCAAAAATATACCAATATCGTCAAATTTACATTATTAAGAAAAAAGTATTTACATTCGATTTTGAATATAGAATTCGATATTGTTTTTTACACGTTTTTTCATAGATGGAACGAGTTGTTGAAAAGATATGTGAAAGCGAAACGTCAGATTTTGTTTGTTCATGATCCAATCCCGCATTCGGATGAGAAATCAAATAGAAAAAAAAGGCAAAAAAAGCAGATTCGGAAAATGGACGCTATTGTCGTTTTATCAAAAATATTTATTCCTATTTGTGAACAAGAATATAATTTGCTATCCGATAAAATTTTGTATATGCCGCATTGTCTAATGAACTATGGCGGAGAAAAAAGAGTTTTTTTTGATAAAAACAAAGAGATTCATTTCTTATTTTTTGGTAGAATAACAAACTATAAAGGTCTTGATATTTTAATAAAAGCGTTTCAAAAAGTTGAAAAATTAAACTTAAACGCTAAATTGACCATTGCGGGAAACGGCGATTTTTCGCTGTATGAAAAAGAATTTTCAAATTTGAAAAATGCGTTCTTAATAAATAAATATATTGAGGATGAAGTAATTAAGGAAATATTTTTACAGGAAAATACGGTTTGCATTTTGCCATACATCGATGCCACCCAATCGGGTGTTATTCCTATCGCTTACGAATATGGCAATCCCGTTATTGCAAGTGATACGGGAGGGCTAAAAGAACAATTATTCGATGGCGAGGTCGGTATTTTTTGTGTTCCGAATGATGTTGAATCTCTGTTTGATTGTATGTCGCAATTTGTTGAAAATAAAGATTTGTTTATTTTACAGTCGGAAAAAATGATTCGAGCTTCCGCTCAGTTAAATTGGGTGTATGCAACAAAGGTTTTATTAGAGGCGATTTTATTATAACACCATTCATATACAGAAAGGTTAATCATGGCAAAAAAATATGGTTTATTAAATGTATCGGTATCTGTTACATTCAAAATATTTTTATTGATAGGGAATTTGCTTGTAAGAAGATATTTAATACAGTGCGTCGGGAACGAAATAAACGGTCTTAATTCGCTATATATCAGCATACTCGATTTTTTGGCTGTTACAGAACTTGGAATCGGAACGGCGATAACTTTTTGTATGTATCGACCAATTGTAAAAGGGGAACTCGATAAAGTATCTGCTCTATATGGGCTTTTTACAAAGTTGTATTTAATTATCAGCGCGGTAATCACGATAGCAGGTTTGGGCGTTATGTTATTTTTGCCAATTTTGGCAAAAGGTTATGTGTTGGAAAAAAGCGAGTTATATTTAACTTTTTTCTTAATGTTGGTCTCGGTTGTAATAACTTATTTATTTGCATCAAAAACATCTTTACTTAATGCTTACAAAAATAACTATATTACGACCACCATATCTTCTTCGGGTCAACTGCTGCAATTTATATTGCAAATCGTTGTTTTAGTCTATACGAAATCTTTTTTTTGGTTTCTTATTTGCAGAATCGTTTCTGCGTTGTTACAGTGGGGCATGACGGAAATCGTTGTGCGGAAAAAGTATGATCCGATTATCAAGAACAAACAGAAGATTGATGCGGAAACCAAGAAAGAAGTAACAAAGAACGTTAAAGCCATGTTTATGCATAAGATCGGAAATATGCTTGTAAACACGGCTGATAGCGTTATTATCTCTGCGTTTATCGGAATTGTCATACTCGGAAAATATACAAATTATACGACAATCATTACGGCATTAACGGGCGTGTTGACGTTGTTTTTTACGCCGCTCACATCGGTGATCGGGCATTTGTGCGTGGAAGAGGATAAGGGCGCCGTTAAAAAATATCTGAACTTTTTTCATACGTTTAACTTTATACTCGGCACGGTTTTCTTTTTGGGTTATTACGGAATTATCGATAATCTCGTTAATATCTGTTTCAAAAGCACCGAAGAGCTGGAGCTTGTGAAAAGCGTTTCGTTTATTATTACGCTTAATTATTTTATTCAGTTTATGCGGCAGGCGGTAATGCTCTTTCGCGATGCGACGGGCACTTTTTATAACGACAGATGGAAGCCGTTGTTTGAAGGGCTGTTAAACGTAGGGCTGTCGATCGGTTTTGTCTATTTATTCGAGTATCTTTTCGGGGCGGATTTTGCCGTCGTCGGCGTGATCGTGGCGACGATTGTAACGAACTTAACGATTTGCCATATCGTGGAACCGCACGTTCTTTATAAATACGCTCTCGGCGATAAGCCGATAAAATATTATATCCGTAATTACGTATACATTGCCGTATTTACGGCGGCTTTGGTCGTTTTGCATTTCAGTATGCAAAGTTATCAAAGCGAATGGATAGAACTGCTCGTGAACGGGTGTATCGCCGTTGCCGTAGCGGTCGTTCCCTGCGTGTTTGCCGTCTTGACCGATCGGGATTTCCGACACCATATCAAAAACGTATTGTTAAAAATCAGGAAAAAATTCCGCAAAGAAAAGGAAAAAACTTCGTCGTAACAAATGATAAACCCGAAAAAGGCTTGCTGCGTGCAGGTCTTTTTTTTGTATAATTTTTCCGGAAAGAGAGAAACTGTTAAGGAATCATGGGGAAACAGACGATTTATTTTCGGAATAAACCGCAGATCATTTCGGTTAGCACGGTTGCAGGCACGAAAGAATGCGAAGGGATCATCGGGCGTTACGTGGAAAACGCGCTGTCCGACGATATGTACGGGGAATCGACTTACGAAAAAGCCGAATGCAAAATGCTGCGCTCGGTGATCGACGGCGCGATTGCGAACGCGGAGCTGAAACGCAGCGATATCGACGCGATCGTCTCGGGCGATTTGCTCAATCAAATCATATCGGCAAGCTTTGCGGCGCGCGATCTTGCCGTTCCGTTTCTCGGCGTATACGGCGCCTGCTCAACCATGGCGGAAAGTCTTGCCGTAGCGGCGGCGTTTGTCGACGGCGGATTTTGCAATCGCGTCGTGGCAGCGACGGGCAGCCATTTTGCGTCGGCGGAGCGGCAATACCGTTATCCGCTCGAACTCGGCACGACGCGTCCGCCGCAGTCGCAGTGGACGGTGACGGGCGCGGGGGCTGCGCTTGTGGCGGATGCCGCGACGGCGAAGAAAGACGTGAAGGACGACGGGATCGCGATTACTTGCGCGACGCTCGGAAAGGTGGTCGATTTCGGCATTACCGACGTCAACAACATGGGCGCGGCGATGGCGCCCGCGGCGGCGGATACGATCTTGACGCATTTCCGCAACACGGGCGAAAGTCCCGAGGACTACGATCTCATCGTGACGGGCGATCTCGGCGCGTTGGGCAGCCGTATTTTGAAAGACCTGACTTGGGAAAAGGGACTTGACGTTGCAGCCAATCACGTGGATTGCGGCGAGATCATTTATAACGTCATCGAGGACGAATTTCAGGGCGGAAGCGGCGCGGGCTGCAGCGCGGTGGTGCTCAATTCATATCTGCACGCCAAACTCATGGCGGGAGCGTTTCATAAAATATTATTTGCGGCGACGGGCGCGCTGCTTTCCACGGTCACGTCGGGACAGGGCGAAAGCATTCCCTGCATAGCGCACGCCGTGGTGTTGGAGAGGTAAACATGGAATTTTTGGAAATTGCGCTGATGTTTTTGAAAGCGTTCGTCGTGGGCGGATTGATCTGCACGATTGCGCAGATCATCATCAATTTTACCGACCTTACGGCGGGGAAGATCCTTGTATCGTTCATGCTTGCGGGAATCGCGCTTACCGCGCTCGGCGTATATCAGCCGCTCGTGGAATTTGCGGGCGCAGGCGCGACCGTACCCATTTCGGGATTCGGCTATCTTCTTGCGAACGGGGCGATGCGCGGCGCGCAGGAAGGGCTGTTTCAGGCGCTGACGGGTTCGCTTGCGGCGGCAAGCGCGGGCGTAACGGCGGCGGTCATCTTCTCGTTCATTATGGCGTTGATCTTTAAGTCGCACACCAAACACAGTTAAACGGTATAATTGCAGTCAAGTACGTTCAAACTAACAAAAAAAGGAGTTTCTATGAAAAGAATTTTGAAAACGGTTGCCGCAGGAGCGGCGGTTGCTTGCGCGCTGTGCCTGGCGGGCTGCGGCGGCGGTAAGACGAAATATACGGGCGATTATCATTACGACACCGAATACGGCGTTTACGGCGTAAAAGTGGAAGTCGAGGTGATGAACGGCATCGTAAAGGACGTGGACATTATCAGCAGCCATTACGAAGAAGTGACCGACATCTGGGAAGGAAAGGAGAATTACCTTCAAAACCGCGAAGCGATGCTTGAATCCTTCGAGGGGAAAAGCGTGCAAGAGATTTTGTCTTATACCGTTTCCACCGAAACGGACGGCACGCCCGCGCAGATTTCCGCCGGTTCTTTGAAAGTGGTATCGGGCGCGACGCAGTGTTCGGGTCGGCTCATTCTTGCCGTGCAGGACGCGCTGAAAAAAGTTTGATCGGAATGAAGCGAAAAGGATTTGCCGCGGCAAGTCCTTTTTTTCTTGTAATTTTTTAGCGAATGGGCTATAATACAGAAAACGGAGTGTTTATTTTGAAAAAACGGTTGACGGGTATTCTATCGCTTGCTCTTTGTTTCTGCTGCTTGCTCTGCGGTTGCGCGGGGCGGCCGTTATGCGCTTATACGACGTATGCGTATTTCGATACGCAAACGCGTTGGGCGTATTTTTCGCACGATGCCGAAAAGGAACAAACGCTTTGGGCGCGGATCACGTCTTTTGCCGAATCGGTGGAGCGCAGCGTATCGCTCTCCCGTTCGGACAGTGCGTTATCGCGTTTTAACGCCGCTGCGGCGGGGGAAACGGTTGAAATCGATGCGATCGCTTACGATTTGCTTGATCTTGCGCGGCAGGCTTATGAAGATACGCAGGGCGCTTATAATCCCGCCGCGGGCATTTATATCGATCTATGGGGATTTTCCCCGCGGTGCACTTCCGTTCAGTACCGCCCGACGTTGCCGTACGATCGCGCCGACTACACTTCGGAGCTTCCCGACGAACGGTATATAACGTTATTCCAACCGCTTACCGATTTTTCCGCCGTTCGCTGGTGGGAACAGGACGGCGCGTATTTTGCCCGAAAACCGGCTGTATTCGTGGAAGCGGAGGGCGAAGTTTTTACCATGGCGCTCAATCTTGGCGGGATCGCAAAGGGCTATTGCGCCGACGCATGCGCGCCGCTCGTGCGCGAAGCGGGTTACGACGCGGGATACCTTGCATTCGGTTCGAGCAGTCTTGCGCTTTTGAAAAACGCTCTGCCCGACGCCGAAAGCGGCGATCTTTGGGCGGTGGGCGTACGTTCGCCGCGGGAAAGCGAGCACGCGAATTATATGGACGTTTATCTCAAAGACGTTAATCTATCTTCGAGCGGCGACAGCGAACTGTATTACGAGTTGAACGGCATACGGTACTGCCATATCATCGATCCCGTGACGGGGTATCCCGTGAATGCGCTTGGCAAAGGGGGAATCGTCTGCGCCGCTGTGAGCGGGTTATCGGGCGCGGCGGGCGACGCCGTTACGACGGCGCTGCACGTAATGGGAAAAGACGGGGCGATCGATTATGCCCGTGAAAAATTATCCGAATGCGGCGTGAGCTTCGTCTATGACGACGGAACGGGCGCGTTGACGCTTTACACGAATTTGCAGGAAGGAACGTATCGGCTTTGGGATCAAACCATGCGGACGGTGACGTTTTGAAAAAGAACGCCGTGAAAAAAGGCGGCTATTTTGCCGTGTGGGATCTTGCCGTCTATGTTCTTTTGGCGGCGGCGATCGTCGGTTTGTTTCTCGGCGTATGGCTCGGCGGAAGAAACAAGGCGGCGGGGATCGAGATTTCGGCGGACGGCGAAACCGTTTACACGTACGTGTTCGGGAAAGGCGGCGCCGTGGCGAAGGGGAAGGAAGCGCTTGTTTCGGAAACGGTCGAAGGCGATTGCGTCGTCGTTACTGTTCGCGCGCAGGGCGGCGGATATAACGAAATCGTGATCGAACCGAACGGGAAAAAGGCGTATGTGCGCAATGCGGACTGCTCTTATAAAAGCGATTGCGCGCATATGCCTGCGATCACGGCGGAGAACGGCGTTATCGTCTGCGTGCCGCACGCGCTTGTCATGCGCGCGCTGGGCGCAAAAGACGATCTGAAACCCTCCGTCGGCGGGTAAAACTTATTATTTTATTTGTGGATAACTCAAAATAGTACGGTAAATTCAAAATATTATAAAAGTTTTCCACAATAGTTATCCACATTTTTTACTTTTTATACACAAATTCAACATTTATCGACAAAAAACGAACGTTCGTGCTCGAAAAAAGTCGAAAAAGATTTCCACATTTCAAAATTTTTTGTGGAATTCTTTTTTTGGGCGAAAATCGTTTGACAAAGGGGCGATAAGGCGTTATAATATCATGCGTTACAGGCGAGCACACGCTTGCCGAAAATCACTTTGCACTGTTAGCTCAACTGGATAGAGCGTCGGTCTACGGAACCGAAGGCTAGGAGTTCGAACCTCTTACGGTGCACCATTTATAACCTAATTCGTATACTTGAAAAGAGTAGCGGATTAGGTTATTTTTTTGCTGTTCTGTTTGCGGCGGGGGATTGACTTTTTTGCGGTGTCGTGGTATCATAATGATAGGTTTCAGTTGTCATATGCGGAAGGCTCTGACAATAGATAAATTTTTGGAGAAGGTTATGAAAAGATTTTTACTCGGTCTTTCCCTGATTGCCGTTATGGTATGCAGTCTGTGCGCCTGCTTAAACGACGGCGCGTTTTTCTCGAAAAAGATTTTGCAAGAAAATTTTGTTCCCGATTTGCCGAAAATAAATTGCATGAGAGCGGAAAAGCAGGAAAGTAAAATTTATTATGTTCAAACGACGGAGCAGGCTTTTCATGCTTATGCGAAACAAGTATACGAATATTTGCATTCTCTTGATTTTGAATATCTCGGAACGCGCGGTGAAAAGGTAAGCGACTTTTTCGGCGGTATGCCAACCTATGCGTTTCTTGCTGGAAACGAAATTTCGGATTTCTTATGTTCCGAAAATTGCTATGTGTTTGTGTGGGCGAACGAATGGAACCGTGATACCCAAAACCTGAGAAGCCGCCATTTCGTTTTAACATATTTTGCCGACGGCATTCCGGTCGATGAGAATTATAACGTTTCAATGCAATTAAATTACACGATAGAAAGTTATCGTTTCCTCGGCGATCAATAACAATATCGGCAAGAAAAAGCAACCTTTTAAGGTTGCTTTTTTCGTTCGGTATCATGCGGTCGATAAAAAACAGAAAAAAATGATCAAAAGGGCGGCAAACACTTGCAAAATAAACGTTGACTTTTGTGTGTGCTTAATGATATAATACATATTGAAAAAGTATGTCTTGCGAAATCATACGAATTACGATCACATCGGAGGATTGAGATGCCTGAGAACAAAGAAAAGAGTAAAAGCATTTGGAAAAACAACGCCATGGTTGCAATGCTCTCGTGCATTCTCGTGGGGGCGATTATTTGCATTGCGATGTTCGTCACGCTCGGCATCGTCATGACGAACAGCAGCAATAAGACCATCGACGAAGTGGGCGAAATTTATATGAAGGGCATGGGCGGGCAGGTGGCGCAGCGCTACGAAACGGCGGTAACGCTGCGGCTCGATATGGTGGAAGCGCTCAATAAAACCATCAATCCCGACACAGACCGCGAGGAAAACAGCGATATCCGCAACGTGGAAGAGGATCTTAGGCTGAACGCCGTTGCGCGCGGCTTTGAATTCCTTGCTTATTACCGCGCGGACGGCGGAATGGAACTCATTCTCGGAAAAGAAGCGCACATTACCGATCCCGAACCCTTCCGCCTTTCGCTCAACGCAGGCGAAAAAAAGGTTGCCGTCGGCACGGGAACGACGGACGATGGCAAAGAAGAAACGGGCGTTGTGTTCATGGGTATTCCCACCGACAACTATGTGCTTGCGGACGGCTCGCACAGCGTTGCGCTTGTGGCGGGCGTATCGAACGAGGATATCGTCGAAATGCTTTCCATGGACCGCATCGAAAATTCGATGGTTTATTCGCATATTATCCGAAAAGACGGTACGTTCGTCATCCGCAGTGCGGACGAAGGGTACGGTCATGATTACACGACGTATTTCGAGCAGATCGAAGTGGAATACGGCATCGCAGACACAGAAGAAGCGATTGCCGCCATGAAAAATTCCATGGAAAAAAACGAGATATATTCGAGCGTGATGGAAACCAAAGCGGGTAGGGTGCACGTTTACAGCGAACGCCTTGCCTATTCGGAATGGTATCTCGTAACCATCATGGATTACGATACGCTTGACAACGTAGTCGCCAAATTCTCGAATATGTGGACGATCCTTGCGATTGCGTCGAGCTTCGTGCTTGCCGCGGTGCTCGTATTCATTTTTGTGCTCTATGCCCGTTATAACCGTCAGAACGTCAAAATCCTCGAAAAGGCGCGCGAAGAAGCGCTCAACGCCAATAAAGCAAAGAGCGAATTTCTTTCCAATATGTCGCATGATATCCGCACGCCCATGAACGCAATCGTGGGCATGACGGCGATTGCCACGGCGAATCTCGATAACCGCCGTCAGGTGCAGGACTGCCTGAAAAAGATTTCGCTTTCGAGCAAGCATTTGCTGGGGTTGATCAACGATGTGCTCGACATGTCGAAGATCGAAAGCGGCAAAATGACGCTCAACATGGAGCAGGTTTCGCTGCGCGAAGTCATGGACGGCATTTCGACAATCGTACAGCCGCAGGTAAAAATCAAGGAACAGCACTACGACGTGTGCATTCACGATATTCAGTGCGAAAACGTATACTGCGACAGCGTGCGCCTCAATCAAGTTCTGTTAAATCTTTTGTCGAACGCGATCAAATTCACGCCCGAACACGGGCATATCAATATTTCGCTCATGCAGGAAAGCTCGCCGCTCGGCGAACACTTCGTCCGCAACCATATCCGCGTCGACGATACGGGCATCGGCATGACGCCCGGCTTCATGGCGAAAATTTTCGAGTCGTTTACGCGCGAGGACAACGCCCGCGTGCATAAGACCGAGGGCACGGGACTCGGCATGACGATCACGAAGTATATCATAGATGCCATGAAGGGCAGCATCGAGGTGGAAAGCGAACCGGGCAAGGGCACGAAGTTCCATATCGTGCTCGACCTCGAACGGGTGGAAACGACGGAAGAAGAAATGATCCTGCCCGAATGGCATATGCTCGTCGTGGACGACGACGAACAGCTTTGCGTTACCACGACGGCGTCGCTCAAAGCCATCGGGATCAAGGGCGAATGGACGCTTTCGGGCGAGGACGCCGTGAAAAGAACGGTGGAAGCGCACGAAAAGAAGGACGATTTCGATATTATCTTGCTCGATTGGAAGCTGCCCGGCATCGACGGATTGGAAACGGCGCGGCAGCTGCGCAAGAAGCTCGGCGACGAAATCCCCATTCTGCTCATTTCGGCGTACGATTGGTCGGACATGGAAAAAGAGGCGCGCGAGGCGGGAATCAGCGGATTTATCAGCAAACCGCTCTTCAAATCGACGCTTTATTACGGCTTGAAAAAATTTACGCAGGGCGGCGAGGAATCGGAAGTATTCGCGGCAAAACAGGCGGATGCCATCGAACTGAGCGGAACGCATATTCTTCTTGCCGAGGATAACGATCTGAATTGGGAGATCGCGCAAATGCTGCTTACCGATGCGGGTATCGACGTAGTGCGCGCCGAAAACGGCAAAATCTGCGTGGAAATGCTGCAAAATTCTGCCCCCGGAACGTACGATGCGATCTTGATGGATATCCGCATGCCCGTCATGACGGGGTACGAGGCGACGGAAGCGATCCGCGCACTCGATCATCCCGATAAAGATTTGCCGATCATCGCCATGACGGCGGACGCGTTTGCCGACGACATGAAAAAATGTTTGGCTTGCGGCATGAACGCGCACGTAGCCAAACCGATCGACATGGACCTGCTGAAATCGGTACTCGTTAAATTTATAGGAAAAAACAACCGCGTATAAGGATACGGTATGAAGGACAATTTCAGGAATAGAAAACAGACCATACTCATTGCGGACGACAGCGAAATCAACCGTTCTCTGCTTGCCGACATGCTCGGCAACGAATTCGAAATTTTGGAAGCGGAAGACGGGCAGCAGGCGGTCGCTGCGTTGCAGCGCGAAGGCGGAAAAATCGATTTGGTGCTGCTCGACATCGTCATGCCCAACATGGACGGGTTCGAGGTGCTCGCCAGCATGATCCACAACGGGTGGATCAAAGATATTCCCGTCATCATGATCTCTTCGGAAACGTCGCCTTCGTGCATCGAACGCGCTTACGAGTTGGGCGTAACCGACTTTATCAACCGTCCGTTCGACGTTTGGATCGTGCGCAAACGCGTCATGAACACGCTTGTTTTGACGAGTAAACAGAAAAAACTCGTCAGCCTCGTCACCGATCAGATTTTCGAGCGCGAAAAGATGAGCAACACGATAATCACGATCCTCAGCCATATCGTGGAATTCCGCAACGGCGAAAGCGGCATGCACGTTTTGCATATCCGTACGCTCGTCGAGCTGCTGCTGCGCGATTTGGTGCTGAAAACCGATAAATACAACCTGTCGCAGAGCGATATTTCGCTGATCAGCACGGCGTCGGCGCTGCACGATATCGGTAAAATCGGTATCCCCGACGAAATTTTGAATAAACCGGGCAAGCTGACGAACGAAGAGTACGAGATCATGAAAAAGCACTCGGAAATCGGCGCGGGCATGCTCGACGATCTGGACTTTTTGCAGGACGAAAAACTCATCACTTACGCGCGCCAGATCTGCCGCTGGCACCACGAGCGTTACGACGGCAGGGGTTATCCCGACGGCTTGAAAGAGGAAGAGATCCCGATTTCGGCGCAAATCGTTTCGCTTGCCGACGTATACGACGCGCTCACGAGCGAACGCGTGTACAAACCCGCTTTTTCGCACGAAGAAGCGTTGCGCATGATCACGGAAGGGCAGTGCGGCACGTTCAACCCGCTGCTGCTCGAATGTCTGTTCGACGTGCGCGACAAAATCAAAGAAGAGCTTGAAATCAGCTCTTTAAGCCGCGATACATACGAGCGTATCCCCCGCGTGACGGACGAAATGCTGCAGCACGACGAATTGTCCACTTCGGCGCGCACGCTGACTTTGCTTGAAAACGAGCGCATCAAGACGCGGTTCTTTGCCGAGCTTTCGCACGAAATTCAGTTTGAATACGTTGCCGATCCTTCCATGCTCATGATTTCCGACTTCGGCGAACGCAAGCTCGGTTTGGGCGAGATCATTATGAATCCGCTCGAAGATAAAAACGTGCTTGCGCTGTTCGGAAAGGAGTATCTCGATACCTTCGTCGAAACCGTGAAAAAGACCACGCCAGACGATTACGCGTTCAGCATGGAGCTTTTGATCCCGCTCGGCGGCGAAGAACGGTGGGTGCGCGTATCGGGCAGGGCGCTGTTCTCGGGCGAACAGGCGGTGCGTTCGGGCGTGATCGGGAAGATCATCGATATCAACAGCGAACGCAAGGCGATGAGCGAGCTGGAACACAAGGCGACGCACGATCTTTTAACGCTGCTGTATAACAGCGGCACGGCGAAAGAAAAGATCATCGAGTGTTTGAAGCACGACGCTGAACGGGAATACGTCATGCTGATCATCGACCTCGATTATTTCAAGACGATCAACGATACGTACGGGCACAGCTTCGGCAACGACGTTCTCAAACACGTAGCGGAAAAGCTGCGCAACATTTTGAGAAAAGAGGACGTCATCGCGCGCATCGGCGGCGACGAATTCCTCGTGCTCTTCGAGGGGCACAAAACGCAGAACGTAACGGTAAAGCGTATTTTCGAGTCGCTCACCCAACCGTTCAAAAATTTGCAGATGTCGGTCAGCGTGGGCGTCGCGCAGACCACGGAGTGCGAACGCAATTACGACACGCTTTTCAAATGCGCCGACAAAGCGCTTTACGAGGCGAAGCGCGAAGGCAGGCATTGCGTCCGCTATTACGATAAATCGTATACCGAAGGCTCCGCGAGCACGACCGAAATCGAAGAGGGCGGCGGCGAAGCGGCATCGACGCTTACGCTCACGACCAAAGACGATCTTCTTGCGCTGCTGCGCGATCTGCGCAAGGTGTACGAATGCGTGCGCGTGTTCGATATCGCCCAATCGGTGCGGCTGAGCGTGGGCGCGGACGGATCGCTGAGCGAATGCGGCAACGAAGAGGGGTATACGAGCGCGGGGCGTTCGGGCGTGTACGAGCGCGCGCTCATGACCAAGGGCAGGGCGAGCGAAATCGCCTTCCGCGGCAACGATCTGCTTTACGTGACCGCGATTTTCGCGCAGTGCCGCGATAAATCGTACGTAATCGAAGTGCTTTCGACGATGGAAAACGACGAGCTGGGCGGCGTGTACAACAAAACCGAGATTATCGCCCGAATCGACAGCCGCGGCGCGAAGAAATACACGGGCGACACCGAGCACACGTATAACCGCCGTTTTTACGACGAACAGCTCTCGGCGCTCACCAACTTTTATGCGGTCGCCGCGATCGATCTGCACGGCGTGCGCGAAGAGGACAAAAAAAACGCGGCGGAGATCGTCGCGCGGCGCGTGCGCGCTTCCGACATGGTCGTGCGCAAGGAGCACGACGAATACGTGATGATCCTCAAAAACGTGGGCGAAGAGCACTTTGAAAAGGTGACGAAAAACATTTATGCCGACTTGCAGGCGGCGGGGCTGAACGTTGCGATCGGGGCATGCCGCGCCCTCGGAACGATTTCGGATTTAACCGCGATCGCCGAGCAAAACGCGCAAAAAGCAAATCAACGGGGCGGGATCTGCATCGATTCGTCCGCTCTGAAAAAATCATAATATGGGAGGAGAACATTATGGCAGTCAAAGAATTTTACGAGGCGATCGAAGTCGACCCCGCGGACGTGTTAAAGCGGTTCGGCGGAAGCGAGGCGATGCTCGAAAAGTTTTTGAAAAAATTTCTTGCCGACGGCACGTTCGCGCAGCTGAGCGAAGCGGTTGCGGCAGGCGATCAGGAGCTCACATTCCGCGCGGCGCACACCTTAAAGGGGCTTGCGGGCAATTTCGATCTGCTCAAATTGCAGTCGCTTGCGGCGAAGATCGTGGAACGCTACCGCGCCAACGATTTCGACGCCATTCCCGCGCTCTTTGCGCAGACCAAGGAATGTTACGAATTCACGGTGGCAAGCCTGAACCGATTCCTTTGTTAAGCGGTTTTCATCACAACGGCGCTCCGACTGCGGCAGTATGCCATCGCCGCAGTCGGTTTTTCATACGATTTTCATGGAATAATCACGTTAATTTATTGACATTTACAATTTTTGTTATTATAATTTAATCGTTAAGCGCAACACAAAAATCTTAGCGCAAAGGAGAGGGACACATGAAAAACGAAATCGAACTCAACGGTTACTTAGTCAGATTTTTGTCGATCGTGCAGGGGCTGGATGCGGCGAGGCTTTTTCCCGAAGTATCGAAACTTACCAAAACGGAATTCCGCATTCTGCGCGAGATCCTTGTCGAACAGCAAAAGGGCGGGCATATCATTTCTTCGGAGCTTGCGCGCCGCGTGGGCGTGACCCGTTCGGCGATTTCGCAGATCGTGAGCAAGCTCGAAGAACGCGACGTGCTTGTTCGCAGCGACGCGCCCGACGATAAGAAAATCGCCTATGTGGAATTTTCGCCCAAAGCGTACGACCTTTTTAACAAAGAGTGCGCACGCGTCAATACAATAATGGAGAAGGTCGTAAACGAGGTCGGCGAACGGAAAATGGAAACGTGGCTTGCCGAATGCGACGAGATCATCGAAACGGTGCGCAGGGTCAACACCGAAACCCAAACGACCCTGTAACGGAGAAACGAATATCCTATGTTAAGTTTGAAAAACGTCACAAAAGATTATAAGGTAGCCTCGTCTTACGTTCACGCGCTCAAAGGCGTGAGCCTCGATTTCCGCAAAAGCGAATTTGTTTGCATTTTAGGGCAGTCGGGCTGCGGCAAAACGACTTTGCTTAACATTATCGGCGGACTCGATCACTACACCGACGGCGACCTTGTGATACAGGAAAAATCCACGAAAGATTTTACCGACCGCGATTGGGACGTTTACCGCAATCACCGCATCGGCTTTATCTTCCAAAGCTACAATCTCATTCCCCACCAAACGGTGTTGGGGAACGTCGAGCTTGCGCTTACCATAGCGGGTTTGCCGCGCGAAGAACGCAAGAAACGCGCGCAGACGGCTTTGGAGCGCGTGGGGCTGGGAAACGAACTCCACAAAAAGCCCAATCAGCTTTCGGGCGGACAGTGCCAGCGCGTCGCGATTGCGCGCGCGCTCGTCAACGAACCCGATATTCTGCTTGCCGACGAACCGACGGGCGCGTTGGATTCGGAAACGAGCGTGCAGATCATGGAGCTGATCAAAGAGATCGCGGGCGAGCGGCTCGTCATCATGGTTACGCACAACCCCGAGTTGGCGGAGCAGTATGCTTCCCGTATCGTGCGTCTGCGCGACGGACTGGTCGAAAGCGACTCCAATCCCTACGATCCCGAGGCGGAAAAGGCTTTGGGGAAAGCCGCGTTTACGGCGGCGCGTAGAGAAAACAATCCGCCCGCAGAAGACGCGCCTGCCTCTTCGGGCAACAAGCAGAAAAAGCCGCGCGCCCGTATGGGATATTTGACTTCGCTTGCGCTTTCCGCCAAAAATCTGCTTACGAAAAAGGGCAGAACGGTGATCACCTCGGTAGCGGGCAGCATCGGCATCATATCCGTTTGTCTGGTGTTGGCGCTTTCGAGCGGGTTCAATACCTATATCAAGCATACCGAAGAGGATATGCTCTCGTACTATCCCGTCGAAGTGAGCGAAAACGCGTTCGATTTGACTTCCGCCATGATGTCGTTCACGTCGCCGAAAAAAATGCCCGATATGTCGAAGGTTACCGATAAAGTATATGTCGATTCGTTTTTGACGGGGCTGGCAAACGAGATGGCGGTAAGCAATGATATTTCCGACGCGTATCTCGATTATGTTGCAAAAATGGATGCAAGTTATTATTCGGAAATTCAATATACTTACGGAACGGGTCTTGTTGATAATCTTTTTACCAAAGTACGGACAGGCGGAATTCCGAAAAAGAATGCGGAAGGGGTTATGGAATATATTCCGGAGACCGACCGAATCATGTCGCTCAGTACATTAAAAAGTTTCTATATTCAAGAGTTAGAGGAATATACGGCAAGTTCTGATGAAAGCGGCTACGGGGACCTTATCCCATACGCGGATTTTTTCGGCAATATCGTTTCAAAAATGCCTGGCACTTCGGATTTTACGGATGATAAATATGCGAAATTTGTGCTGTCGCAATACGATGTTTTGGGTGAAAATGCGTACTTCCCTCAAAACAAAAACGAGGCGGTACTTGTTGTTACGGCAGACGGTGCTGCAACCGATTTGACATTGGCACAGTTAGGCTTATTGGAAGAATCGAAGTTCCTTTCTCTTTTCAAAAAAGGCGGAGCTGACGTCAAGCCTGAAGATAAAGAGCCTATGTACATTAACTTCGATGAGATTTTGGGAAAAGAATATACACTTTTTTATAACGATGCTGTGTTTAGAAAGAATGAGGAATACAGTAAGCCTACATTTTTTAATCCGACCGCAGGCGATCCGTTTTTTTATGAAGGGACGCGGACGTTAGACGAAGGGATTACCGCGCAAGAAAACGAGGGGGTCAACATTAAAATCACCGCAGTGCTGCGCTTAAAAGAAGGGCTTACATATGGCTGTTTAACGAGCGGATTAAACATTACGGAGGCTGCGGTAAACGATTATATTCAAAAAAATATGCAATCGCAAATCATAAATTGGATTAAAAACGAGTCGGCTTTTTCCATACCCGCTTCGATTACAGGTTCGGTTGATATGATGTTATATCTCTCGCCTTGTTCATGTAATTTGCTTGAAAAATATTACTCGTCATTTGCATCGCTTATTGCGTCTGCAAGCGGCGATCAGGATACCAAACTGCCTGAAGAACTCGGCAAGTTACGCGTAACAGGCGTATCGGCATTGCCTTCCGTTATCCGTTTGCTGGGCGGCAATGACCGCGTTGGCGGAATAAAATTTTATGCAGCCGATTTTAACGGGAAAGAAATGCTTTTAAGTTATTTGGACGAATGGAATGATCTGTGTGAGAGAGGGGAAACTTATTCGTATTCTGCCGACGGTATGAATTATACCGTTACGTTGGGGGAAAAGAATAAAATTACTTACACCGATCGCGTGGGGTTGCTCATGGGCATGATGCAGACCATGCTCAACGTGATCACCTACGTGCTTGTGGCGTTTACGGCGATCTCGCTCGTCGTATCCTCGGTCATGATCGGCATTATCACCTACGTTTCGGTCGTCGAGCGCGTCAAAGAGATCGGCGTATTGCGTTCGCTCGGCGCGCGTAAGCGCGATATCCGCAATCTGTTCAACTCCGAAACGTTCATAATCGGGCTTGCCGCAGGTTTGATCGGCATCGTGTTCACGTATCTGATTTCGATCGTGATCAATCTTATTATCTTCACGCTGACGGGCATTGCGAATATTGCCGCGCTGCCGCCGCTGACGGCGTTCATCATGGTATGCGTTTCCATTCTGCTCACGTTGATTTCGGGCTTGATTCCCGCGCAGGCGGCGGCAAAGAAAGACCCCGTAATCGCACTCCGAACGGAATAAAACGCCGCGCTTTCGTTCATACTCTTGCTATACGAACGCTTTAAGAGGTTTTTTTATGGCAAAGAAGAAAAAGGTGCTCAAACTTACCGAAGAAGAATACGAAGAGTATCTTAAATCCCTGTTGCGCTAACGCGTTTGCAAAAAAGTCGGGCGAAGTCCGACTTTTTTGTTTTTCGCAAAACTTTTGTGTAAATAGCGTGAAAAGGCGCTCTTGCGCTTGACTTTGCAAGGGCGCTTGTTGTATAATGTGAAATGGATTTTTATGGGAACGACCCATATCGGAGAAATTATGCTTACATCTATTTGCGGGATCAACTGGGGCGACGAAGGCAAGGGCAGAATGGTCGATCTGCTTTCGTCGGAATACGACGTCGTATGCCGTTATCAAGGCGGCAACAACGCGGGGCACACCGTCATAAACGAACGGGGAAAATTCATTCTCAATCTGCTTCCTTCGGGAATTTTGCGCGAGGACGTCGTCAACGTGCTCGGCTGCGGTATGGTCGTCGACCTTAAACATCTTTACGAAGAAACCAACCGCCTGCGCGAACAGGGCGTTTCCATTACGCCCGCCAACTTAAAGATCAGCGATCGGGCGGTGATCACCATGCCGTATCACGTTTTGTTGGACTGTTTGGAAGAAGAGCGGCTTGCCGATAAAAAATTCGGTTCTACCCGCCGCGGCATCGCGCCCGTATACGCCGATAAATACATGAAAAAGGCGTTCCGCATGGGCGAGCTTTTCCACCCCGAACTGTTGGCGGAGCGGGCGAAGGCGATCGCGGAATGGAAAAATCTGACCGTGGCGGGCGGCTATAAGAGCAAACCTGTTACCGCGGAAGAGATCTTGGAATATTTCAAACAATACGGCGAACCGTTCAAGGAGTATATCTGCGATACGGGCTTGTATCTGAACGAAGCGAACAAAGCGGGCAAAAAAATCATGTTCGAGGCGCAGCTCGGCGCGCTGCGCGACATCGATTTCGGCATTTATCCCTATACTTCGTCGTCCTCGACGATTGCGGCGTATGCGCCCATCGGCGCGGGCGTGCCCAACCTCAAACTCGATAAATCGATCGGCATCATGAAGGCGTATTCCACCTGCGTGGGGGAAGGACCGTTCACCGCGGAATCGTTCGGCGAAAAAGCCGAGGCGCTGCGTGCGGCGGGCGGAGAGTACGGCGCCGCCACGGGCAGACCGCGCCGCGTCGGTCCGTTCGACGTCGTTGCGTCGCGCTACGGCATTCGCTGTCAGGGCGCGGACGAGATCGCGCTGACCAAGCTCGACGTCCTTTCCTATCTCGACGAAATCGAGATCTGCACGGCTTATGAATGCGACGGGAAGACGATAAACGAATTTCCTTTTCCCGACGTGCTCGATCGCTGCAAGCCCGTTTTGGAAAAGGTGAAGGGCTGGCATTGCGACATTTCGGGTTGCAGAACGCAAAGCGATCTGCCCAAAGAAGCGCTCGACTACGTGCGCCTGCTCGAAAAGTTGTGTGACTGCAAAATCAAATATGTTTCCGTGGGCGCGGAACGCGATCAAATCGTGGTGTTATAAGCAGAAGGGCGGCATTCGAGCGCAAAGCCGATCGTCATTCTGAGCGCAGCGAAGAATCTTGAAGATACTTCGACTGCGGCATACGCCTTCGCTCAGTATGACATCCTACGGCATATGCCTTCGCTCGGTACGACAAGATCCTGCGTCTTGCGCTTGCGACGATCGCCGTTACAGGATGTGACAAACAGAAAAAGATATGGAACGAACATTTTATAAACTACACGGAATCGGCAACGATTATATTTATTTCGACTGTATGGAAGAACCGCTCAGAAATCCCGACGCGCTTGCCGTGCGCCTTTCCGACCGCCGTTTTTCGGTGGGGGGCGACGGCGTGATCACGGTGGAGCCGAGCGATAAGGCGGATGCGTTCATGCACATTTACAACGCCGACGGCAGCGAAGGGAAAATGTGCGGAAACGGGATCCGCTGCGTGGGAAAATTCCTCTACGAAATCAAGAAGATCCAAAAAGAAGTGCTCACCGTCGAAACGCTTGCGGGCGTGAAAACGTTACATATTACGGCGAAAAACGGCGAGGTGTTGCAGGTTTCCGTCGATATGGGCGAGGCAATGCTCGCGCCCGCCGATATTCCCGCGGAGTTTTCGGGCGATCGGATCGTGGCGCAGCCGTTTGAAGCGGAAGGCGAAGAGTACGAGATCACGTGCGTATCCATGGGGAATCCGCACTGCGTGGTCTTCGTGAACGATCCTTACGATATCGATATCGAAAGAGTGGGCAGCGCGTTCGAGAACGACATGCGCTTCCCCGAACGCGTGAATACCGAATTCGTAAAATACGTCGGGCGGAACGAACTGTTGATGCGCGTATGGGAGCGCGGCAGCGGCGAAACGTGGGCTTGCGGCACGGGCGCGTGCGCCTCGGCGGTCGCCGCGGTGCTCAACGGTTACTGCGAAGAGGGCGAAGAAATCACGGTGCATCTGCGCGGCGGCGATCTTGTGATCGTATACGAAGACGGCAAAGTCACCATGACGGGACCGGCGTCGTTTGCCTTTACGGGCACGGTGCGAATCTAAACACGGGAAAAACATCGGAGGCATTATGACCAAATATATTTTTGTAACGGGCGGCGTCGTTTCGGGACTCGGCAAGGGCATTACCGCCGCATCGCTCGGCAGACTGCTTAAAATGCGCGGGTTCAAAGTCGCGTCGCAGAAACTCGACCCCTATATCAATATCGATCCGGGCACGATGAGCCCGTATCAGCACGGCGAAGTGTTCGTCACCGAAGACGGCGCGGAAACCGACCT
>CAJUGP010000001.1:0-79628 GCA_910586365.1 uncultured Christensenella sp. | reverse complement strand
GGGGCATTACGAGCGCTTTATCGACGAAAACTTAAATAAATTTTCCAACCTTACCACGGGTAAGGTCTATTGGAACGTGCTCAACAAAGAGCGCAACGGCGAATACCTCGGGCAGACCGTGCAGGTAATTCCCCATATTACGAACGAAATCAAATCGTTTATCTATCAAGTAGGCAAGGAATCGCAGGCGGACGTCGTCATCACCGAGATCGGCGGCACGACGGGCGATATCGAAAGCCAACCCTTCTTAGAGGCGATCCGTCAAGTGGCGCGCGAGGTGGGGCGCGATAACTGCTGCTTTATCCACGTCACGCTCGTTCCCTATATTTCGGGTTCGTGCGAATTCAAAAGCAAACCGACGCAGCATTCCGTTAAGGAATTGCAGGGCATGGGCATTTTCCCCGACATTATCGTGGCGCGCGTCGACGAGCCGATGCCCGATTCGATCCGCGAGAAGATCGCCATGTTCTGCAACGTCAAGCCCGAATGCTGTATCGAAAATCTGACCGTGCCCGTCTTGTATGAAGCGCCGATCATGTTGGAAAAGAGCAACATTTCCACGACGGTGTGCAACATTCTGCACCTCGACGCGGGCGAAATCGACATGACCGAATGGACGGACATGCTCGCCCGTATCCACGCCCGCACCAAAAAAGTAAAAATCGCGCTTTGCGGAAAATACGTGCAGCTGCACGATGCCTATCTTTCGGTTGCGGAAGCCTTGGCGCACGGCGGTTACGAAACCGACGCTAAGGTGGAAATCGCTTGGGTCGACAGCGAAACGGTCACGCCCAAGAACATTGCGGAGATCATGAAGGGCGTGCATGGTCTGCTCATTCCGGGCGGATTCGGAAACCGCGGCGTCGAGGGGAAGATTATCGCCTGCAAGTACGCGCGCGAACACAATATTCCTTTCCTCGGCATCTGTCTCGGCATGCAGGTCGCGGTGATCGAACACGCGCGCAACGTTTTGAAATTGGAAGGGGCGGACTCTTCCGAGTTCAAGCCCGAGGGCGAGCATTCCGTCATCGATTTGATGCCCGATCAGTACGGCGTGAAAATGGGCGGCACGATGCGTTTGGGTGCTTATCCCTGCCGCGTGTTGGGCAGACGCATGAAAGAAGCTTACGGCAGCGAAGAGGTGCGCGAACGCCACCGCCACCGTTTCGAGTTCAACAACGACTACCGCGCGCAGTTCGAGGAGAGCGGCATGACGTTCGCAGGGCTTTCACCCGACGGTTCGCTCGTCGAAGCGGTGGAAAACGACGGGTGCGATTTCTTTGTGGGAGTGCAGTTCCACCCCGAATTCAAATCGCGTCCCAACAACGCGCACCCTCTTTTCCGCGAATTTATCCGCTATGCCGTGAAATATTCGGAAAAGAAATAAGCCTTTATTAAGGTATGGAATATGAAAATCAACGCAAATTTTCTCAACTTAAAAGAAAGCTATTTGTTTGCCACGGTGGGCAGAAAGACGGCGGAATATAAAAAAGCGCATCCCGAGAAAAACGTGATCCGTCTTTCGATCGGCGACGTGACCCGTCCGCTCGCGCCCGTCGTCGTCGAGGCGATGAAGCGTGCCGCCGAAGAAATGGGCAGAAGCGAAACCTTCCGCGGCTACGGACCCGATCAAACGTGCTACGGGTACGATAAATTGCTCGACAGTATTTTGGGCAGTTACGCGCGCAAAGGGGTGACGCTCGCCAAGAGCGAAGTGTTTGTTTCCGACGGCGCAAAATCCGACTGCGGCAACATTCTCGATATTTTTTCGCAGGACAACGTGGTGCTCGTGCCCGATCCCGTGTACCCCGTTTACGTCGATACCAACGTGATGGGCGGAAGGGTGATCGTGTATGCCGACGCCACGCAGGAAAACGGCTTTCTGCCCATGCCCGAAAAGGGCACGAAGGCGGATATCATCTATATCTGTTCGCCCAACAATCCCACGGGCGCGGCGTACACGCGCGAACAGCTTAAGGAATGGGTGGATTTCGCGAACGAGAACGGCGCGGTGATTTTGTACGACGCCGCGTACGAGTATTTCATCTGCGACGATTCGCTTTGCCGCAGCATTTACGAAGTCGAGGGCGCAAAGGATTGCGCGATCGAAATTTGCAGCTATTCCAAAACGGCGGGCTTCACGGGCGTGCGGTGCGGTTATACGATCGTGCCCGAAACGCTTGTGCGCGAGGGCGTTTCCTTAAACAAGCTTTGGGCGCGCAGACAGTCGACCAAGTTCAACGGCGTATCGTACGTCACGCAGATGGGCGCGGCGGCGGTGTTCACCGAAGAGGGCGAACGGCAGATCGGCGAAAATCTTGCCTACTACCGCAAGAACGCCCAAACGATCGCGCGCTGTCTTGACGAATTGAATTTATTTTATACGGGCGGCAAAAATTCCCCGTATCTTTGGTTTAAGTGCCCGAACGGCATGAGCAGTTGGGAATTTTTCGATTATCTGTTGGAAAAAGCCAACGTAGTGGGCACGCCCGGCAGCGGATTCGGCAAAAACGGCGAAGGATTTTTCCGCCTGACGGCGTTCGGCTCGCATGAAAGTACGCAGGAGGCATGTCGGCGCATCGCCGCATTGTTAAAAGCATGAGCATGAGCAGAAAGGCGGGCGTATTATGCCATATTTCCTCGCTCCCCGGTAAATACGGGATCGGTTCGCTCGGCGCGGAGGCATACGTCTTTGCCAAAAAACTGAAAAAATGCGGGATTAAATATTGGCAGGTACTGCCTTTGCAGCAAACGGGGTTTGGTAATTCCCCTTATCAGTCGGTATCCTGCGATTCGGGCAACCCTTATTTTATCGATCTTAACGCGCTGTGCAAAGAGGGTCTTTTGACCAAAACCGAATTAAAGGACGCGGAAAAAACGGGTCCCATCGATTACGTACAGCTTTTTAACGAACGGTTTCCGTTGCTGCGCAAGGCGTTTTCGCGCTTCTTTTTCGATGCGCCCGCATTCCGCGAGTACGTGAACGGCGGCGAGAGCGAAGATTACGCGCTGTTTATGACGGCGAAAACGGTTTACGGCGGAAGCTTCTGCGATTGGGACGAAAAACTCAAACGCCGCGATGCGGACGCGCTCGAAGCGCTGCGCACCGATTACCACGAAGAATATTTATTCTGGCATTTTCTGCAATACCAATTCAAACGGCAATGGCGCGCCTTAAAAGACTATTGCAACGGGCTCGGCATCAAGATCATCGGCGATATTCCGCTTTACGTCGCGTACGACAGCGCCGACGTTTGGGCGCACGGCGAGCTTTTCAAGCTCGATAAAGAGCTGAAACCCGCGTTCGTGGCGGGCGTGCCGCCCGATTATTTTTCGGAAACGGGGCAGCTTTGGGGCAATCCCGTTTACGATTGGAAGGCGCATGAAAAGAGCGGCTTTGCCTGGTGGCGCGCGCGCTTGCAAACGGCGCTTAGTACGTACGACGTCGTACGGATCGACCATTTCCGCGGGATTTCCGCTTATTATGAAATCGAATACGGCGCAAAAGACGCGCGCGGCGGAGCATGGCGCAAGGGTCCGGGCGAAAAACTGTTCGAGGGGTTGCCCCGAGACGGCTTTATCGCCGAGGATTTGGGCACGATCGACGAAGGCGTGCGCGATTTGCTGCTTAAAACGGAGTTTCCGGGCATGAAAGTGTTGTTGTTTGCCTTCGACGGCAATCCCGATAATCCATTTTTACTCAAAAACATTCCCGAAAACAGCGTTTGTTACACGGGCACGCACGATAACGATACGGTTGAGGGTTACGTCGAACAGCTTTCGGCAGAGGAGTATATTCTCTTCCGTTCCCGTCTTGCAAGCGAACTGGCGCAAGCGAATATCGTCATGAATCTCGGCAAGGGGCAGGGCAGTATCAGCGAGGCGTTCGTTCGCTTGGCGCTTGCCTCGAAGGCGAAGCTTGCCGTTGTATCGCTGCAAGACGTTTTGGGGCTCGGCAACGAGGCGCGCATGAATTTCCCCGGCACGAACGAGGGGAATTGGGAATTCCGCTTAACGGCGCAGCCTGCCGCGCGCAGTCTTTCCAAATTAAAAAAGGCAGTCAAAAAATACGGGAGAAAATAATATGAGCGATAAGAAGGAAAAGAAGGGCTTTTTCAAAGAGTTCGGCGAATTCATTTCGCGCGGAAACGTACTCGATATGGCGGTCGGCGTCATCATCGGCGGCGCGTTTACGGCGATCGTAACGGCGCTGACGAACAGCATTTTGAAACCGATCATAAATTGGATCCTTGCTCTGTGCATCGGCACCGACGGATTAGAGGGCGCGCTCACGTTCTTAAAACGGGTCGACGATCCGCTGACGGGGCTGCCCATTCTCGAACAGTCGATCTATATCGATTGGGGTTCGTTTATCAACGCCGTTATCAACTTTTTGCTTATCGCGCTCATTTTGTTTTTGATCATTAAAACGATCAACAAGATCCGCGCGAAGGGCGACGAATACAAACAGGCTGTTGAAAAGGCGAAAGCGGAAAAAGAGGCGGCGCGGCTTGCCGCCGAAGAGGAAGAAACGGCGAAAAAACAGGCGATCGCCGCGGGAGAATCGGCGGAAAACGGCGGTTCGGACGCCGCGCCCACTTCGGGAAAAGGAAAGTAAACAATCTGCAATCACAAAAAAAAGACCCCCGCGATATAATAATCGAGGGGGTCTTATGCGTATTTGTTTTGTTACGGCGGGCAGTCTTGCGGATTACGAAAACCGTGCGGCGGAAGCGGATATCGTCTGCTGCGGGTATCAGGCGATCGGGCAGGTGAGTTACGAGCGCGAACTCAAAGGGGAAACCGCGCTCTTCGAGGACGTTGCGCAGCTCTCCAAAACGGGTAAAAACGTCGTGGTTTGCGGCTGCTTTACCGATGCGCGCGGTATAAAACGCAAATCGGTCGTGGTTGCCGAACGCGGCAAGATCCTCGGCGTGACCGATATGGTCAATCGGATCGATACGGCGGAATTCCGCCCTGGCGCGGGCATCAAAATTTTCGATACGTTTGCGGGCAAACTCGGCATTATCGTAGCGGAAGATCTGTATTTCCCGCGCGTGATCGAAACGCTTTCGGTATGCGGCGCGGAAGTCGCGCTTTGCATGTTCGAGCAGCTGAACGATTCGCTCGAACAAACCTTAATGCGCTCCGAAGCGTTTTTATTCGGCATTCCCGTCTGTCTGTGCGCGTACGGCTATGCGCAGTGCGCCGACATTGCGGGCAAAGTGCGGTTCGCTTCGCCCAAAAGTCCTTGCGTGTTCGAGCTGGAACAGGAGCGCGAATATCATTTGGTGGAAACCCGTCAGCGCGGTTTCTTTCTGAAAGAAAAAACGGGGTATTAAAAAGGCGGATTTCGTTTGAAATCCGCCCGTAAATTATAAGATTCTTGCGCAAGCCGCCGCCAAAGCGCCCGGACCGATATGGCACGAAACGCTCAGCGAGAGGGGATCGCAGAAGGTGCAGGGCAAATTCGGAAACGCTTCCTGCAACTCTTTGAGGAAAATTTCCGCTTCCGCGTCGTTTGCGGTATGAGCGACCATAAGCGCCATTTCGCCGCGCGCGGCGTATTCTTTGAAGCGCGTGTTCAAATCGTGGCGCAAAGCATTCGTAATGGTTTCCTTTGCCTGTTTGAGAGTGTGCACTTTTTTGAACGCGTCGAGCTTTTCGCCTTGGATCTGCAAAACGGGTTTAATGCGTAAAATCGTGCCGATCAGCGCGGCGGCGGGAGTAAGTCTGCCGCCTTTTTTCAGATATTTGAGCGTATCGAGCGAGATATAAATGCTGCTGTCGAACTTCGTATCGAGCAGAATCTGCTTGATTTCCGCGCCGCTTTTCCCGTCGTTCGCCAATTTGAGTGCGTCGAGTACGCTTTGTTTCTGCGTAATGGAAATGCGCTGGTTGTCGACGACGTGCACTTTTCCGTTGTAGTCTTTCGCCAATCCTTCCGCCGTATGGCACGATTCCGAAAGCCCGCTCGACATCGGGATATGTACGACCTCGTCGTACGTTTTCAAAAGCTCGTCCCACAGTTCGGTCACGTTTGCAACCGAGGGCTGCGAGGTGGAAACCTGCACGTTGTCGTCGCGCAGTTTTTCGTAAAAGTCTTTTTGGCTTAAACTGATGTCCTCAAAGTATTCTTCCCCGTCGATCAAAAAGGGCATGGGCAGCACGAAAATTCCGAGTTTTTTCGCGTCGGCTTGCGTGATGCCGCTGTTCGAGTCGGTGACGATTGCTGTTTTCGACATAATTTTCTCCGATTTTATTCATTTTTTGAACTTTTTATATTATACACATACGCTTAATCGCTGTCAACAAAATAATCGGTTTATTTTGAAATATTTTCTTTCCCTTCTTGACAAAACCGCGCGGCGGTTTTATAATATATCCAATCCGAAATGAGAAAACGGGAGGGCGCGAATGTATAAAATATTGAAAAAGGAAGTACTCAATCCCACCGTCACGCGTATGACGATTGAAGCTCCGCTCATAGCCAAGAAAGCGCAGCCGGGGCAGTTCGTGATTTTGCGCGTCGACGATAAGGGCGAGCGGATTCCGCTCACCGTCGCAGGGTGCGATCGGGCGATCGGCGGCGTGGATATCATTTTCCAGATCGTGGGCGGCACGACCATGGCGCTCAACAAGAAAAACGAGGGCGAGTTTCTTTGCGATTTCGTGGGACCGCTCGGCACGCCGACCGAGCTGGACGGCTTAAAAAAAGTCGCGGTCGTGGGCGGCGGCGTGGGCTGCGCGATCGCTTTGCCCGTAGCAAGGCGTTTGCACGAGTCGGGCGCGAACGTGACGGCGATCGTCGGGTTCCGCAATAAAGATTTGGTCATTCTCGAAGAAGAATTCCGCGCGCTGAGCGACCGCTTTTACATGATGACGGACGACGGCAGTTACGGCGAAAAGGGCAACGTCTGCGCGCCGCTCAATTCCCTGCTCGGCGCGGGGGAAACGTTCGACGCGGTGATCACGATCGGTCCGCTTATTATGATGAAATATGTTGCGGAAGCGACCCGTCCTTACGGCATCAAAACGGTGGCGAGCATGAATCCCATTATGATCGACGGCACGGGCATGTGCGGCGGCTGCCGCGTATCGGTGGGCGGCAAGATGAAATTTGCCTGCGTCGACGGTCCTGATTTCGACGCGCACGAAATCGATTTCGACGAAGCGATGAAACGCGGAAAAACCTATTCGGAATTTGAACAGGCGGCGCGCGAAAAACATTGCAATCTGTTTGCGAAGGAGAAGAAGGCATGACGAAATTCAATATGGACCCCAAAAAAAGCGAAATGCCGACGCAGGATGCTGCCGTCCGCAGCGGCAACTTTCTGGAAGTCGCGCTCGGTTACGACGAAGAGACGGCGATAAACGAGGCGAAACGCTGCTTAAACTGCAAGAATAAACCCTGCGAGGCGGGCTGCCCCGTCAACGTCGCCATTCCCGAATTTATTTCGCGCGCGGCGGAAGGGGATTTCGAGGGAGCGTACGAGGTGATCTCCCGCACGTCGGCTTTGCCCGCCGTATGCGGCAGAGTCTGCCCGCAGGAAACGCAGTGCGAAGGCAAGTGCACGCGCGGGATCAAAGGCGAACCCGTGGGGATCGGCAGATTGGAGCGTTTCGTCGCCGATTACCATAACGCTCATAGCAAAACGCAGCCCGTCAAGCCTGCGCAGAACGGGCATAAGGTCGCCGTGGTCGGTTCGGGACCGGCGGGACTTACCTGCGCGGGCGATCTTGCAAAGCTCGGTTACGAAGTCACGGTGTTCGAGGCGCTGCACGTTGCGGGCGGCGTGCTCGTATACGGCATTCCCGAATTCCGTCTGCCCAAGGCGATCGTGCGCAAGGAAGTGGAAAATCTCAAAGCGCTCGGCGTAAAAGTGGAAACCAATTCGGTCGTCGGGCGGGTGTTCACCGTCGAGGAGCTGAAAAACGAATACGGTTTCGAGGCGGTGTTCCTCGGAACGGGCGCGGGGCTGCCCATGTTCATGGGGATCGAGGGTGAAAACGCGAAGGGCGTGTTTTCCGCAAACGAATATCTTACGCGCATCAATCTCATGAAGGCGTACGAGGAGGGCAGCGCGACGCCCGTGTTCCGTGCGAAAAAGGTCGCGGTCGTGGGCGGCGGCAACGTTGCGATGGACGCGGCGCGCAGCGCCAAACGCATGGGGGCGGAGGTTTCGATTATTTACCGCCGTTCGGAAGCGGAATTGCCCGCCCGCCGCGAGGAAGTGGAGCACGCCAAAGAAGAGGGCGTTATTTTTCGATTGCTCACCAACCCCGTCAAAATCCTGACCGACGCCGACGATAACGTGACGGGCGTGCGGTGCGTGGAAATGGAGCTAGGCGAACCCGACGCGTCGGGCAGACGCCGCCCCGTCGTCAAAGAGGGCAGCGAATTCGATCTGCCGCTCGACTGCGTGATCATGTCGCTCGGAACGTCGCCCAATCCGCTGCTGCGCAACGCGACGCAGGGCTTGCAGACCAAACCGCGCGGGGAGATCGTCGCCGACGAAAACGGGGCGACCTCGCTTAAAGGCGTTTATGCGGGCGGCGACGCCGTAACGGGCGCCGCGACCGTGATCCTCGCCATGGGCGCGGGCAAGAAAGCGGCGAAAGCCATCGACGAATATATCAAGGCAAAAAAGTAAACGCGCTTACATAGTTACGGAAAAAAACTCATACAATAAAGTATGGGTTTTTTCTTACGCCATCGCGTCATATTCGGTATCACCGCGCTGATTCTTTCCGTTGCGGTCACGTTCGGTATTTGTTTCTTTGCGCTCGCCAAAACGGCGGCGCAGGCATTGCGTTTAACGGTCGTCATCGACGCGGGGCACGGCGGGATCGACGGCGGCGTTTCGGGCAAGGTCACGGGCACGAAGGAAAGCGATATCAACCTTGCGATCTCCCGTTGTCTGCAAAAAGAATTCGAGGACGCGGGCTTCCTCGTCGTGCAGACGCGCCTGAGCGAAGCGGGGCTTTACGGCACGACGGCAAAGGGCTATAAAAAACGCGACATGAAAAAACGCGCCGAAATCATCAATGCCGCCTCGCCCGCGCTCGTTATTTCCGTACATCAGAACTTTTTTTCGCTTTCTTCCCGCCGCGGCGCGCAGGTCTTTTTCAAAAAGGGATTTGCTCCTTCCGTCGCGCTTGCCGACTGCATACAGGATTCGCTCAACGGCATGGAGGAATGCGCCCGCAAAAGCGATCCGTTGGCAGGCGATTATTTTATCTTGAACTGTCATGAATATCCCGCCGTCATTGTCGAATGCGGATTTTTATCCAACGCGCAGGACGAAGCGCTGCTCGTAAGCGAAGCGTATCAAAGAAAACTCGCGCAGGTGATCCGATCGGGCGCGGTCGCTTATCTTGCCTCGGGCGCGAATACTTCCAAGTAAATTTTTCCGTCGATTTGTTGACTTTTTTGCGCGGCGGTGGTATACTTTTCCCATGGGTTTTTACGCGCATAAAAAAAAGTATGAATTACGGTATTCCGACTGCGACTTTCAAGATCGGCTCAAACCTTCGGCGCTGTTGGCGTTGACGCAGGAATCGGCGTGCCGAAGCGCCGACGAGCTGCGGTTCGGTTACGAGGACCTGAAACCGAAGAACGTCGCCTTCGTAATCGTGGGTACGTATTGCAAATTTTACAAGGATATTTCCTTTAACGACGCGTTGGAGATCGAAACTTGGCCGTTGCCGCCCCGCCGCGTCTTTTTCGAGCGCGATTACTGCGTGCGCGCGAACGGCGAAACGGTCGCCGCGATCGCGTCGCGTTGGTGTTTGGTGGATTTTGCCACGTTTTCGCTGCGCACCGCGGACGTTTTGGGCGAGGCGCACGATACCTGCCCGTACCGCGACGAAAAATGCGTCGAAGCGGTGTGGAAAGTTCCGAAGGCGCGCGAGGGGAAAAAGATAGGCGCGCGCACGGTCATGCTCAGCGAATGCGATCATTATTATCACGCCAATAATACGCGCTACGCCGATTATTTTTTCGACTGCTTTACGCAGGACGAGCTTTCGCGCTCCGTTGATTATTTCCAAATTTCGTACGAGAAGCAGGCGAAAGCGGGCGCGGTGTTGGAGTTTTACCGCGAGGATACGCAAGAGGGTGCGGCGATCGAGGCACGTTGCGGCGAAGAAGTTATGTCACGGTTTTTCGTCGCGTTCCGAAAATAGGGATACGAAGGAGAAAATAAAATGAACGAAAAAGAGGGGATCGTACGCTACGTCCGCACGGTGCGCAAGCTGTTAATCGCGTTCAGCGCCGTCGCGGTGCCGCTCTTTTTCGTCTGCCTTACCTTTGCGATCGCCCGTTACGCCGCGTTTTGGATCATAACGCCCGTATTGGGCGTGCTTTATTTTACGGTGTACGGCGTTTACGTCATGCGCGTTTCGCTCGGTACGGTTCTCGGCGTACAGCTCACGGAAGAGCTTATTTACGTTAAAACGCTGCGCAAAACGTTCGCGTACGACAGGCGGGAGGGCTGCGTATCCGTAACAAAGAAGGGCAAAAAATTTGTTGCGACCTTCCGCACGCAGGACGCGCAAGACAGCTTTTTGTTTTACAGCCGCGTGCTCTTTTCGCCTTATCATGAAGAGCAGTTTACCGCGGAAGAAATGAGTATGATATATCCTGCTTTCAATCCCGAAACGGACGGCGCAAACGCTTGACTTGTGCGCCGTTTTATATTATAATAAATCGATAATAAAATTTTGAGGAATAAAAAAATGGCGGCACAGATCAAAAAGGTAGTTTTGGCATACTCGGGCGGTCTCGATACTTCGATCATTATCCCGTGGCTCAAAGAAAATTACGATAACTGCGAGGTGATCGCCGTTTCGGGCGACGTCGGGCAGGGTACCGAGCTGGAGGGCTTGGAAGAAAAAGCCAAAAAAACGGGCGCGAGCAAACTGTACGTGCTCGACCTCAAAAAGCAATTCGTAGAAGATTATATTTTCCCCACCGTACAGGCGGGCGCCGTGTACGAAGAAAAATATCTGTTGGGAACGTCGTTCGCGCGTCCCGTGATCGCCAAAGCGATCGTGGAGATCGCCCAAAAGGAAGGGGCGGATGCGATCTGCCACGGCTGCACGGGCAAGGGAAACGATCAGGTCCGTTTCGAGCTTGCGATCAAGGCGTTCGCGCCCGAAATGAAGATCATCGCCCCGTGGCGTATTTGGGATATCAAGAGCCGCGAAGAGGAGATCGAGTACGCCGAAGCGCATAAAATTCCCCTTAAAATCAACCGCGAAACCAATTATTCCAAAGATAAAAACCTGTGGCACCTCTCGCACGAGGGGCTCGATCTCGAAGACCCCGCGAACGAGCCGCAGTATGAAAAAGAGGGCTTTTTGGAGTTGGGCGTTTCGCCTTTGCGGGCGCCCGACAAACCCGTATATCTGACGCTGCATTTTGAAAAGGGTATTCCGACCGCGATCGACGGCAAAAAGCTCGGCGCGGTGGAATTGATCGAAAAGCTCAACCAAATCGGCGGCGCGAACGGCGTCGGTCTTGCCGATCTTGTCGAAAACCGTCTTGTCGGCATGAAGTCGCGCGGCGTATACGAAACGCCGGGCGGCACGATCCTTTACGAGGCGCACCGTTACCTCGAAATGCTCTGCCTCGACAAAGCGACGGCGCACTATAAGCAGCTCGTCGCGGTGAAGTTCGGCGAACTCGTTTACGACGGTCTGTGGTTTACGCCCTTGCGCGAAGCGCTCTCCGCATTCGTTTCCAAAACGCAGGAAACGGTCACGGGAGACGTGAAGCTGCGCATTTACAAGGGCAACGTTATGTGTGCGGGCATTACTTCGCCGTATTCGCTTTACAGCGAGGACATCGCCACGTTCTCCGACGACGGCGGCGCGTATTCGCAAAAGGACTCCGAGGGCTTTATCAATCTGTTCGGCTTGCCGCTCAAAGTAAAGGCGATGCTCGATCAAAAACGCAAATAATCGAACATGACGAAGGTATTTATCGACGGAAAAGCGGGCACGACGGGTCTGCGCATATACGAAAGACTCTCTCTTCGGAACGACGTGGAAATCGTTTCGCTGCCCGAGCAATGCAGAAAAGACGTTGCGGTGCGGAAAGAAGCGATTAACTCCTCCGACGTCGTTTTTCTGTGCCTTCCCGACAACGCGGCGCGCGAGGCGGTCGGGCTTGTCGAAAATCCTTCTACAATTGTGATCGACGCTTCCACGGCGCACCGCACGAGCGAGGGGTGGGCGTACGGCTTTGCCGAGCTTTCGCCCGAACACAGGGCGGCGATCGCCCGTTCCAAACGCATCGCCAATCCGGGTTGTTACGCAAGCGGATTTATATCCCTTGTCTATCCGCTCGTAAAAGCGGGTATCGTGCAACCCGACTATCCTTTCGTCTGCCATGCCGTAAGTGGCTATTCGGGCGGCGGAAAAAAGGCGATCGAACAGTACGAGGCGCAAAACAGGGATAAATCGCTTCAAACGCCGCGCCTTTACGCGCTTTCGCTCGAACACAAGCACCTGCCCGAAATGACGAAAATCTGCTCGCTTACGCGCAAACCCGTGTTCAATCCCTATATCTGCGATCATTACAACGGCATGACCGTTTCCGTACCGCTTTTTTCGTCGTTGCTTCCAAGACGCATCGGCGTCGAAGAATTGAAAGCGTTTTATCGGGATTATTACGAAGGCAGTCGGTTCGTGACGGTCGGCGCGGAGCAAAGCGGTTTTATCGCCGCAAACGCGCTCAACGAAACGAACGGGTTGGAGATTCTCGTCAACGGCAACGAGGAGCAGCTCTTGCTCTCGGCGCGGTTCGATAATTTAGGCAAAGGCGCAAGCGGCGCGGCGGTGCAGAACATGAACATCGCGCTCGGCTTGGAAGAAGGAAAGGGCTTGTAAGAGCGAAGGAACAGTATGTTTGAAAATTTCAAAGAAACGGCGGGCGGCGTATGCGCTCCCGCGGGATTCCGCGCAAACGGCGTTCACTGCGGAATCCGCAAAAATAAATTAAAAAAAGATTTGGCGCTGATCGCGGCGGACGAGCTTTGCGTAACGGCATGCGCGTATACGAGCAACCTCGTCAAAGGCGCGCCCATTCTCGTCACGAAAAAGCACGTGGAAAACGGCTACGCGCAGGCGGTAATCGTGAACAGCGGCAACGCCAACACCTGCAACGCGAACGGGGTGGAGATCGCGGAAGGCATGTGCGCGCTCGTGCAGGAACACACGGGGATCGAGCGTGAAAACGTGGTCGTGGCAAGCACGGGCGTGATCGGGCAGGAGCTGAGCCTCGAACCGATCGCGGGCGGCATGAAGGAGCTTTGCGCAGGCTTGCGCGCGGACGGCGAAGGCAGCGCGGCTGCCGCCGAGGCGATCATGACGACCGACACCGTTAAAAAGGAAACGGCAATTACGTTCGGGATCGCGGGGAAAACGTGCACGATCGGCGCGGTTGCCAAGGGCGTGGGCATGATCTGCCCGAATATGGCGACCATGCTGCTGTTCGTCACGACCGACGTGAACATTTCGCCCGAAATGCTCAGAAGAGCGCTTGCGGCGAACGTGAAGGATACGGTCAACATGCTCAGCGTCGACGGCGACACTTCCACGAACGACACGCTTTGCATCATGGCGAACGGCAGAGCGGGCAATACGCTTATCGACAAAGCGGGCGTCGATTACCGCATCTTCAAAGACGCGCTCGGCACGGTGCTGCGCAAACTCTGCCGCATGCTGGCGCGCGACGGCGAGGGCGCAACGAAGCTCATCGAATGCCGCGTGTATAACGCTAAAAAGGTGACGGACGCGCGTCTTGCCGCGAAGTCGGTCGTCAAAAGCAATCTTGTCAAAGCCGCGATTTTCGGCTCGGATATCAACTGGGGGCGCGTGCTCTGCGCGCTCGGCTATGCGGGCGCCGACCTCGACATTTCCAAAATCGACGTGACGTTCCGCTCGAGAGCGGGCGAGCTGCTTGTTTGCAAAGGGGGCTACGGCGTGGCGTTTTCGGAAGAGGAAGCGAAAAAACTGCTCTCCGAGGACGAGATCGAGATCGCCGTCAATCTGAACGCGGGCGTGTACGAGGCGACCGCTTACGGCTGCGATTTGACGTACGACTATGTGAAAATCAACGGAGATTACAGAACGTGATCGATAAAAAGGAACAGGCTGAGCTGCTGTTGGAGGCGATGCCTTACATCAAAAAATATCAAGACAAGTATCTTGTGATCAAGTACGGCGGAAACGCCATGACGAGCGAGGAGCTGAAAGCGGGCGTCATGCGCGATTTAACGCTTTTGCGTTTCGTGGGCATCAAAGTCGTGCTCGTGCACGGGGGCGGTCCCGAAATTTCGCAGACGCTTACGCGCATGGGGATCGAATCGCGGTTTGTGGGCGGATTGCGTTATACCGATAAAGAGACCGCCGAAGTTGTGCGCATGGTGCTGGCGGGCAAGGTGAACAAGGAATTAGTGCATAATCTCGGCAGGTTGGGCTGCAAAGCGGTGGGGCTGTCGGGTTTGGACGGAATGCTTCTCCGCTGCGAAAAAGAGAGCGAGGAGCTGGGTTACGTCGGTAAAATCGCGTCGGTTACGCCCGACGTCATTTGCGATTGTCTGAACGCGGGCTATTTGCCCGTCGTTTCCACCGTCGGGTGCGACGACGAGGGGAATATTTACAACGTGAACGCCGATACCGCCGCCGCCGCGATCGCGGGTACGTTAAAGGCGGAAAGTCTTGTTCTCATGACCGATATCCGCGGATTGCTCGAAAATAAAGACGACCCCGAAAGCCTGATCAAAAAAGTGTACGTTTCCGACGTGCCCGCACTCATTCAGAAGGGGATCATTTCGGGCGGCATGATCCCGAAAATAAATTGCTGCAAAAATGCGATCCGCGACGGCGTAAACCGCGTGTTTATCATCGACGGTCGCGTTAATCATTCTATCATTCTCGAATTGCTCTCCGACGAGGGGTTCGGAACGATGTTCGTAAAAGGTGACTGATGTTGAGTCATCTTTTTTTAAGAGTTTAAGGAGAAAAAAATGAACTTCGATCAAATAAAAGCACTCGACGACGAATACGGCGCCAAAACGTTTGCGCGGTATCCCGTTGCGATCGATCGCGGGCAGGGTGCGGAATGGTACGATACGCAAGGAAAGCGGTATATCGATTTCGGCGCGGGCATCGCCGTCAATATCTTCGGCGCGAACGACGAAGAATGGAAACAAGCCGTGATCGCGCAGCTCAATAAAATTCAGCACGTAAGCAATCTGTATTATAACGAGGCGCAGGCAAGGCTCGCAAAGCTCCTGTGCACGAAGGCGGGCGCCAAACGCGTATTCTTCGCCAATTCGGGCGCGGAAGCAAACGAATGCGCCTTCAAGGCGGCGCGCAAGTATTCGTTTATGAAGTACGGCGCAGGCAGAAACAAAATCGTTTCTCTTAAAAACAGCTTTCACGGCAGAACGCTGTTCACGCTCACGGCGACGGGGCAGGATAGTTTTCACCGTTTTTTCGATCCGTTCGTCGGCGGCGTCGCGGTTGCCGATTGCAATTTGGAAAGCGTGAAAAAGACGGCGGGGAGCGATTGCTGCGCCGTCGTGATCGAATGCGTGCAGGGCGAAAGCGGCGTGTATGATCTGCCCGCGCCGTTCGTGAAAGCGCTTTGGGAGTTTTGCAGGGAACGCGATATTCTGCTCATCGTCGACGAAGTGCAGACGGGCAACGGCAGAACGGGCAAATTTTTCGCTTACGAGCATTACGGCATCGCGCCCGATATCGTGACGACGGCAAAGGGGATCGCGGGCGGTCTGCCCCTCGGCGCCTGTCTGTTTTACGGGAAAACCGAAAACGTATACACGGCGGGCGATCACGGTTCCACGTTCGGCGGCAACCCCGTCGCCTGCGCGGGGGCGGAGAGCATTCTCTCGCGCATTACCGAAGACTTTTTGCTCGAAGTGCAGGGCAAAAGCGCGTACATGCGCGCCAAACTCAAAGGCTTCGACGGCGTGGCGGGCGTCACGGGCTTGGGGCTGATGATCGGGTTGTCGCTCAAAGAGAAAACGGCGAAGCAGGTTGCGCAGACCTGTTTGGAAAAGGGCTTGCTCGTGCTCACCGCGCACAGCCGTTTGCGCATCGTTCCGCCGCTCAACATTACGAAAACTCAGATGGACGAAGGCTTGTCGATTCTGAAAGAGGTATTAAAATGAAACATTTACTGAAACTTGCCGACCTTTCCCGCGAGGAGATCTTATCTTTGCTCAATCTCGCCGATCAGCTCAAATACGAGCGCGCGCATGGCACGCCGCACGAGCTGTTAAAGGGCAAAAAGCTCGGCATGATTTTCCAAAAATCGTCCACGCGCACCCGCGTTTCGTTCGAGGTGGGCATGTACGAGCTGGGCGGCTACGCCTTGTTTCTCTCCAACCGCGATTTGCAAATCGGGCGCGGCGAACCGGTCGAGGATACGGCGCGCGTGCTGTCGCGCTATCTCGACGGCATCATGATCCGCACGTTCGAGCAGAAAGAGGTGGAGGACCTTGCCAAATACGGTTCGATTCCGATCATAAACGGACTGACCGATTACTGCCATCCCTGTCAGGTGCTTGCCGACCTCATGACCATCCGCGAGCATAAGGGCACGTTCGACGGGCTGAAACTGTGTTTCGTGGGCGACGGCAACAACATGGCAAACTCGCTCATCGTCGGCGCGGTCAAAACGGGGATGCGCTTTTCGATCGCCTGCCCGAAGGGTTACGAACCGGACGCTCAGCTCGTCAAATGGGCGAAGGAAAACGGCGAATGCACGGTGACGGAGAACGTGGAAGAAGCCGCCGCACATGCCGACGTGCTTTACACCGACGTATGGGCGTCGATGGGGCAGGAAGAGGAAAAAGCCAAACGCGAAAAGGCATTCGCGGGCTTCCAAATCAACGCGAAGCTCATGAAAGCCGCCAACAAAGGCGCGATGGTGCTGCACTGCCTGCCCGCCCACCGCGGCGAGGAGATCTCCGCCGACGTTCTCGAAGAGCACGCAAACGAAATTTTCGACGAGGCGGAAAACCGCCTGCATGCGCAAAAAGCCGTCATGGTCAAGTGCATGGGCGCAAAGTAATCGACTAATAAAACCGAAGGGAAGAGCATTATGGATAAAAAAGTTTACATTACGTTGGAAAACGGCAGAACGTTTGAAGGGCGTTCGTTCGGCGCGGAGCGGGAAGTCGTGGGCGAGTTGGTGTTCACGACGGGCATGACGGGTTATATCGAAACGCTCACCGATCCGAGTTATTACGGGCAGATCGTCACGCAGACCTTTCCGCTTATCGGCAATTACGGCATGATCAGGTCGGACAGGGAGAGCGCGAAGTGCTGGGTCACCGCCTATATCGTGCGCGAAAAGTGCGACGATCCTTCTAACTTCCGCTGCGAGGGAACGTTGGAAGCGTATTTGAAGGAACAGAACGTGCCCGCCGTTTACGGCGTCGATACGCGCGAGCTGACGAAGATCGTGCGCGAAGCGGGCGTTATGCCTGCGGCGATCACGTTTAAGCCCCTCAAAGACCTTTCGGTTTTGAAAAATTACCGCGTCAAAAACGCAGTGGCGGCGGTCACGGGAGAAACGCACCGCGAAAGCGGACCCGAAAACGGCTTGAAAGTCGTGTTGTTCGATTTCGGCGCGAAGGGAAACATCGTGCGCGAGCTGGAAAAACGCGGCTGCCGCGTGATCGAAGTTCCCGCCGCGACGCCTGCGGAAGAGGCGCTTGCGCTGAAACCCGACGGCATCATGCTGACGAACGGTCCGGGCGATCCCGCCGAAAATACGCAGATCATCGAAAATATCAAAGGATTTGCGGGAAAAGTTCCCGTCTTCGGGATTTGTTTGGGACATCAGCTCTTCGCGCTCGCCATGGGCGGCGCGACGCGCAAAATGAAATACGGACACCGCGGCGCGAATCAGCCCGTCCGCCGCTGCGATACGGGTAAAATCTTTATCTCTTCGCAGAATCACGGCTACGAGGTCGTGAGCGAATCGTTAAAGGGCGTGGGGGAAGTGATTTACGTAAACGCAAACGACGGCACGTGCGAAGGAGTGCGTTATCCCGCGATCGACGCGTTCACCGTGCAGTTCCACCCCGAAGCCTGCGGCGGACCGCACGACGCCAATTACCTCTTCGATGAATTTCTTGCCGCTATGAAAAAGGAGAACAAACATGCCTAAGAGAAACGATATCAAAAAAGTACTCGTCATCGGATCGGGTCCGATCGTCATCGGACAAGCCGCGGAATTCGACTACGCGGGCGCGCAGGCTTGCCGCGTTCTCAAAGACGCGGGCATCAACGTCGTGCTTTGCAATTCCAACCCCGCGACCATCATGACGGATAAAATGCTTGCGGACGAAATCTACCTCGAACCGCTCACGGAAGACAGCTTAAAGCGCATCATCATCAAAGAACGCCCCGATTCGCTGCTTGCGTCCTTAGGCGGACAGACGGGGCTGACCATGGGCTATAAGCTTGCGAAGTCGGGCTTTTTGGAAGAGTGGGGCGTGCGGCTCATCGGCACGACGCTGAGCGCGATCGACCGCGCGGAAGACCGCGAGCTTTTCAAAGCAACGATGGAAAAGATAAACCAGCCTGTCGTTCCTTCCGATATCGCTTATACGGTGGACGAATGCGTGGCGATCGCCGAAAAGCTGGGTTATCCCGTGATCGTCCGTCCCGCTTATACGCTGGGCGGCGCGGGCGGCGGCGTTGCGCACGACGAAGAGGAGCTGCGCCTGATTTCCCATAACGGATTGATGCTTTCGCCGATTACGCAGGTGTTGATCGAAAAATACATCGGCGGTTGGAAGGAAATCGAATTTGAAGTTCTGCGCGACGGCGCGGGCAACGTGCTCACCGTCTGTTCGATGGAAAACTTCGACCCCGTCGGCATTCACACGGGCGATTCGATCGTCATCGCGCCCGCCGTCACGCTTTCGGATAAAGAATACCAAATGCTGCGCACGGCTGCGCTCGACATTATCACCGAGCTCGGTATCGAGGGCGGCTGCAACTGCCAATTCGCGCTGCATCCCGACAGCTTTGAATATGCCGTAATCGAAGTCAATCCGCGCGTTTCGCGCTCTTCCGCGCTTGCGAGCAAAGCGACGGGCTATCCCATTGCCAAAGTGACGACGAAGATCGCCCTCGGCTATACGCTCGACGAGATAAAGAACGACGTAACGGGCAAAACGTTCGCCTGCTTCGAGCCGACGATCGACTACGTTGTGATCAAGCTGCCCAAATGGCCCTTCGATAAATTTTTGTATGCGGGCAGAACGCTCGGTTCGCGCATGAAAGCGACGGGCGAAGTCATGGCGATCGGCACTTCGTTCGAGCAGGCGATCATGAAAGCGGTGCGCGGCGCGGAAATTTCGCTTTCCACGCTCAATCATCCCAAGTTCACGGCGATGAGCAAAGAGCAGCTCTTCACCGAGATCGGCAAAATGACGGACGAACGCCTTTTTGCGGTGTACGCCGCGCTTAAAGCAGGCATCACGGTGGACGAAATCTTCTACGTGACCAAAATCGACCGCTGGTTCTTGTGCAAGCTTCGCAATCTCGTGCGGTTTGAAAATGAGATCGCAGGCAAAAAACTCGATAAAGCGACCTATCTTCGCGGCAAAAAACTCGGCTACACCGATGCGGCGCTTGAAAAATTCAGCGGCGAAAAACTGCCTGCGCACCGTCGCGCCGTGTTCAAAATGGTCGATACCTGCGCCGCCGAATTCTCCGCGCAAACGCCTTACTTCTATTCCACGTACGACGAACCCGAGCACGACGAAGCGCTGCCCTTCGTAAAAGAGAGCAAGAAAAAGCGCGTCATCGTCATCGGGTCTGGTCCCATCCGTATCGGGCAGGGGATCGAATTCGATTATTCTTCCGTGCACTGCGTTTGGGCGCTCAAAAAACTCGGTTACGAGGTCGTCATCATCAACAACAACCCCGAAACCGTTTCCACCGACTTCGATACGGCGGACAGGCTTTACTTTGAATCGCTTACGCCCGAAGACGTGCAGAACGTAATCGACGTGGAAAAGCCTTACGGCGTCGTGATCACGTTCGGCGGACAGACGGCGATCAAGCTTTGCGGCTATCTCGATAAGAAAGGCGTAAAGATCTTGGGAACGAGCGCCGACAGCGTCGATATGGCGGAGGACCGCGAGCGGTTCGACGCGCTGTTGGAAGAATTCGGCATTGCCCGTCCGAAGGGGCTTACCGTCATGACCAAGCAAGAAGCGATCGCCGCGGCGGAAAAACTCGGTTATCCCGTGCTGCTGCGTCCTTCCTACGTCATCGGCGGGCAGAACATGACGATCGCCTTTACCGAAAACGATATTTCGCGCTATATGGACGTCATTTTGGCGCAGCATATCGAAAATCCCGTGCTCTGCGACAAATATCTCATGGGAACGGAGTTGGAAGTGGACGCCATTTCCGACGGAACGGACGTGTTGATCCCCGGCATCATGCAACACATCGAGCGCGCGGGCGTGCACTCGGGCGACTCGATTGCGGTTTATCCGCCTTATCACCTTTCCGACGCCATGCTGCAAAAAATCGTGGAAGTATCCACGCAGCTCGCGCTTTCGTTAAAGACCAAAGGGCTGATCAATATTCAGTATCTGATTTATCAGAATCAACTCTACGTGATCGAAGTCAATCCGCGCGCGTCGCGTACGATTCCGTACATTTCCAAAGTAACGGGCGTACCCATGGTCGAGCTTGCGACGAAGATCATGGTCGGCGCAAAGCTCAAACGGCTGGGTTACGGAACGGGGCTGTATCCCAATTCGCCTTACGTTGCGGTAAAGGTGCCCGTGTTCAGTTTTGAAAAATTAAACGACGTCAACTCACAGCTCGGTCCCGAAATGAAATCGACGGGCGAAGTGCTCGGCATCGGCAAAACGGTGGAAGAAGCGCTTTTCAAAGGACTTGTTTCGGCTGGGTTCAAAATGTGCCACCCGACGAAGGAAAAGCCCGTCGGCGTGTATTTCACGATCAACGATCAGGATAAATTCGAGATCGTTTCGATCGCCAAGAAGTTCGCCGATCTCGGTTGTAACCTCTATGCGACCGCGGGCACGGCAAAGGTTATCTCCGATCTGGGCATCGACGTGACCGTCGTCGAACGCTTAAAAGCCACCAAACAGGTATGCCGTTTGATGGACGAGGGAAAAATTGACTATATCATCTATACGGGTAAAACCGACGTCGATTCGATCGCGGACTATATCGAACTGCATCACCATGCCATTCTGCTCGGCATCACCGTGCTCACTTCGCTCGACACGGCGAACGCCCTGTGCGACATTATCGCAAGCAAATTTACGGAGTACAATACCGAGCTTGTCGATATCAATAATCTGCGCAAACAGAAAACCGCGCTTGATTTCGTAAAAATGCAGTCGTGCGGAAACGATTATATTTACTTCGACAATATGGACGGGCGCATTACCTGCCCCGAATCGCTTGCGATCAACTTCGTCAGCCGTCATTACGGCATCGGCGGAGACGGGATCGTCCTCATCGAAACCTCCTCGGTTGCCGACGCGAAAATGCGTATCTTCAACCAAGACGGTACGGAAGGGCAGATGGCGGGCAACGCGATCCGCTGCGTGGCGAAATATCTTTACGAAAACAAGCTCGTTGCGACCGAGAGCATGCGGATCGAAACGATGAGCGGCGTAAAAACGGTTAAGGTATTTTCGTTCGGCGGCGTCGTCACTTCCGCAAGCGTGGAACTTGGCAAAGCCGAACTCGAAGGCAAAGCCATTCCTTCCGTATGGGACGGCAAGGTCGTCGATAAGCCCATCGAAATCGACGGCAAGGAGTACCGCGTTACGCTTGCCAATCTGGGAAACCCGCACTGCGTGGTCTTCTGCGATAAGGTCGACGACGTTCCCGTGGAAACGCTCGGACCGAAGATCGAGAACAGCAAGTACTTCCCGCACAAAACCAACGTGGAATTTATCCGCGTCGTAAACGGCAGCACGCTGAAAATGCGCGTTTGGGAGCGCGGAAACGGCGAAACGTGGGCGTGCGGCACGGGCGCGGCGGCTGCGGCGGTCGCGGCGGTCTTGCAGGGTTATTGCAAACAGGATACCGACATCACGGTGAAGGTACGCGGCGGCGATCTGATCGTCCGTTACCGTTCGGAAGGCGACGTGATCTTAACTGGCAATGTATCCAAGATTTATGAAGGGAAGGTGGAATTTTAATGCAGCAGGGGAAATTATACGAGGAAAGCGCCACGCCTGCGGACGGCGCGCACGAACTGAAAATGTGGCGCGTCTTTCACGTTGCGCAGTGGGTTTTTATCGTGCTGTCGGGGATTGCCGTCTTTCTCTCGTTGCTGCTCGTGCCGAGCATGTTCGCCGAGTTCAACAAAGATCATAACGTACCCGCGTTGATCTTTACGCTCGTCACTTGGTTCGGCGGACTTGGCTCGCTCGTCTTGATCGCCGTGCTGTTTTGGCGGCTGAAACTGCGGCGCAACGTCAGCTTCGATTATAATTTCGTTGAGGACGAGCTGCGCGTTTCCAAGGTGTTTAACGGCAGAAAGAGAAAGTTTCTGCATCGGATCGCCGCCGACCATATCCTTAAAATCGGCTATTGCGACCGTCCTTCCTTTGAGGATACGGCGCGCCCCTTCGATAAAAAGAGCGTCAAGTATCTAACGCCAAACTACGAACCGACGGAAGGCAAATTCTTCTTCTATATTCTCTATTCCGATTCAATCGGGAAACGGCTTTATATTATCGAGTCGCGCGAAATGATGCTTGAATTTCTCGTACGCGCGGCGGGCATGAATAAATTTGAACGGCAATGATTTATTTCGATCATGCGGCGACTTCGCCGCCGCTCTCTTCGGCGCTGAAATGCGCCGAACGCTATTTACAAGAATGTTACTTTAATCCTTCCGCGCGCTATGCGGGCGCGCGCGACGCGTCGGCGGCGTTGGAACACGCGCGCGAAACGCTGTTAAATGCCGCGGCGGACGGCATGCGCTATTCGCTCGTGTTTACTTCGGGCGGAACGGAAGCGGATAACACCGCGATATTTTCGGCGGCGAAACGCGGCAATATCGTCACCGACGAAGGGGAACACGCCGCGGTGTACGAATGCTTCAAATCGGTGAAAGCGTCGGGCGGCGACGCGCGGTTCGCTCCCTTGCACCGTGACGGTTCGGTCGATGCGGACGCGCTCTTATCGCACGTAGACGAAAAAACGACGCTCGTTTCGGTCATGCACGTAAACAACGAAACGGGCGCGATAAACGATATCAACGCGCTTGCGAAACGGGTGAAAGAAAAAAATCCGCGCTGTTTGTTCATGAGCGACGGCGTGCAGGCGTTCGCCAAAATACCCGTTTATCTGAACGGCGCGGTCGATTTCTACGCGGTGAGCGCGCATAAAATCGGCGGCGTAAAGGGGACGGGCGCGTTGTTTTGCAAAAAGGGCGTTTCGCTTTCGCCCCGTCTTTTGGGGGGCGGACAGGAAGGCGGCTTGCGCAGCGGCACGGAAAACGTGTTCGGTGCGGTGTGCTTTGCTTCCGCGGCGAAAGAACGCCTTGCGGCAATCGCGGAACACGCCGCGCGCGTCACGGCGTTGCGCGAAACGCTTTGGGAAAGGCTCGATCGAAAGGTGTTTACGAGAATTTCGCCCGAGAACGGGTCGCCGTATCTTTTAACGGTGGCGGCGAAGGGAATGCGCGGGGAAGTGTTGCAGCGCATGCTGTGGGATAAGGGCGTCGCGGTCGGTACGGGCAGCGCGTGCAATTCCAAAAAACCGTACAGCCGCGTCATTGCGGCGTGCGGATACGGAAACGACTTATTGAACGGCGTGTTGCGCGCGAGTTTTTCACCCGAAACGACAGAAGAAGAGATCGGCGTTTGCGCGCGGGCGATGAACGAATGCGCCGCCGAATGGAAGGCTTAAATTATGGAAAAGGTCATTATTATCCGCTATGCGGAAATTCATCTCAAAGGAAAGAACCGCGGTTACTTCGAGCATGTTTTTGCGGTCAATCTCGAACGCAGTCTGCGCGGGATCCGTCACGAGCTGCACCGCACCAACGGGCGATATCTCGTGGCGAAGTTTGAAGAAAGCCGCGCCGAGGAAATCGCTTCGCGTATCGCGCGCGTGTTCGGCATTCATTCTTATTCGCACGGCTACCGCACGGAAAGCTCGATGGAGGCGGTGTTCGAGGCGGCAAAGCTCGTCAGTCCGCAAAGCGGCACGTTTAAGGTGGAAACGCACCGCGGCGATAAACGCTTTCCTCTGACCTCGCCCGAAATCAGCCGCGAACTCGGCGCGCGTCTGTTGGCGCAATATCCCGCGCTGAACGTCGACGTGCATACGCCGCAGGCTGCGGTTTACGTCGATATCCGCGAAAACGGGTTTGCGCTCGTGTTCGGCAGCTATGAAAAGGGCGTCGGCGGAATGCCCGTTAGCACGTCGGGGAAGGGGTTGCTGCTCATATCGGGCGGGATCGATTCGCCCGTCGCGGGGTATATGATGGCGAAACGCGGCATGTGCGTGAATTATCTGCATTTCCACAGCTACCCGTATACGAGCGACATGGCAAAAGAAAAAGTGCTGTCGCTTGCCAAACAGCTTTCGCGTTACGCGCTCACAGAGGAGCTGACGACGGTAAGCGTTACGCACATACAGGAAGAGATCCACGCGAAGTGCGCCGCAGAGCTGAACGTCACGCTGCTGCGCCGGTTCATGTTCCGCATTGCCGAATTGATCGCGTTGAAGCGCGGCGACCAGTGCCTGATTACGGGCGAAAGTCTGGGGCAGGTTGCGAGCCAAACGATCGAGGGCATGACGTCCTCGAACGCCGTCGTGTCGCTCCCCGTCCTGCGTCCGCTCGTCGGGTTCGATAAAGAGGAGATTATTTTACGCGCAAAGGAAATCGGCACGTTTGAAACGAGCATTCTGCCGTATGAGGATTGCTGTACGGTGTTTCTTCCCGAGCATCCCGCGATCAAGCCCAAGCTTTCTTTCATCGAAGAAGAGGAAGCCAAATTAAACGTGGAAGAACTTGTGGAAGAGGCGCTTGCAGGCGCGCAGCGGTTAAAGCTTTTTTAATCGTTCCACCATTCGTCGGGCAGCGTTTGCGCCTTTTCAACGCGTACGGAGGGCAGAACGACGCTTTCTCCCTTGCGTCCTTTATAGAACGGCGTAACCGTATAGGTGTAGCTTTCACCCGCCTGCACGGAATTATCGCAGACGCATTTCGTATATTTACCCTTGTAAATCGTAACGCTTTTGTTGCGATTTTCTCTTTTTATTTCATAATCATAGTACTGTGTCTGACATAATTCTATGAAAACCGTACCGTTTTTGACCGAAATGACAGGTTTTCGGATCGACGGCGCGGAATAGCGCGTGCTAACGGTTTGCGGCAGCGCGCATTTGCGGAAAAGCTCCTGTCCGCTTTCGGCAGGCGGAGCAAGCGGGTCGGCAAGCACGATCCGCCGTTCGTTTTCGTATTCGCTCAAATCGTAGCGCACGCGCTCCACGCCGTCGCAGGCGGGGAAGGCAGAGGGCTTGCGTCCGCGGTAAAGCGTTTCGTATACGGCGAGCGTCATGTTGGCGGGCAGACCGCCGCCCGTCGCGTTTACGGGAGAGTTGTCGCGGTTGCCCATCCAAACGCAAACGGTGTCGTCGTGCGTATAGCTCATCGTATAGGCGTCGATGTTTCCGCCTTGCCCTTCGCCCGTTCCCGTCTTGGCGCAAACCTCATAGTCGAGCGCGCGCAGCTTTTTCGCCGTACCTTCGCGCACCGCCGTTTGCAGCATATCGTTCATGATATAGCAAACGTCTTCCGAAAACACCCGCCGTTTTTCGGGGCGGAAACGGTATAGCTCGCGTCCTTTTTCGTCGGTGATCGAGCGGATAAAGGAAGAGGGCGAAAAGGTGCCGCCGTTTGCAAAGACGGCGTAGGCGTCGCTCATCTGCAAGAGCGTAAAGCCTTTTTTCATGCCGCCGAGCGCAAGCGCAAGCGAATAATCGTCGCGCGGAATTTCCAAATCCATTTTGCGCAGATACTGCGCGCCCCGTTCGGCGCCGAGCGTGTTGAGCACCCTTACGGCGGGAATGTTTACGCTGTGCGAAAGGGCGTAGCGCACGCTCATATATTCTCCCGTCGCGCCGCCGCAATCGTCGGGCGAATAGCCGTTGAAATCGGTGCGGCTGTCGGAAAGGGGGGTGAGCGGCGAAATCAAGTTTTCTTCGAGGGCGGGTCCGTATACGAGAAGGGGCTTGATCGTGGAAGCGGGCAGCCGCTCGATTGCGCCGCAAGTGGAATAAAAGGCCTTTATGCCGTGCGTCGCGTTATCGCGCACGACAAGGCTGTAATCGCTTTCGGCGGATTGCTGCGAAAGAGTATGCTGAACGTCTTTGTCGTAAAAGGTATAAACGTTTATGCCGCGTCTGCCGCGCGAGGCGAGAAGCTCGTCCGCCCGTTCGTATACCGCGCTCAAATAGGCGTTTTCATCCGATTCGTGCGCTCGATCGGGCAGGGGTTCCGCTTTGGCTGTTTCGTAATCGCTTTGGCTCAAAAAGCCCTGTTCGCGCATGAGCTTTAACACGAGGTTGCGTCGCGAAAGGCATTTATCGGGCGCTTTTAAGGGAGAATAGCGGTTGGGCGAACGCACGAGCGCGGCAAGCGTCGCGCTTTCCGCGGGGGTGATGTCGCACACGTCTTTCCCGAAGTAAAACGCGCTTGCTTTGCTTGCGCCGAACGCGCTGTGCCCGAAGTAAATGGAATTCAAGTATAATTCCATGATCTGTTCTTTCGAATAGCGTTTTTCAAGCGAACGCGTGAGCTTGAATTCCTTTAATTTGCGGTTTAAGGTCTTTTCGCTCGATAAATGCGTGTTTTTGATAAGCTGCTGTGAAATGGTCGAAGCGCCTTCCTTAAAGGAAAAGGACGAAACGTTTTTCAAAACGGCTTTGCCGATGCGTTTGTAGTCGAAGCCGTTGTGCTCGTAAAACCGTTTGTCCTCCACGGCGATAAACGCTTGCGGCAGGTGGGCGGGCAGCTCCTTATAGGGCGTGGCGGTTTGTTTTTTTGCCGATACGATTTCCGCGCCGTCCTTGTCGTATAATTTCATATACGAGGTATCGAGCGTCAGTTTGCTCGGTTCGAGTCTTACGCCCGCCGTTACCGAAAAATAATATGCAAGCGCCGCCGTTACGAGAACGGCGAAGATCGAAAACAGAATCAAGAAAATACGCAACGTGCGTTTTACAGCGGTGTTCATTGCCCTTAGTATTTGCATTAAAAGAAAAACTTTCACAACAAGTTTAAGAAATCGCCGTAAAAACTTTTGCGCGAAAAAAGTGTCTTTTTAAGTTTGGAAAATAATATGAAAAAACGCTTGAAAAGAGTTGATTTTTGGCGGCGTTTGGTGTAAAATAACAATGCATTTGCAGAGATGTCCGAGTGGCTTAAGGAGCACGATTGGAAATCGTGTGTAGGTTAATCGCTTACCGGAGGTTCGAATCCTCTTCTCTGCGCCAGAAAACGGGCTACAACCCGTTTTTTTATTTGCATATGATACGTCAAGAATTGAATAAAATTGCGGTATGATTTTTTTGTCGCAAGAAAAAAGGGAAACTTTTACAAAAAAATTGAGAGCAAAACGTTGAAATCGTTTGACAAGATAAAAAAACTTTGGTAGAATAAACAAGCATTGCAAATGCGGGTGTAGTTCAATGGTAGAATCCCAGCCTTCCAAGCTGGTCGCGTGGGTCCGATTCCCATCACCCGCTCCAATTTTCGCAAGGTGTAAGAGATAGTATCTTCTCGGCAGGTCAATTGTTACGCGCTTGTAGCTCAGGTGGATAGAGCAACGGCCTTCTAAGCCGTGTGTCAGGAGTTCGAATCTCTTCAGGCGCACCAAATATATGGCGGGTGTAGCTCAGTTGGTTAGAGCGCCAGATTGTGGCCCTGGAGGTCGTGAGTTCGATTCTCGTCGCCCGCCCCAATATGTTTACAATGGGGTGTAGCCAAGAGGTTAAGGCACCGGATTTTGATTCCGGCACCCGTTGGTTCAAATCCAGCCACCCCAGCCATAAGGCCCATTAGCTCAGACGGTAGAGCACTTGACTTTTAATCAAGGTGTCCCGAGTTCGAATCTCGGATGGACCACCACTAGTCGATACGTCTGCATTCTTGCGGATTTATGCAGCTTTAGCTCAGTTGGTAGAGCAAATGACTCTTAATCATTGGGCCCAGGGTTCGAGTCCCTGAAGCTGCACCATATCAGGGGTATACGAACACCCAGATTGAGAAACCGAGTTTTCGGTTTCTTTTTCTTTTGTGCTGTTTTCGTCCGCGCCGCCGTTTCCGTCGGGGTAATCGGGGAATATCAAGTTCAAAAGCGGATACGATCAAGAATTTATAAACTGAAGGGTTTTAAAAGATATTTTATATCAGGTTTGGAAGTAAACAAAATAATGCCTCGGAACGGCGATCGTTCCGAGGTTCGGCGAATAACTGACTTATTTTTTAACGGCGCGGCGTTTTGCGTAAGATTTTATGGTCTTTCCGACGTTGATATAGTGGTCGGCAACGCGTTCGGCGTTGGTCGATAGGGAAAGATATTGCGTGCCGACGTCGGGCGTGCACAGTCCGTCCGAAAGGCGTTTGATGTGCCGCCGCGCCATGTCTGCCGTCATGCCGTCGACGCCATCCTCGATCTCATACGCTTCGCGCAGGGCGTTAAAATCGTGGTCGCGGTAAGCCGTCATGGCTTTTTCCGCAAGCGTGCAGATCGTTTGTTGCAACAGGGTGATTTCGTTTTTCGCGTCGTCCGAAAACGATTCATTCGCTTCCTTCAATTTATCGGCGTATTCCACGATATTTTCCGCATAATCGCCCACGCGTTCAAGGTCGGTGAGCGTGCGGAACGCCGTCGTCAAATACAGGCGGTCGGTTTCGTTGAGATCGGCTTGCAGCAATCCTGCAATAAAACGCGCTAATTCTTTGTTGATGAAATCAAGCTGTTTTTCGTTGGAACGGAATGTTTCGATCTTGCCGTAATTCAGCGTGCATGCAATTTCGCAGGAAAGGCGGAAGTTTTCCGTCGCGGTGTCCGCCATGGCAAGTATTTCGCGTTTGATCTGCTGAACGGCGATCGGGGGCGTTTTTGTCATGTGTTCTTCCACGAACTTGAAGTGCGGTTCTCCCGATGCGTGCACGGTCTTTTTATCGGGTACGATTTTCGTCACGAGTTTTACGAGCAGACCCGTCAAAGGCAGTACGATCGCAACGGTGACGATGTTAAAGAAGGTGTGGAACATGGAAAGCTGCATTTGCGGCGCGTTGGGGAACATGCGCGAGAAGAGGAAACCGAAATCGATCTTTCCGAAGCCGAGAAACATGCCGATGAGCATGAACACGGCGACGCCGCTCACGTTGAAAATAAGGTGGATCAAGGCGGTGCGCTGCGCGTTTTTGGTGCTTGTCAGTCCTGCGATCAAAGCGGTGACGCACGTTCCGACGTTGGAGCCCATGGTAAGATAGATGCCTTGGTCGAGCGTGATCAGTCCCGATACGACCATCGTGATCGCCATGGAAGTCGTTACCGAAGAGCTTTGCACGAGTGCGGTAAAGAGCGCGCCGATCAAGACGAGAAGGAAGTGGTTTTTGAAGAAGGCAAGAAAGTTTTTCATTGCTTCCAGCTCCGCAAAATCTCCCATAGCGCCGCTCATCATCGAAAGTCCCACGAAGAGCATGCCGAAGCCTGCCAAAATACCGCCTATTTTGCGCGTCATATCCTTTTTCGCAAACGCAAGGATAAACGCGCCGATGCCCGCTAAGGCGGAGAAGATGACCGAAGTCGATACGCTGTTTCCGCCGAACAGACCGATCGCCACGAGCTGACCCGTGATCGTCGTGCCGATATTGGCGCCGAAGATCACGGTAGCCGCCTGCGCCAACGTCATGATGCCCGCGTTGACGAAACCGATTACCATGACCGTCGTCGCGCTCGAGCTTTGGATCGCCGCCGTCGTCACGGCGCCGACGCCGACGCCCGCCAACTTGCTTTTCGAGGTTTTCGCAAACAGTTTTTTAAGCTTTTTGCTGCCTAACGATTCTAAGTTGGAGCTCATCATCGTGCAGGCGATGAGAAAGATTCCCACGCCCGCCGCAAGCGAAAGCACCGAAGTTGCGATTTGTACTGCATCCATAAAATACTCCTAACGTTCCGTGTGAACGGTTATTGACTCAATAAAAAAGAAAGACCCTTACCGAACGCGTCGTGCGGTAAAAGTCTTTTCGTAATGCGTTTGATGATGCGTTTTGACAATCGTCTGCGCGGTCGTCGAACGTTCAAAAACTTGTCCTCCGAAGGGGATTTCTGCAATTATTATAGCAGAACGGCGGAAGGAAGTCAAACGATTGAAAGAAAATAGTTTTTCCGATTTTGATTTTTCGCGTGCCGCGCGATTTGCTCTTATTTTGTGAAATATTCACATTTTACATGTTTTTTTCAAAATGTTTGATAAAATTTGTATGCTTTCAATGGCTATTATGATATAATATGCTACGTTAAAAGGGTGGTAATTCTGCAATTCTGAATACTATTATATTATGATGGAAACGCAAAAAACACTTTTCGTCAGCGACCTCGACGGTACGCTTCTCACAAAATACGAAACGGTTTCGCCTTACAGCGCGCAACTGCTCAACGCCCTGATCGAAAGGGGGTTGCTCTTTACTTACGCCACGGCGCGTTCGGTCGTCAGCGCGAAAAACGCGACCGCCGCGCTGCATATCAACGCGCCCGTTATTCTGTATAACGGCGGTTTGATTTATAATCCTTCCTCGCGCGAGGTGCTGCGCTCCGTTCTTTTTTCTGCGGAAGAAAAGGGATACGTGTTACGGGTGTTGGAAGAATACGGAATCAAGCCGTTCGTATTCGGTGCGTCGCAGGAGCGTGAAACGCTGCGCTGGCACGCGGGGTGCGAAAGCTACGGCATGAAACGTTATCTCGAACGCCGCCGCAACGATTTGCGGCTTTGCCCCGCCGCGGACGAATGCGCTTTGCTCGATTGCAACGTGTTTTATTTCAAGTGCATCGGACCGCGCGAACAGCTTGAACGGGCTTGGAACGATCTCAAACTCGACACCCGTTTTATCTGTATTTTTCATCAGGAAACCTATCAGAACGATTTTTGGATGGAGATTTCTCCGCGCAGCGCGACGAAAGCGAACGCCGTTTCCTTTTTGCGCAGCCGTCTCGGCTGCGACAGGGTCGTCTGCTTCGGCGATACGTCCAACGATTCGGATATGTTCGACGTGTGCGACGAAAAATATGCCGTGATGAACGCAGACGGCTGGTTGAAAGAAAAAGCGACGGGCGTGATCGGCTATTGCGAGGAAGACGGCGTTGCCAAATTTCTTGCCGAGCGCTTCAAATTATAGTAAAATAGTAGATTCCGCGGAATCCCAAAAAGAAGCAGTAAAAATTCACGACCGCGATAAGCGGCATTAAAATCATGAACAGTAGATTGCTCAAACGGAATCGCAGAATAAACATGGTAACGTAAATCGCAGTCGCGCCGCCGAGCAACGCCGCCAAAATCAGTTTTCCGTCGTTTTTACCGATCTTTTCGCCGCCGTCCCAAGCTTCCTGTTGGGTTTTCAACAGGCGGAAAGAGTAAAAATTGATCGCAAGAATATATACCGTGAGTAGAACGTAGAGGAATATCATACCGCTTTCAGTATGCGTAATTTCCGAAAAATATCGTAAGGAGAGAAAATTTGAAATCTTTGCTGAGTGTGTACCGCACGGGAAGGGGACCTTCGAGTTCTCATTCGATCGGACCCGAACGCGCCGCCGCCGATTTTTTAAGGCGGTTTCCGCAGGCGGATGAATTTTGCATCGTGCTTTACGGTTCGCTTGCGCTGACGGGAAAGGGGCATTTGACCGACGAAGCGGTGTATTCCGTGCTCGGCAGGGAACGCACGCGCGTCGTGTTCGATAAAAAAACGCGGCAGGTTCATCCGAATACGATGGATTTTTCGGCGCTGAAAGAGGGAAAAGAATGCGGTTCGGTCCGCTATCTCTCGATCGGCGGGGGAAATATCTGCGTCGCGGGCGAAAAAGAGGAAGAAAAGGACGTATATCCGTTTGCGAATTTCGCCGAATGGCGCGATTATTGCGATCGGAACGGCGCGCCGCTATGCAGCGCCGTTTACACGTTCGAGGGCGAGGGAATGCGCGAAAATCTGCGCGCCGTATGGCATACCATGCAAGAGGCGATCGGGCGCGGTTTGGCGTGCGACGGTGTGCTGCCGGGCGATTTGCAAGTGCTGCGCAAAGCCCAAAAGCTGTATACGCCCGTCGCGGGAGAAACACCCGAAGAACGCGAAAAAAGACTGATCGCTTCGTATGCGTTCGCGTCGGCGGAGGAAAATGCCTGCGGCGGAACGGTCGTCACGGCGCCCACCTGCGGCGCGTGCGGCGTGCTGCCCGCCGTGCTGTATTATCTGAAAGAGCGCGAAGGCTTTTGCGAGGAGAACATTCTCGACGCGCTTGCGGTGGCGGGCATGGTGGGCAACGTCATCAAAACAAACGCTTCGGTCAGCGGCGCGGAAGCGGGCTGTCAGGCGGAAATCGGTTCGGCGACGGCGATGGCTGCCGCGGCGGTCTGCGCGCTGTTCGGTGCTTCGTCGGAAGAAATCGAATACGCCGCGGAAATCGCGCTCGAACACCAACTCGGCTTGACCTGCGATCCCGTACACGGCTATGTGCAAATACCCTGCATCGAGCGCAACGCCGTTGCCGCTTTGCGCGCGCTCGACAGCGCGGCGATCGCCAAAATCCTGCGCGGCACGCGCAAAATTTCCTTCGATCTCATTGTGGAAACGATGTATAAAACAGGCAAGGACCTCAACGAACGTTACCGCGAAACGAGCGAAGGGGGGCTTGCCGCAAGCTATCGGGTCTGTTAAAAAAACCGCGCTTTCAAAGCGCGGTTTTCGTTATTCGTTTTTCAGATAGGGCGTAAGGGCTTTGGCAAGCTGATCGGGGCACGACGTGTTCATGCGGCAGCGAATGCCTTTGAGAAGGGGAACGACCTCGTCGGGCGTTTTTCCTTCGACCAGGCGGCTGATCCCTTGCAGATTGCCGCTGCATCCGCCGATAAATTTCACGTTGTGAATCTTGTTTTCCGAATCTAAATCGAAAATGATCTGTTTGCTGCAAGTTCCGTTTGTCGAATAGGTAATCATAATGTATCCTCTTTAATCTGCAAGTGTTTCATAAACGACGGAATAAAGCTCCAAAGCCTTATCTTCCCATTTTTTATAGATCACGTTTGCGGTTTTTTTATCCGGTACCACGAATTTCAGCTCCAACATAGGCTGAACGGGGGCAAGAATTTTCAAAAATACGGTATACGTGCCGTCTTTATTTTGGTAGTAATCGGATTTGCAATCCTGTTTGATGCGAAAACGCGAGCTGTTTTTCTTGATGAATTTCGAGATGTCTTCCCGCAGACTGCGCGAGATATTGATATAGAAATTGGCAAGCGTTTCTCTGCCTTCGGGCGTGATCGTGTAAAGAGGGTCTTCGCTCGTGGCGATTTCGCAGATAAAACCGTCGGAAATGAGCGTCGGAATCAGTCCGACGCAGTCCATATAATTGAGCCATTCGTTCGACGAAGAGCAAATATCGACCAAAATCCGTTCGGAAATGGCGCTCTCCATTTTGTCAAAGACGAAAAGCATGATTAATTTGTTGACCGACGTTTCGCCTTTAACCTGCATAAAGCCCTCTTGTTCGCAACACGGTGAGAAAGGAATAAGCCGCTTGAGTCACTCGAAGCGGCTTTGTCGCATATTTGCCGAAGCAGGCGTTTACGCCGAGAATTTTTTCAGCTTGGCAAGCAGGTCGGCGCAGTCGTCGCTGTAAATTTCAACCGTGAGAGGTTTGGATAAATCAAGGCTGAAAATACCGAGAATGGATTTCGCGTCCACGACGTATTTGCCGCTTTTGAGCAAAATTTCACATTCGCAGTTTTGGGTAATTGCAACAAACTCTTTGACTCTTTGTGCTACTTCGAGCGAGATCGTAAGTGACTTCATTTAAGGAATCCTCCTAAAATCATAATTGCAAACATTATACTCAAAATCAAGAAGAAAATCAAGATATTTCCCGAAATTTATTCAACATTTTTAACTTTTTGTGCTATAATGATAATTATTACGGAAAAGGTAGGGCAGTTTTATGGATTTGACCGAAAAAACCGTCAACAAGAATTACATATACCGCGGAAAAATCGTTTCGCTGCGCTGCGACGACGCCGTGCTTCCCGACGGCAAGCCGTGCAAGCGCGAGGTGGTCGAGCATACGGGCGGGGCGTGCGTGCTGTGCGTAAAGGAAGGGCGCGTTGCGCTCGTAAAACAGTTCCGCTACGCTTACGGCGAAGAATTGCTCGAAATCCCCGCGGGAAAAATCAACGAGGGGGAACGCCCCGAAACGTGCGCCGCGCGGGAACTCTCGGAAGAAACGGGGCTGCTTGCCGAGCGGTTGGATCTTTGGCACGTGCTCTACCCGACGCCCGGTTACGATAACGAAAAAATTTATATCTATTATGCCGTGAACGTGACGGAAGGCGAGGCGCATCTCGACGAAGGGGAATTTCTGAACGTCGTTTATCTACCCGTAGAGGAAGCGCTGAAATTGATCGAAGAGGATAAGATCCGCGACGCGAAAACCATTGTCGCTTTATACCGATACGCGCGCATGAAAGCGTGAAAAGAGCCCTTGTCTGAAACAGACAAGGGCTTTTCTTCGCGAACGGCTAAGCTTAGCCGTTGCAGCCGCAACCGCAGCCGCAGCCTTTTCCGAAGATGGCGCCGAGCGTGCCGTTTTTGCACATGCAATACGCCAAAGCCGCGACGATGGGCCACCCGCAACCCGTAAACACGCTCGAGTTGAACACGTTCGAGCACGTTCCGAGAATGAGCAGGATAATGAGTATCCAGAGACAGTTGTTGCCTTGTAAGAAGCAATTCATAGTTTTTCCTCCTTGTTCGCCGCAGAGTATGTAAGTTTGTTTCTCTGACGGTTGTCTATAAAATATTATGTTTCCGCATGCAAAAAATGTTCCTGTCATTTAGTTGCAAAATGAATTTGCTTTTGCTATAATAAAGGAAGGTCGTGCGGTTTTAGAGAAATACGGCAACGGTTTCATCTTGATAAACGGCGATCAATACTTATTTTTGTCTACGGATATCGCGGAAAGCGAATCCGATGGAGGTAATTTCATATGGAAAAGAAGAAGTTCTTTTCGGCTAAGAACGTCGCCTATTTGGGCGTTCTACTCGCGCTCGTCATCGTGTTGCAGGCAGTCGGCGGCACGATCGTGATCGGACCGGTACAGCTCAATTTTACGCTGATCCCGATTGCGCTCGGCGCAATTTTGTTCGGATTATGGGGCGGCGCGCTGCTCGGATTTGCATGCGGCATCGTGGTGCTCATTCAGGTGATCGTGGGTACGGTTTCTTTTTACACGGTGATTTGGAACGGCAGTCCCGTGGTGACGACGTTCACCTGCGTTCTCAAAACGACCGTTGCGGGTGCTGTGGCGGGGTTGCTGTACGGCGTCGTCGCCAAAAAGAATAAACTTGCGGCAACCTTCGTAGCGGCAGGGCTTGTTCCCGTAGTCAACACGATTTTGTTCATTATCGGTTGCCTTTGCATGCCGAATACCATTCAAAGCATCAATCCGGAAGGGGTGAACCTTTTCGTATTCATTCTCGTCAGCATTGTGACCTTTAATTTCTTTATCGAATTTGCCTTAAACGTCGTGCTTGCGCCTGCCATTCACCGCGTGGTGCTCGTCGTTGAGAAACAAATCGGGAAAAGAAAAAAGGCAGTCGCATTGCAGGAAGAGAGCATCGAGAACAAAGCGGCGGACGAACAGCCGCAGGCGAAGGACAATCAAACATGATCATCTGCATCGATATCGGGAATACCAATATAAAATATGCGGTTTACGGCGAAGAGGGGTTAAAATTTTCCTTTCGCGTTGCAACCGACTTAAAACGGACTTCCGATGAATACGGCGTCACGCTTTCCGCCATGCTGTCTACGAACGGTGTGCAAAAAGGCGCGATCACGGGCGGGATCTTTTCGTCCGTCGTGCCGTCGCTCGATTATACAATCGAACATATGCTCAAAGTATATTTGGGCATCAAACCTTATAAAATAGAACCGGGGCTGAAAACGGGCTTGAAGATGCGGGCGGACAATGCGCGCGAGGTGGGGGCGGATCGCATCGTCAACAACGTTTCCGCCATCAAAAAGTATTTCAAGGGCGCGCCCCTCGTCGTCATCGATTTCGGTACGGCGACGACCTTTAACATTATCAACGACAAGGGCGAATTTATCGGCGGCGTGATCGCGCCCGGCATTCGCGGGTCGCTCGATTCGCTCGTGAGCGGCACGGCGAAACTGCCGCGCGTGGAGATCGAAGCACCCAAAAGCGTGATCGCAACCAACACCGTTACCAATATGCAGGCGGGCATCGTGTTCGGGTTCGTGGGGTTGGTGGAATATATCGTCAAGCGTATCCGAAAGGAGCTTGGAACGGACGAACTCGTTACGGTGGCGACGGGCGGATTTTCCGAAACGATCGCGCGGGAAACGCGTTGCATTAACGTGATCGATAAACTGCTCACGTTAGACGGGTTGAAATATTTATACGATTTGAACGCGGCGGATCAGGCGTAACGCTTGTTTTGCGCGTCGGGAAGGAGATAAACATGAAAAAAGTCGGTGTTGCAATTTTAGGGCTGGGCGTGGTCGGCGGCGGAACGTACAAAATTCTTGCCGAACACAGAGAGTTTTACCAAAAAACGCAGGGAGTGGACATTTCGGTCGAAAACGTGCTCGAAATCAACCGCGAGCGCGCGATAGCGCTCGGCATTCCCGAAGAGAAAATCGCCTCTAATATTGCGGAAGTCGTCACCAATCCCGACGTGAACATCGTTGTGGAAGTGATCGGCGGCGTGGGGGTCGCAAGAGAATTCGTGCTCGCCGCGCTGAACGCGGGGAAAACCGTCGTCACGTCCAATAAGGAACTTGTCTGCAAATACTCGCACGAGCTTGAACACGCGGCGAAAGCGCACAATGCAGGGCTTTATTTCGAGGCGAGCTGCGTGGGCGGCGTTCCCGTGATCCGCACGCTGCTCGACGGCGTGCAGGCAAACCATATCACTTCGATGATGGGGATCATCAACGGCACGACCAACTATATCCTCACGAAAATGTCGAACGGGGGCGAATCGTACGAATCCGCGCTCAAAGAAGCGCAGCGTTTGGGATATGCGGAAGCCGATCCCACTTCCGACGTGGAGGGCTACGACGCGGCATATAAGCTCTCCATTCTCTCTTCGCTTGCGTTCCATACCAAAGTGCCGCTCTCGGAAGTTTCGCGCGAGGGAATTTCGGGCGTGACGCAGGAGGACATTGCCGACGGTAAAAAACTCGGCTACCGCATTAAACTGCTTGCGATCGGCAAACAGACCAAAGACGGCATTGAGGTGCGCGTGCATCCGACCTTCGTCAAAGCCGATCATCCCCTTGCCGCCGTGAACGACAGCTTTAACGCCGTTTATCTCACGGGCGACAGCGTGGACGACGTCATGCTCTACGGCAGAGGCGCGGGCGCGCTTCCCACGGGCAGCGCGATCGTGAGCGACGTTATTTTTGCCGCAACGCATGCGGAAAATAAATATTCGACGTTCAAAAACGAGGAAAAAGCCGAAAAGGGCGTTAAATTCGCCAAGGATTACCGCAGCGCGTATTATCTGCGCATATCCGCAACCGATAAAACGGGGGTGTTCGCCAAAATCACGTCGATCCTCGGCTCGAACAATATTTCGCTTGACGAAGTATTGCAGAAGGTGGGCGACGAGAACGACAAAGCGACGATCACGCTTGTCACGCACGAAACGCACGAAGCAGCCATTCATAACGCGGTCGCAAAAATCAACGCGTTGGAAGTGGCGTCCGTCGAGCGTGTCTTGCGCGTCGTTTCGTAACGAATACCGAGCGGGAACGCATGTTCCCGCTTTTTTTATGGAGAGAACGTTTTGAAAGGGTTGATCTTGATTAATGCTTATACGCAGTCCGAAAGCGAGCTATACCAGCCCCGCCGTCTGCGCGAAGAATTGCAAAAATTAAACGTAACCGTCGATCTTGTGCGCAATGCGTGCATCGATTCGCGCGCGGATTATGATTTCTGCGTCTATCTGGATAAGGATAAGTATTGCGCGCGGCGGCTCGAAGGGCAGGGGCTGCGCCTTTTCAACCGCGCCGCGGCGATCGAAACGTGCGACGATAAAATGCTGACCTGCCTTGCGTTGCAGGGCTTCCCCGTACCCGAAACGATTTCCGCACCGCTTTGTTACACGCCCGAGATAGACGTAAACGAACGCTTGCTTGCCCGCGTCGAACGCGAACTCGGGTTTCCGCTCGTCGTCAAGGAATGTTTCGGATCGCTCGGAAAAGGGGTGTATTTCGTCGAAAACCGCGTGCAGCTACAAGCGATAAGCAAAAAATTGCAGAACAAACCGCATTTGTTTCAGAAATTTATCAAAACGAGTTACGGAAAGGACGTTCGCGTGATCGTGATCGGCGGCAAAGCGCGCTGCGCCATGAAGCGGACGGGGAAAGGCTTTCTTTCCAACGTGGCGGCGGGCGGCGGGGGCGAACCGTTCGCGCTCGACGAACAAACCAAAACGCTTTGCGAGCGGGTCGCGCGGCAAATCGGACTTGATTACTGCGGGATCGACTTGCTCTTCGGGGAAGAGGGATTTTGGGTCTGCGAGGTCAACTCCAACGCGTTTTTTGCCGCAACGGAGCGCGTAACGGGCGTCAACGTGGCAAAAATTTACGCCGAACATATCGTCGGGCAAATGGAAGGAACATAAAAAACCCCCGTTTTACGGGGGATTTTTTTACTCTTCGAGCATGATTTCTTTTACGGGTACCTTGCCGATCTTTCGCGCAAACAACGTCGTCAAAAGGGCGTAACTTAAGAGAAAGGCGGCGAGCGTCATGAAAAACACGGGAACGTTAAAGGAATATGAGGGTATGCTTTCCACGCCTGCAAACACGACGTTGATCATGAGCATAAGCAGTCCGTATTGGTAGACCGTTCCGAGGGCAAACCCCAAAATCGCAAAGGGCAGATAGCCGCCCAGCACGCAAAGAACGCATTGCTTTAAGGAATAGCCGAACGCCTTCATGAGCGCGATGTTTTTTCGGTTGGCGCGCAGCAGCGCGGCGACGCATAAGATCGCGGTAACGGCGGCGAGCACCAGCCCGATCGCAAGGATCATATAACTCATGACGGCGCCCGTGTCCGTAAGCTCGTTCATGGATAATCCCATTTGCGTCATGGCGGCGAAACAGAAGCAGGAGAACGCGGCGAAAAAGACGAGCAGTTTTTTGCTTTTTAACGAGGCAAGACACATTTCGCGCAAAAACGGACGGTCCTTTTTGCTGTTCGGAAGGGGCTTTTCTTTTTTTTGTTTTTTCCCGTTTGCGCGGATCAGCTCCAAGGGCGGGCGGCGCAGAACGAAATAGGGATAAACGCATGCAAGCGCCGAGAACAGTACACTCGGCGCGGCGACGAGCGCGAAGAGAAGTTCGGTGTGGAAACGCGGCGCGATCGCGCCCATTCCTTCGATCAGTAAACTGTCGTAAATATAACGCATCGCCGCCCAACCGCCGCCAAAACCCGCGGCGCAGCCGAGAAACACGCTCAGCCCGAACACCCAAAACCCGCGGCAAATTTGAAAACGCGAATAGCCGAGCGCTTTCAGAACGCCTAACTGCGCGGCGTGCGCGTCGATATAGAGCCGCAGGTAAAAAAGCAGCATGACGGCGGCGGTGAGCGAAAGAACGCCGCCCGTGATCGCCGAGCAAAATTTTGCCGTGGCGAGCTGCGCCTCGTAAAGGGCGATTGCCTCTTCGCTTACCGTATCGCGCAGCGGCGCAACGTCGAGGTAAAAGTTAAGCATAAACGTACATACGAATACGGCGCAGAAACAAACGATCGCAACGCCTGCAAGTTTCAAACCGTCTTTTAATCCGACCGTCATGTTTACCACCCGATTTCGTAAGCGCCTTTGGGCGCGCCGTTTGTAACCGTTTCCACGATTTTGCCGCTGTTCATCTTCACGATCGTGTTCGCCGTTTCGGCGATATTCTGGTTATGCGTCACCATGACCATCGTAAAGCGCCGTTCTTGCTGTAAGCGCAGAATATAGTCGAGGATCTCGCGCCCCGTTTGCTCGTCGAGCGCGCCCGTCGGTTCGTCTAAGAACAGCGTTTTGGGCTGTTTTGCAAGCGCGCGGGCAATGCAAACACGCTGCTGTTCGCCGCCCGAAAGGGAAGATGGCTTGGCGTCGGCTTTGCCGCGCAGTCCCACGGCGTCGAGAATGGGTTCAAAATCGCCGTTTCCTGCGAGCGCCGCGCCGAGCTTCACGTTGTTTTTTACCGAAAGGTGGGGCAGAAGATAATACTGTTGAAAGATAAAGGCAACTTCACGCTTGCGGAAGGCGGTAAGCTGTTTGTCACTGAGATCGTTGAGAAGTAAACCGTCGTATTGCACGCTTCCGCCGTCGGCGCGTTCCAAACCCGAGAGCACGTTGAGCAAAGTGGATTTTCCCGAACCCGACGCGCCGAGAATGACGGTAAAATCGCCGTCCGCCACGTTGAGCGAAACGCCCCGCAAAACCTGCGTTGCACCGTAATGCTTTGTTACGTCCTTCGCCGAAATCATAATTTTCCCTCCGTTTTCACGGTTTTCACGAGAGAACGGAACACTTCCGTAATGTTTTTCGTGATTTCGTCCGCCGTAAAAGCGCACATGCGCGTGGCGAGGAGCACGGCAAGCCCGTGCGAATACACCCATATATGAAAATAAAGCGATTTTGCCGCGGTTTCGTCTACACCGTATTCCTCCGTAATCGAACGGAGGATCGCGCGGTAATGCTCTTCGATCCCGACGAGGATACTGTTTTGGTCTGGAAGCTCTTCGTTTTCGCGCATGAAGAGCAGTTGGAAGAGCCGCGGACGCTCGGCGGCGAAACGGATATACGCTTTGCCCACGCCGCGGAAGGCTTTTTGCTCGTTCAATCCGCTGTTTACGTAGTCGGCATAAACCGAACGGGCGTAAGCAAGCACGGCTTCGTTTACTTCGTTCATGCCCGAAAAAACGGTAAAAATAGGGCGGGAAGAGCTTTCGAGCGCGTTCCCGAGCGAACGCGCGGTGAGCGCGGCGATTCCGCCGCGCTCCACGATCGAGATAGCGGCGCGTATGATTTCTTCTTTCGTAAATTTTGCTTTAGGCGGCATAAAATCTCCTTATTACAACGTTTGTTTTGCAACGTATGTTTTATTATAAAAAAGCAGCGTTAAAAAGTCAAGCGTTTTTATAAAAAAAATCCCGTGCCGCGCACGGGATTTTGAAACGTTCAGCCTACGATAAAATTGATAAGCCTGTCTTTAACGACGATGTGTTTTTTCACCGTTTTATCGGATATGCGTTCCTGCACGGCGGGCAGGGCGCGCGCGGCGGCGAGCAAATCCTCTTCGGAAAGGTCGGTTGCGAAGTTCGCGCGGCATACGATGCGCGAGTTGACTTGCAGCGCGTATTCCTTTTCGTCCTGCACGAGTTTCGCGCTGTCGGCAAGCGGATAGCTCTGTTCAAAAACCGAATTTTTCCCGCCCGTGAGCTGCCAAAGCTCTTCGCTGAAATGGGGCGCGAACGGAGCGAGCAGCCGAATATAATCTTTTGCGGTTTCTTTGAGCAAAACGGCGTTCTTTTCTGCAAGGGCGTCGTATTTCGTCATGGCGTTCATCAGCTCCATGAGCCGCGCGACGGCGGTATTAAAGGAGAACGCTTCCAGATCCTTGGTGATGCGCCCGATCGCGTCGTGCCGCGCATAGTCGAGGGCTTTTTCTTCCGCGCCGTACTGCTTCTCGTTCGCGTTCGGGTAAGCGCAGATTTTGAGCACGGTTTTTTCCACGCGATCCATGAATTTGGCGATCGATTTGATCCCGTCGTCGTTCCACGGTCCGCCTTCGGTGTAAGAAAATCCGAACATTAAATACAGGCGGAACGCGTCCGAGCCGTAGGTTTCCACGTAATCGTCGGGAGAAACAACGTTGCCGTGCGATTTGCTCATGCGGTTTCCGTCCGGACCGAGAATCACGCCCTGATGCACAAGCCGTTTGAAAGGCTCGTCGAAGTTCAGATACCCCATATCACGCAGCGCCTTGGTGAAGAACCGCGCGTATAAAAGGTGCATGCATGCGTGTTCCGCGCCGCCGACGTAGGTATCCACGGGCAGCATTTCGTTCACCGTTTCCCGATCGAAGGGCGCTTTGTCGTTGCGGGCGTCGGGATAACGCAGATAATACCAGCTCGAACAGACGAAGGTATCGAGCGTATCGGGATCGCGCTGCGCCGCGCCGCCGCACTTCGGGCAAGTCGTTTGCATGAATTTTTCGTGCTTGGCAAGCGGCGATTTGCCGTCGGGCTTAAATTCCACGTCATAGGGAAGGCGAACGGGCAGCTTCTTTTCGGGAACGGGCACCGTGCCGCATACGGGGCAGTAAACAATGGGAATAGGCGCGCCCCAATAGCGTTGGCGCGAAACGAGCCAATCGCGCAAACGGTAATTGATGCGTTTGCCGCCTTTGCCGATTTTGGAAATATAGTTGGCGATCTCCGCGCGCGCTTCTTCGCCGAACAGTCCGTCGAACTGCACCGAGCCGACTACGATGCCGTCGTCGCAGAAGGGCAGCGTCGTATCGCCGCCGCGTTTTTCGATCACTTTTTCAACGGGCAAGTTGTATTTTGTTGCAAAAGCGAAGTCGCGTTCGTCGTGCGCGGGCACCGCCATCACCGCGCCCGTGCCGTAGCTCGCCAAAACGTAATCGGCAAGATACACGGGGATTTTGCGTCCGTTCACGGGGTTGACGCAGTACGCGCCCGTAAAGACACCCGTTTTTTCGCGCGCGGTCGAAAGGCGGTCGATTTCGCTCGCTTTTGCCGCGTATTCGATATAACGCTCGACTTCTTCGCGCCGACCGTCGGTCGTGAGCTCGAGCGCGAGGGGGTGCTCGGGGGCGAGTACAACGTAGGTCACGCCGTAAACGGTATCGCAGCGCGTCGTATAAACGCGGATCGCCTTGCCGTTTTCGCAAGCAAATTCGATTTCGCAGCCCATCGATTTTCCGATCCAGTTGCGCTGCATGTTTTTGGTCTTTTCGGGCCAGTCGAGCGTATCCAATCCCGAAAGCAGCTCCTCGGCGTAGTCGGTTATCTTAAAAAACCACTGCGTGAGGTTTTTGCGGACGACCTCCGTGCCGCAGCGTTCGCACTTGCCGCCTTCCGCCTGTTCGTTGGCGAGCACGGTATTGCAAGAGGGGCACCAGTTGACGGGTGCTTCTTTTCGGTATGCAAGTTTGTTTTTGTACAGCTGCAAAAACATCCATTGCGTCCATTTATAATAATCCTCGCGGCAGGTTTGGATTTCCGCCGACCAGTCGAACATTGCGCCCATCGCGCGCAACTGTCCTTCCATCGTTTCGATGTTTTTATCGGTAGAATCCTTGGGGTGAACGCCCGTTTTGATCGCATAATTCTCGGCGGGCAGTCCGAACGCGTCGAAGCCCATCGGCTGAAACACGTTATAGCCCTGCATCTTTTTGAAGCGGGCGTAGCTGTCGGCAGGGCCGTAGTTATACCAATGCCCGATATGCAGCTTTGCGCCGGAAGGGTAGGAGAACATTTCCAAAACATAGTGTTTGGGCTTGTCCGATTTTTCGTCGAAATGGCTGCTTTTGCTTTTTTCCCAACGCGCCTGCCATTTTTTTTCGATTTGTTTCATGTCCATAAATAGGTCGCTCCCGACGCTTTTTGCCTATATTTTACTATAAGCGGGTAAAATTGTCAAACAAAATCGCCGTTTTGGATCGGGGTTGTTTTTTTGTGATAAGAGTAAAAAATTATCTGTAAATCGCTTGACAAATTTTTTAGGGGGGGGGGGTATAATAGCAGGGTGATAAAATAAGGAAGGGTCAATGCGTATGAAAAAAACAATCAAGATTTTGCTTTCGGCGTCTGCCGTCGTCTGCGCGCTGTTGGGATTTACCGCTTGCAACAGGGGCGGCGAAGGCGAAGAGCAAGGGGAAACGCCGCACGTTCACCAAATGCAGCCCGTAACGGAACAGAAAGCCGATTGCACCCACGGCGGGCACACGGCGTATTTTATCTGTAATACGTGCGAAAAATGGTTCGGCGATGCGGACGGCACGCGGGAGATTACCGATAAGGAGAGCGTCAACCTTGCTCCGCTCGATCACGATTGGGACGAAGGGACGACCATACCCGCCGACTGCACGAATCAAGGCGTTACGACCTTCCGCTGCCAGCGCGCGGGCTGCGTCGAAACAAAGCGGGAAACGACCGAAAAGCTCGGTCATGATATCGGAACCGAGTGGACGCAGGCGGTACATACCCATTATCACGCCTGTTCGCGGTGCAATCTCCACGAGGACGAGGAGGAACACCGTTACAGCGCGGCGGACGATTCCGTTTGCGAAGTCTGCGGCAATATCGTTTACGATACGGAGTTTACCTTTTTTGGCAGAAAAGCCGACGGTTCGGCGGCGAACACGGAAGCGGAAGCCGTGTCTTATGCGGTCGGAGCGTACACGGGCAGCCATAAACGGGTGATGATTCCCTTGACTTATAAGGGAAAGCCGATCACGGCAATCGAAGCGGAAACCTTTATGGAAAACGATGTGATAACCGCCGTATCCATTCCGAGTACGGTCGAGAATATATGGGATAGGGCGTTTTATCATTGTACGGCTTTGATTGACGTCGAGCTGCAGGGCGGCGTGGCGAGAGTGGGAGCATACGCGTTTGAAGGCTGTACTTCGCTGCAAAACGTAACCTTGTCGGGCAAGATTTCTTCGCTCGGCTATCGCGCGTTTCAAGAGTCGGGGCTGCGTGCGATCCATTTCCCCGAAACGCTTACCGAAATCGGAGAAAATGCCTTTGCCGCTTGCGAAAATCTAACGGAAATCACCATACCTTCCACGGTTACAAGCGTCGGCAAAAATATTTTCTTAAAATGCTCTTCGCTTGAAACCGTCAATTTCCTCGCGTCGGTCGAATCGATCGGCAGCATGATGTTTGACTATTGTCCTCTGAAAAAGGTAACGCTTTCGCCGACGATCAAATCGTTGGAAGTGTATAGTTTCGCCTATACCGCGCTCGAAACCGTTGACTTTTTGCCGGAAGGACTGTTGACGATCGGGAATAAGGCGTTTATCGGTTGTACCAAACTGAAATCCGTTCAAATTCCTTCGACCTGCACGAGCATAATGCCCAACGCGTTTCGTGCAAACACTGCGCTCGAAACGGTGACGGGCGGCGGCAACGTGGAACAAATCGGCATGTTTGCTTTTTACAACTGCGTCAGCTTAAAGAAGATCGGCGCTATGCCCTATTTGACGGCGATCGGGGATTCCGCCTTTGACCGTTGCGGTGCGCTCTCTTCGTTTTCCTTCGGCAGCAAGCTCGTTTCGGTGGGGAACAGCGCCTTTCGGAGCGCCGCGGTTTCTTCCGTACGGCTTGCAAGCAGCGTGAAAACGCTCGGCGAATACGCCTTCGCCTATAATACCGCGCTGAGCGAGCTGACGATCGGGAGCGGACTCGAAAGCGTCGGACTGTATGCGTTTTACGGCTGTACGGCGCTGAAAACGCTTACGTGCGACTCGCTCATCGGTTACGGCATGTTCCGCGGCGCTACGTCGCTTCAAACGGTTACGCTCGGCGCGGGCGTAACGAAGATCGATGCGTATGCTTTTTACGAGTGTGCGGCGCTGACGAGCGTTACCTTTGAACGCAGTCTGGGTTGGACGGCGGAAACAACGGACGAAGAGGAGAATACCGTAACCGTTACGCCTGCGGTTTCGAGCGACGGCGCGGCGAACGCAACGCTGTTGAACCAAACCTATTGCGGATACGTATGGACAAGATGATCGGTTTGTTTTTCTGAAATTTTATAAATAAATTGCTAAAATCCACATACAATAAACTTGTGGAAGAAATAACCGTATCCGACGAGAAGGCGCGCAGCGCATATATAACCTATTTATATAACCGCCTTGCCGAAGAAGTTTTGCGCGCGGAAGGCAGCGCGCTGCTGCATTTCGACGACCGCGCCGCCTTGCATATCAAACTCAACGGCGATCCCTCGCGCGTGCAGAACGCGCTTCAACGCGAAATCGGCGAGGTTCTCGGCGTGGGCTATAAAAATAAATATTTGGAAGAACGGCTTGCGGTGAGCTTATCCAAGCGCGAAGCCAAATTACTGCGCGCCGCGCTGATCGCCGCCGACTGCGAGGGCGACGCCGCGTATATCCGCCGCAAGATCACGCCATCTTCGGAATACGCGATCGACGGGATTTATCATTTCCGTTTGGGCAGACTGCGGGAAAAATGGGATAAAATTATCGGCTATGTTCCCGCGGGCTTTTCGTCCGTCGATCTCACGCGGTTCTGCGAGTTCCTCGTGGGGGAGAGCCGCAATAAGATCTACCTACGCGACAACGTGGTGTTCGGCGAAAATTTTGCGCCGCTGCGCCGCAGCCGTCTGACGGGAGAGGAAGATATCGAAACGGAGATCCTGCTTTCCGACGCGGGGTTCGTGTATTGCCTCGGCGACGTTCCCGACGAATTGAGCGATTTTTTGCAAAAATATTACGCAGAACGCGCGATATTTTCTTGACAAACCGCGGCAAAAGGAATACAATAAAAGCACTTAAAGACAAGTAGCGCCGAACGACCTTTACAGAGAGCGAATCCGTGGCTGGAAGATTTGCAAGGGAAAACGGAGAGCGAAACCGCTTTATTTTAGATAACTGCATGCGAGCGGTCGGATTATTTCCGGCAATTAAGGTGGAACCGCGCAATTACATTTTGCGTCCTTAATTTTCCCGAAAAGGGAGGATTAGAGGGCGCATTTTTGTTTTTTGCCCGTTCGCGCAGTACTATGTCACGCATAATAAGCCGAATTTCGGCATAAGGAGAGGAACGAACGTGAAAATCATACTCAAAAACGGCGACGAACTTCAAGTTGCGGAAGGCGCAAGCGCGTTTGCAGCGGCGCAAAGCATTTCGGAAGGGCTGGCGCGCGCCGCCGTCGCGGCGAAGATCAACGGCGCGCTTTGCGATCTTGCAACCGTGCTGAAAGAAGGCGACGCGCTTGAAATCGTCACGCTGAAAGACAAAGAAGGTTTGGAAGTCTACCGCCATACGTGCGCGCATGTTTTGGCGCAGGCGCTCAAAACCGTGTATCCCACGTGCAAATTGGCGATCGGTCCCGTGATCGAAAACGGATTTTATTACGACGTTGAATTCAAAACGCCCATCACGCCCGAAGATTTTTCCAAGATCGAGGCGGAGATGAAAAAAATCATCAAGAGCAATTTGCCTATCGAGCGTTTCACACTGCCCCGCGACGAGGCGATCGCCTTCATGCACAAGTTCCGCGAAAATTATAAAGTGGAGCTGATACAGGATCTTCCCGCAAACGAGGAAATTTCGTTCTACAAACAGGGCGCGTTCACCGATTTGTGCCGCGGACCGCATTTGCCTTCGACGGGGAAGATCAAGGCGTTCAAGCTTGTTTCCATCGCGGGCGCGTATTGGCGCGGCGACGAAAAGAAGAAAATGCTTACCCGAATCTACGGCACGGCGTTCGCGAAAAAAGAGGAGATGGACGAGTATTTCACGATGCTCGAAGAAGCGAAAAAGCGCGATCATATTAAACTCGGCAAGGAACTCAAATTGTTCGCGCTGCTGCCCGAAGGAAAGGGCTTTCCCTTTTTCCTGCCCAACGGCATGATCCTCAAAAATCAGCTTGTGGACTATTGGCGCAGCATTCACAGAAGAGAAGATTACGTCGAAGTGCAAACGCCCATTATTCTCACGCGCACGCTTTGGGAAAATTCGGGGCATTGGGATCACTATAAAGACAATATGTATACGACGAAGATCGACGGCGAGGACTGCGCGGTCAAGCCCATGAACTGTCCGGGCGGTCTGCTCGTGTATAAAAATTCGCCGCACAGTTATAAAGATCTGCCCATTCGCATGGGCGAGTTGGGGCTTGTTCACCGCCACGAAAAGAGCGGTCAGCTTCACGGGCTGATGCGCGTGAGATGCTTTACGCAGGACGACGCGCATATCTTCATGACGCCCGAACAGATCACGAAAGAGATCAAGGGCGTCGTGCGGATCATCGACGAAGTGTATTCGCTGTTCGGTTTTAAGTATCACGTCGAGCTTTCCACGCGTCCCAAAGATTCCATGGGCAGCGACGAGGATTGGGAAGCGGCGACGGGCGCGCTCAAAGCCGCGCTCGACGAGCTGAAACTTCCTTACGTGATCAACGAAGGCGACGGCGCGTTCTACGGACCCAAAATCGATTTCCATTTGGAAGACAGCATTAAGAGAACGTGGCAGTGCGGCACGATTCAGCTCGATTTCCAAATGCCGCAGCGGTTCGACCTCGAATACGTGGGCGAGGACGGGCAAAGACACCGCCCGATCATGATTCACCGCGTGGTATTCGGTTCGATCGAACGGTTTATCGGTATTTTGATCGAGCACTATGCGGGCAAATTCCCCGTTTGGCTCTCGCCCGTGCAGGTTAAGGTTCTGCCTGTGACCGACCGCGCGGCGGAGTATAGCGAAAAACTCGTTTCGGAAATGAAAGCGGCGGGTCTGCGCGCCGAAGCGGATTTGCGCAAGGAAAAAATCGGCAGGAAGATTTTCGACGCCGAGCAGGAAAAAGTGCCTTACAAACTCGTGATCGGCGATAAAGAAGTCGAGGCGGGTACGGTTTCGGTGCGTCGCCGCGGCGAAGGCGATATCGGCGAAATGCTCAAAGATAAGTTTATCGCACTCGTGCTTGAAGAAATTGCAAGCAAAAAAGCGTTCTGAAAAAAGAAAAACGCCCCTCCGGGGGCGTTTTTTTTGTTATTTATAAGCGATAGGGCGTCGTTTGGTATACGAAATTGAGCCAATTATTATAGAACAGATTGGCGGTCGAAGTCCAATTCATGTTGATTTTTTCGCAAGAGCGGTCGGCAAAATAGCTGTGCGGTTTGGAAATGGGCAAGCCCTTCGCAAGGTCGCGTTCGTATTCTTTTTTGAGCGTATCGCGGTCGTATTCCATATGTCCGAGCACGAAAATTTCCTTGTCGTCCAGGCTGCTTACGATCGAAACGCCCGCACGCGCCGACGTGGCGAGGATTTTTAAGTTGCTTTGTTTTTTTACGTCGGATAACCGCACGGTGGAGTGGCGCGAGTGGCAGATATGGAACACGTCCGAAATGCCGCGCATCAACGGATCGCTTCCGTCCGCCGCCGTTTTTTTATGCGCGAATACGCCGAACAGCTTTTGCGGCAACGCGATTTTTTCGATGCTGTAAAAATGATTGAGCGCCGCCATCGCGCCCCAGCAGATGAAAATGGTCGAGGTGACGTTCGTCCGCGTAAAATCGAGCAGCGTTTTCAGTTCCTGCCAATACGCGACTTCGGAAAAGGGCAGATCCTCCACGGGCGCGCCCGTGACGATCATGCCGTCGAAATGGCGGTCTTTGATCTGCTCGAAGGGCACGTAAAACCGATCGAGGTATGCCGCGTCGGTATTTTTCGAGCGATAGCTCTGCGTATGAATGAGGGAGATATTCACTTGTAACGGCGAGTTGGATAATAGCCGCATGAACTGCGTTTCGGTTTCCGTCTTGGTCGGCATAAGGTTGAGCACGGCGATCTCGATGGGGCGGATATCCTGCGTTGTGGCGCGTTCTTTGTCCATGACGAAGATGCGTTCGTTGCGCAAAACCGAATACGCGGGGATATTTTTATCAATGACGATAGGCATAACGGTGTGAATTGTTAAATTAAACGGATTTCAGCGCGTTTTCAACGTCGGCGATAATATCCTCGGCGGCTTCGATTCCGACCGAAAGGCGCACGAGGTTGGGCGCGATGCCCGCTTCTTCGAGTTGTTTTTCGCTGAGTTGGCGGTGCGTCGTCGATGCGGGATGCAGAATACAGCTTCTTACGTCGGCAACGTGCGTTTCCTGCGTGACGAGCTGCAGCGCTTCCATAAAGCGCGCGCAAGCCTTCGAGCCGCCTTTGATGCCGAAGCTCATCATGCCGCCGCAGCCGTTCGGCAGATATTTCTGCGCCAAAGTGCGGTAAGGACTGTCGTCGAGGGCGGCGTATTTCACCCATTCGATTTTGGGATGATTTTTAAGATACAGCGCCACCTTTTCGGCGTTGCGGCTGTGGCGTTCCATGCGCAGGGCGAGCGTATCCGAACCGAGATAGGTTAAAAATGCGTTCTGCGGACTCATGATCGCGCCCGTATCGCGCATCATCTGCGCGCGACACTTGGTGCCGAAGGCTACGGCAAGATCGGCGTAAATCAACCCGTGATAACTCTCGTCGGGCGTGTTGAAGGCGGGGTAACGGGGATTGTTTTTGAAGGAGAACGTGCCGCAGTCGACGATCATGCCGCCGAGCGCCGCCGCGTGCCCGTCCATATATTTGGTCGTCGAGTGAATGACGATATTTACGCCCCATTCGGCGGGACGGCAGAGGGCAGGGGTGGCAAGCGTGTTGTCCACCGCAAACAGCACGCCGTGTTTTTTGCAGACGGCGGAGAGCTTATCGAAGTCGAGCACGACGATCGCGGGATTGGCGATCGTTTCCGCAAAGACGAGCTTGGTGCGCCCGTCGATCAGCGAATCGATTTTTTCCGCGCTGTCGTCGGCGTTGAAAAAGCGGCATTCGATGCCGAACTTCGGCAGGGTGACCGAAAATAAATTGTATGTGCCGCCGTAGATTTCGCTTGCGCAAACAATGTTGTCGCCCGCTTCGCAAACCGTCATCACGGTGAGCAATATGGCGGACATACCCGAAGCGCAGCCGAGGGCGTATGCGCCGCCTTCGAGCGCGGTTATCTTCTTTTCGAGCGCTTCCACGGTGGGGTTGGCAAGGCGGGAATAGAAAAAACCGTCCGCTTTCAGATCGAACAAATCCGCCATCGCCTGCGTTTCGCCGTAATAAAACGTGGTGCTTTGGCAAATTTGCGGAATGCGGCTTTCGCCTGTTTCGGGTTTATAGCCCGCTTGCACGCAAAGCGTATCGGTTTTGTAGTTGCTCATTTCATTTTCTCCTTAACGGTTGAATTCTTTTAATGCGCGATCGGTTTCGCGCTTGACGTCGCGCTCCATGATCGATCGTTTTTTATCGTAAGTGTGTTTGCCTTTGCAAAGGGCAACTTCCACTTTGACGAGCGCTTCTTTGAAATAAAGTTTCAAAGGAACAAGGGTGTAACCGCGTTCGTTCACCTTTCCGACGATCTTGGCGATCTCTTCGCGGTGCAAAAGCAGCTTTCTGTCCTTCCGCGAATCGCGCGTGGAAAACGCGCCGCTTTTGTCGTAAAGAGCGACGTGCATGTTTTTGAGAAAGACCTCGCCGCCGCGGATCTCGCAAAAGCTTTCGCCGAGCGACGCTCTGCCTGCGCGCAGCGATTTCACTTCGCTGCCTTCGAGCACGACGCCCGCCTCGTATTTATCCTCGATAAAATATTCGTATGACGCAGATTTGTTGAGTGCGATGATTTTCATTTCGTTTATTATAGCACGCTTGTTTGCGTATGACAAGAAAATTCAAGCCTGTTTTCCGAGATAGGCAAAGTGGACTCTCCGCAAGCCGTGATCGACGGCGGCGACGAGCACGCGGACGCGTTCGCCGAGGCGGAAGGAATTTTTCATGCCGCGCAGCGTATAACGGTTTTCGAGCAATTCGTAACTGTCGTCGGGCAGTGTTTCAAGGGGGATCATGCCTTCGATCGTGTTGTCAAGCTCGCAGAAAATGCCGAAGGACGTCACGCCCGAAATGGTTGCGTCGAACTCCTCGCCGATTTTATTCTCCATGTAGGCGGCGATATAAAGCGCGTCGACGTCCCGTTCGGCGTCCGCCGCGTTTTTTTCGCAGGCGGAAGAACGGATCGAAGCGTCTTTCACGAAATTCTCGTGGCGTTTGCGCGCGGCGGCTGGATCCGTGAGCGCGTCTTTTATGATGCGGTGAATGCACAGATCGGGATAACGGCGAATGGGGGAAGTGAAATGGCAATAGCAGTCGGACGCCAAACCGAAATGCCCGAGATTTTCGCTTGCATACCGTGCCTTCATCATCGAGCGGAGCATAACGCGGTTGACGAGGGGATAGAGCGGATTGCGTTCGAGCGAACGCAGCAGAGCGGCATAATCGGCGGGGCGCACGTTTTCGGGGTCGAACTTAGCGCGGACGCCCGCTTCGCGCAGAAAGTCTGCAAAGTCGCGCGCTTTTTCTTCCGAAGGGCGTTCGTGCACGCGGTAAATGAAGGGCATTTCCTTCTGCGTCATGATCGTCGCCACGCTTTCGTTGGCGAGCACCATGAACTGTTCGATCATTTCGTGCGAAATCGAACGGTTATAATCGGGTATGGAGATCGTGCCGTTTTCGTAAAGAATTTTCGCTTCTTTTACGTCGAGCGCCACGCCGCCGCGGCTCTCCCGCGCTTTTTTTAAGAGATTCGTCAGCTCGATCGCCGTATCGACAATCTCGATCAGATCGGGATATTCTTTTACCGCCCGTTCGTCCCGTTCGTAAATCGCGGTGACGGCATGATAGGTCATGCGCCGGCGGGAAACGATGAGCGAGGGGGCGATGCGTTTTTCAAGTACGTTTCCCTGCTTGTCCAACGTCATAAAGCAGGAAAGGGTGAACCGTTCTTCGCCCTCGTTGAGCGAGCAGATCCCGTTCGAGAGAGCGGGCGGCAGCATGGGCAGCACGCGGTCGGGAAAATATACGCTCGTACCGCGGCGGAACGCCTCTTCGTCGAGCGCGCAGCCGCGCGGAACATAGGCGGAAACGTCGGCAATATGCACGCCGAGATAGTATTTGCCATCTTTCTTTTCCAAGGAGATCGCATCGTCAATGTCGCGCGTGTCCTCTCCGTCTACGGTGATGATAAGCTTGTCGCGCAAATCGACGCGTCCGTCGCGCGGCAGACTCTTTTGCGCGGCTTTTTCCGCGTCGGCAAGTACTTCTTCGGGAAACTCTTCGCGCAGATTATGCGCGCGGATGAGGGATAGCTCTTCCGCGAAGAAATCGCCGCTCGCGCCCAAAATTTCCGCGACTTCGGCAAGCTGATTTTTTTCGCTGTAAGAGATCATTTTTACGACCACTTTGTCGCCGTCTTTGCATGATTTGCTTTTGGCAAAGGGGACGAAGGGGAGCAGATTGAGCTTTCTTTCGTCCGGTTTCACGTAACCGCCGCCGCGCGCCGCGCGGTAAACGCCGACGAACGTCTTATATCCGCGGTCGATCACGGCAAGCACTTCGCCGCTGTCGCCGTAACTTTTGGCTGGGATTGCCAAAACGCAATCGCCGTGCAGTGCGCCGTTCAAGCTGTTCCGCGGCAGAAAAAGATCGCCCGAACCGTCGTCGGGAACGAAAAAGGCGAAACCGCGTTCGTTTCCCGCGATCGTGCCTTTTTTCGCCGCAAACTGTTCGGCGGTGCCGTAACGGTAGTGCGAATCGCTCAAAAGTTCGCCTTCGCGTACGAGGGCGTGCAGCATATCGCGCAGGGCGTACGCTTCCTGTTTTTTCAAGCGCAGGCGCTTGGCGATTTCGGTATCGGTGAGCAGGGCGAACGTACCGTCTTGAATTTTTTCGAGTAAAAATTGTTTTGCTTTCATTGTTTCATAAAATAGAAGGGGCGTGCTCTTACGGCGCCGCCCCTTGTTTTTCGACTAAAATATGTTTCCGCGTCAGATATTCCAAATTGCGTCGATCTGCAAAATGAAAAAGACAACCGCAAGAACGGCTAACACGCCGAGACTGATATACGTCCACATTTTCAGTTTGGATTCAAGGGAACGACCCTTATTTTTGCCGTAAAAAGTTTCGCTCGAACCGCCGAGCGCGTCGATGCCCTGCGAGTTGCCGGGCTGAAGCATGACGAGGATGATCGCGGCAAGCGCGGCGACGCCCATCAGAATGATGAGAGTCAGGCTTACGGGGAAGTAAGCGGGATGCGCGGGCGCGAGTAACTGTGCGATGATCGAAGAAAGATTAGATGCGTTCATTCCATATGTCCTTTTATTGTTTCAATCAAGAAAAAGTATAACATATCCGTACGGAAAAAACAACTTTTTTTAATGCGTTTTTTCCAATATTACAAAAAAACCCTTCCTGCGGGGGAAGGGTTTTGTCGTTATTTGGATTTTTTGAAGGTTTCGAGTCCGCCCGTTAAAAAGCCGCTTATCAAAACGCAGTTGCCGTTTACGATTTGGCAATTTTGAATGTTTTCGATAAAGTTTTTAATGTAAGTGCCGAGCAAGGGATCTTCGGTAAGCGTTTTAAGGCTGTCGGTCATTTCTTTGTCCGATTTGAATTCGACGACCGTCGCGTTCCCCGTAATGCCTTTTGTGAATACGTGAATGGTGACTTTGTTTTCCGCGTCCTCGCCGAACAGCTCCTTTACGGCATTTTTCTGCGCGTCGGAAATTTCGGTCTGTTCCGTCCAGCCGTCGTTTTTGAACGCTCTTTGGACTTTTCCGTACGTCGAGCAGCCGCAGAGGGTGAAAAGCAGTACCGCGACAAGCGTAAGCGAGGTGATGAGAGTGGCAAGTTTCTTTTTCATTTTTATTCTCCTGAATGTTTTTCTATATTATAATATGCAAACGATATATTGTCAAGCGCTTACCGAATAATTTTCATAAAATAATTGTCGGACGGTTTGATTGACAAAACGGTATGCGGCGGTTATAATAAAAGGGTATGGATAATCTTGTTTTGATCGGGATGCCCTCGTCGGGAAAATCGACAGCGGGCGTGCTGCTCGCCAAAAAAATCGGGTACGGTTTCATCGATTGCGACCTGCTCATTCAAGGCGAAGAGGGCGCTTTGCTCTGCGAAATTATCGAAAAGAAGGGCGCGGAAGGCTTTTTGCAGGTGGAAGAGCGCGTAAATGCGGGGTTGTACGCCGACCGCTGCGTGATTGCCACGGGCGGCAGCGTCGTCTATTGCGAACGGGCGATGGAGCATTTGAAAACGATCGGCACGGTGATTTATCTGAAATTGGGAAAAGAAGCGGTCAAAGAACGCATTCCTTCGTTTGAAAAGCGCGGCGTCGTCATGCGCGGCGACGTTTCTTCGCTCGACGAGCTGTATGCGCAGCGCGTGCCGCTCTACGAAAAATATGCCGATCGCACCGTCGACTGCGGCGGAAAAACGATCGAGGAAACGGTGACGGCGATCGCTGCATCCGTCGGGATTGCGTTATGAGATTGATTTTGATCCGTCACGGCGATCCGAATTACGAAAAAGACTGTTTAACGGAGAAGGGGAAGCGCGAGGCTGCGCTGCTTGCCGAACGGACGAAGGGTTGGCAAGTGGACGACGTGTTCGTTTCTCCGCACGGCCGCGCGCGCGAAACGGCGGCTCCTTCGCTACAAAATTGGAAGAAAAACGAAACAATACTCGATTGGGCGCGGGAATTTGTCGTCGACGGTCATATCGTTTGGGATTACCTTCCTGCGGAATGGACGCAAGACGACGCAAATTTTTGTGAAAATCAATGGATTGCGCGTCCGCGAACGGCTTTTGCGCAGGAAGAATATAAAAAGGTATGCCGCAAGGCAGACGAATTGCTCTTATCGTACGGCTACGAGCGGCAGGGTCGGTTATACCGCGTCAACGCTCACTCGGATAAAACGGCGGTGATTTTCTGTCATTTCGGCGTGAGCATGATTCTTTTGTCGCACTTGCTCAATCTGCCCGCGCAGGCGCTGCTGCACGGTTTGTTTACGGCGCCGACTGCGATCACGGTTCTTAACACCGAAGAGCGCGGCGAAGGGGTCGCTTACTTCCGCGCCGAACGGATCGGCGACACCGCGCATTTATACCGCGGCGGCGAGCCGATTTCCCCGAGCGGTTATTTTACGGAAGTCATGCAGGAAATTCAAAAGTGAGGAACGTTATGGATTATAAAAAACTTGCCGATCGGCTTTTTCCCGAGGAATACAAGCCGCTCTCTGCTTATGAAGAAATGTATCCGCCGCGCGCGCTGCCCAAGGGGGCGGAAGTAACGCGGCTTGCGCCTTCGCCCACGGGATTTATTCACCTGGGCAACCTTTTCGTCGCCGTGGCAAACGAGCGCATCGCGCACCGCAGCGGCGGCGTGATTTACCTTAGAATCGAAGATACCGACTTAAAGCGCAAGGTCGACGGGGCGGTGGAAGCCGTCATCGAGGCGATGAGCTATTTCGATATTCACTTCGACGAGGGCGCGGAAATCGAGGCGGCGAACGAGTACGCGCCGTATTATCAGCGTCAGCGCGCCGAACTGTATCATGCGTTTGCTAAATCTCTCGTGGAAAAGGGGCGCGCCTATCCCTGCTTTTGCTCCGAGGAAGAGCTGAGCGCGCTGCGCGAAACGCAGACGGCGGAAAAGAAGATCACGGGATACTACGGCGAATATGCCAAATGCCGCAATCTTTCGGAAGAAGAGATTTACCGCAATCTCGATGCGGGCAAGCCCTACGTTCTGCGCTTGAAATCGTTGGGTGATCCCGAAAACAAGCTCAAATTCCGCGACGAGATCAAAGGGGAGATCACGGTGACGGAGAACGATCAGGACGTGGTCATTCTCAAAAGCGACGGCATTCCCACCTACCATTTCGCGCACGCGATCGACGACCACTTTATGCGGACGACGCTTGTACTGCGCGGCGAGGAGTGGCTTTCGTCGCTTCCCGTTCACATTGAATTATTCGACGCGCTCGGATTTACGCGTCCGCGTTACGGGCATAACTGCTCGCTCATGAAGCAGGACGGGGAAACGCGGCGTAAGCTCAGTAAGCGCAAAGACCCCGAACTTTCGCTCGGATTTTATCGGCAGGAAGGTTATCACCCCCGCGCGGTCAAAGTGTATATTTTAACGCTGCTCAATTCCGACTTCGAGGATTGGTACCGCAAATTCCCCGATAAACCGCTCGAAGAATTTCCGTTCAAGGCGGCAAAAATGAGCAAGAGCGGCACGCTGTTTGATTTGGACAAGCTCAACGACGTCGCCAAAAACGAATTTGCACGTCTTTCCGCGGAAGAAGCGTTTGCGTTTTTGAACGATTGGGCGCAGGAATTCGGCAGTGAGGCGGAACGCGCATATTTTGCCGATCGGGAATATATGCACAAAGCGCTCGCGCTTTGCATGGGCACGGCGGGCAAAAAGCGCAGAAAGGACTTTGCCACGGCGAAACAGGCGGTGGGGCTGCTTTCGTATTTCTTTGAAAACCCCGTATCCCGCGAAGCGTACCGCGTAGCGGAGGCGGGCAAAACAGCGATATTGCGCGCGTTTTTACAAACCTATTGCGCCGCGGACGACGCGCAGACTTGGTTCGGGAAAGTGAAAGCCGTCGCCGAACAAGAGGGCTTTGCGAGCGACATGAAAGAGTATAAAGCCCGTCCCGAGGACTTTAAGGGCAGCGTTTCCGACGTCGCCGAAGTGCTTCGCATTGCGGTCACGGGAAAAGCGAATACGCCCGATTTGTGGACGATTATGCAGATTTTGGGCGAAAAAGAGACGGTAAAACGCATTTCAGAGCAAATATCATAGTACTATGTCACACAAAACAGCGATTTTTTGAGGAAAAACATGAGTAAAGCCGACGAAATATTTATTGCAAACTGCAACGAGATCATGCAACGCGGCGTGTGGGACACCGCCTTGCAGGTGCGTCCGCACTGGGAAGACGGTTCGCCCGCGCATACCGTTAAAAAATTCGGTATCGTCAACCGTTATAATCTTGAAGAGGAATTCCCGATTCTCACGATCCGCCGCACGGCGTTCCGTTCGTGCGTGGACGAGCTGCTTTGGATCTGGCAGAAAAAGAGCAACAACGTGCGCGATCTCAATTCGCACATTTGGGACAGCTGGGCGGACGAAAACGGGTCGATCGGGAAGGCGTACGGCTATCAGCTCGCGCAAAAATCGCTCTATAAAGAAGGAGAATTCGATCAGGTCGACCGCGTTTTATACGATCTGAAACACAATCCCGCTTCGCGCAGGATCATGACGAACTTGTATAATTTTAACGATCTGCACGAAATGAACCTATATCCTTGCGCCTATTCCATGACGTTCAACGTTTCGGGCGATACGCTCAACGGCATTCTCAACCAACGCTCGAACGATATGCTCACGGCGAATAATTGGAACGTCGTGCAGTACGCCGTGCTGCTTATCATGTTTGCGCAGGTCAGCGGATTCAAGGCGGGCGAGTTGGTGCACGTGATCGCCGACGCGCACCTTTACGACAGGCATATCCCTCTTGTAAAACAGATCGTTTCCAATCCCTTGAAGCGCGCGCCGAAATTGATCGTCGATCGATCCGTCAAAAATTTCTACGATTTCACGGTCGACAGCTTCCGCCTCGAAGACTATGAATACAGCACGCTTGCGGAAAAAATCCCCGTAGCGATTTAGGAGTGCAAATGAAAGCGATTTTTCACGCCGACCGTAATTGGGGAATCGGCAAAAACAACGATTTAATGTTTTCCCTTCCCAAAGACATGAAGTTCTTCCGCGAAACGACGCTGCGCAAGGTCGTCGTCATGGGGTGGAATACGCTGCTCTCGTTTCCGAACGGGCAGCCTCTTAAAAACCGTACGAACGTTGTGCTCTGTCCCGACGAGGTTTCGGGCGATTTTATTCACGTGCGTAATTTGGACGAGCTTTTTGCGGAAATCGGGAAGTATTCTCCCGACGACGTGTACGTGATCGGCGGGGCGAGCGTATACCGCGCGCTCATTCCCTATTGCAGCGAAGTGCTCGTGACCAAGGTCGACGCAGACGGCGGCGCGGATACCTTCGTGCCCGATCTGGACGCCGACCCCGATTTCGAGTTGGTTTACGAAAGCGAGCGCGTCGAAGACAACGGTTACGCGCTCACCTTTTGCACCTATCGCAACCGCAGGCTCTAAGTTCGGTTTCGCGCATGAAGTACCGGTTTCTCAGCGGAAACGCCTTAAAAATCATTGCGGCAATCTCCATGTTCTTAGATCATGCGGGATTGCTGCTTTTTCCTACCGTAGCGTTTTTTCGCATCGTCGGGCGCGTTTCCATGCCGATTTTCGCTTTTTTGATCGCCGAGGGCTGCCGTTACACGCGCGATAAATTTCGCCATTTTATCTTGATCGCCGCACTCGGCGCGGCATACTCCGCCGTGTATTATTTTGTATACGGCTATCTCTATTTCAGCATTTTTACGACGTTTACTTTCTCGATCCTGTTGATTTACGCGCTGCAAAATTTCAAAAAAAGCGTATTTTGCGGCGATGGCGCTGTATTATGCGTCTTAAACGGTGCGATTTTTGTTTTTCCGGTCGCATTTTTATATGCGCTCAACCGCGTTACATCGTTCGGGAACGTGCGCTTTTTGCTCGATTACGGCTTTTGGGGCTGTATGCTGCCCGTATTCGCCGCGCTTTGCGACGGAAAAGGAACGGCAAAACCCAACGGGGGGGGGTGTAAGCATGATTTTTATCTGCGGTATGCGCTCTTTTCCTTCGGTCTTGTTATCTTGTGCCTGCGGATTGCACCGATTCTGCCGCAAGCATATTTTTCGCTTATCGCGCTCGTTTTTCTGTTTTTTTACAACGAAAAACGGGGCAAATATAATTTGAAATACGTGTTTTATATTTTCTATCCCGCGCATATGGCGGTTTTATATTTGCTTTCTTTCATTCTTTAAGGCAATATTTTATAAAAATTTTACGTTAGGCGGCGTATTTTTGTTGTGAAATTTTCCGAAAAGTATTAAAATAAACGCTGAACGTTTAAGAGGTACTTATGATCAGAGAAGATATCAGAAACATTGCGATCATCGCGCACGTCGACCACGGCAAAACAACGCTTGTCGACCAAATGTTGAAGCAGGGCGGCACGTTCCGCGAAAATCAAGTCGTAGAAGACCGTGTCATGGACAGCGGCGATTTGGAACGCGAGCGCGGAATCACCATTCTCGCGAAAAATACTTCGGTGCGGTATAACGGCGTAAAGATCAACATTATCGATACGCCGGGGCACGCCGACTTTTCGGGCGAGGTGGAGCGTTCGCTCAAAATGGTTTCGGGCGTGCTCATTCTCGTCGATGCGGCGGAAGGACCGATGCCGCAGACGCGTTTTGTAACGCAGAAAGCGCTTGAAATGGGCTTGCGCCTGATCATCGTCGTCAATAAGATCGACCGCCCCGACGCGCGTATCCACGAAGTGATCGACGAGGTTTTAGAGCTGTTGATGGACTTGAATGCATCGGACGACCAAATCGAAAGCCCGTTTCTTTTCTGTTCGGGAAGAGACGGCACGGCGTCGTTGGAAGAGGGCGCGAAAGGCGAAAATCTCAATCCCTTGTTCGATACCATTCTTTCGCACTTCCCCGCGCCCGAAACGAACGAAGAAGGACCGTTGCAGATCCTCGTTTCTTCGATCGATTATAACGAATACGTCGGCAGAATCGGCATCGGCAGAGTGGAGCGCGGTTTGGCAAAGCAGAACGCCGACGTCACGGTGTGCAATTATAACCGAAAAGAACTCAACAAACGCGGGAAAATCGTCAATCTCTATGAAATAGAGGGGTTGGAACGCGTTGCTTGCGAGAGTGCGCGCGCGGGCGATATCGTTTGTTTTTCGGGACTCGAAGGCATCAACATCGGCGATACGGTGTGTGCGTCCGATTGCGTCGAACCCGTTCCCTTCGTAAAAATATCCGAACCGACGGTGGAGATGATCTTCTCCGTGAACGATTCTCCCTTTGCGGGCAAGGAAGGAAAATTCGTGACCACCCGTCACCTGCGCGACCGTCTTTACCGCGAGCTTCTGCGCGACGTTTCGCTGCGGGTCGAGGATACCGAATCCGCCGATTCTTACCGCGTGAGCGGAAGAGGGGAAATGCACCTTTCCATTCTGATCGAAACGATGCGCCGCGAAGGGTATGAGTTCCAAGTCTGTTCGCCCAAGGTGCTGTTCAAGGAATACGACGGGCAGCTTTGGGAACCCGTCGACCGTTTGATCGTCGACGTACCCGACGACAATACGGGACCCGTTTTCCAAAGCATGGGAGAACGCAAAGGCGAATTGGTGCACATGGGCGCGATGGGTTCGCGCATGCGTTTGGAATTTTTGGTGCCGTCGCGCGGGCTGTTCGGCTACAAGAGCGAGTTTTTGACCGATACCAAGGGCGAGGGCGTCATGAGCTCGGTGTTCTTTGAATATCAGCCCTATAAAGGGGAAATCAACCGCCGCCAAACGGGCTCGCTCGTCGCGTTTGAAACGGGAGAAGCGGTCACGTACGGTCTTTTTAACGCGCAGGGCAGAGGAACGCTCTTTATCGGTGCGGGTACGCCCGTTTACGAGGGCATGGTCGTAGGATTTTCTCCCAAGGACGAGGACATCAACGTGAACGTGTGCAAAACGAAGCACCTTACCAACACCCGTTCTTCCTCTTCGGACGACGCGCTGCGCCTGATCCCGCCTAAGAAAATGTCGCTCGAAGAAGCGTTGGAGTTTCTCGGCGACGACGAGCTTTTAGAGATCACGCCGCAAAGCGTCCGCGTCAGAAAACGCATTTTGAACGGCGAGCTGCGGGCGAAGGCGCGTGCAAAAGCCAAAAATCCTTAAAAGAGAACGGGAAAAACCGTCCGCGGCGAAAAGCGGACGGTTTTTTGGTATACCCGCAATTACGGCGGCATACCATAAAGCATGGCTAATCTTCCGAGCATTCTCACGATCGAACAGCAGGAAAAAATCACGTTTACGGGCGTGGAAAGCGTCGATTCATTTTCCGATACGAACATCACGCTTACCGTAAACGGCAAGCGCGTTTTGATAACGGGATCGCACTTAAAGGTGCTTTCGTTTGCAAAAGGAAGCGGCAATTTTGCGGCGACGGGGCAGGTAAACGGCGTGAAATTTACGTTTGCCAAGGGCAAGGGGTTGCAAAGGCTGTTAAAATGAACGACGGGAGTCAAATCTATTATTTTTTGATCTGCGTTTGTTTGGGCGCGTGCAGCGGCGTCGTTTATGATTTTTTTTACTGTTTGCGCGTGCCGTTTAAGAGCGTTTGGGCGCGGATTATTTTCGACGCGCTTTTTTGCGTCGTGTTTGCGTTCGTCTATATTTTTTCGAGCGTTCTTTTCGAGCTGCCCTCGCTCAGGCTGTATACGTTTGCAGGCTGCGTTATCGGATTGCTATTATATTTGAAAAGTTTCCACAAAATCGTTGCTTTTTTTGCGGGCAGGGTATATAATAGTATCAGCCAAGTGATAAAAAGGAAGTTATATGCAAGAGCAGAACGAAGAAAAATTACAGGAGAGAAGAAAAAGACTAACCGTCGCGTTCGTAGCGGCGGGAACGATGCTGTTATTTGTCCTCGTCATCTTTCTGTGCATTCAATTCGCCATGATGGGCATCGGCAACGCCACGAAAAAACGGCTCGACAAAGAAATCGAAGATTATAACGAGATCATTGCCGAGGGGAAGAACGATTTGGATTATTATTCTTCCGAAATGGGGAAATATCATCTTGCCATCGAACAGGGTTGGAAGCCGAAGCAAAAATGAAGTGTTATGCCGTTATCGATATCGGATCGAATTCCGTTCGCCTCATGCTGTGGGCGGACGGAAAAACTTTATATAAACGGTTAGAAACAACGCGTTTGGGCGCAAGCTTGCAGCAAAACGGCTTGTTGGGACAGGCTGCGATGCAAGCGACCGTGCGCGCGGTGAGCGCGTTTTACGCGGAAGGGCGTGCGGCGGGCGCGCAGGTTTACGCGTTTGCCACGGCGGCGGTGCGCGTTGCGCGCAACGGCAAAGAGCTGTGCCGCGCGATCGAACGGGCGTGCGGACTGCGCGTCGACGTCGTTTCTGGCGAGGAAGAGGCGCTTTTGGGCGCGGCGGGCGCGCTTTCGCAGAAAGACGGCGGTATCATCGATATCGGCGGCGCAAGCACGGAAGTGTTCTTTCGGAAAGCGGGCGTAACGCAATTTTCGGTTAGCATGAACGTGGGGGCGGTGCGGCTTTTCGATAGCTGCCGCGATAAAAAAGAATTGCTCGACGAGGCGATAAGCGGCGCGATTTCTCCGCTTGCAACGTGCGAGCCGACGGGAACGGTTTTTGCGATCGGCGGTACGGCGTCCACGCTTGCCTGTATCGCGCGCGGCGAAGAGCGTTATTCCGCCGATTTGGGTGGAACGCGGCTGAGCTGCGGGTTCGTGTGCGATACGGCGTGCCGCTTGCTGCAAATGACGGCGGAAGAGCGCAAAAAGGTGCGCGGCGTGGAAGAAAAACGCGCCGACGTGATTGCGGGCGGCGCCTATCTGCTTGCAAAAATCATGGAAATATTACGGTTGAACGACGTTGTTTTTTCCGATGCGGACAACCTGGAAGGATACTTACAAAGGAATGTGATCGAAAGGGGCGGCGATGAGCGGTAAAAACAAACGGATTTTTTCCATTCTTTTTCATGTTGCGGTTGCGCTGTGCGCCGTATCGGGGACGGCGTTGATTTTAATGTTCGGGCTGCGCGACGGCGGTCCGCTCTCGCCCCGTTCCGTATCGGTATGGGTTTCGGTCGGCGCGGCGATCGCGGTTGCGCTTTTTCTGCCGCTCAATCTCATCGTGCACGAGTTGGGGCATACGCTCTTCGGTCTTGCGGCGGGCTTGCGTCCCGTAAGCGTGCAAATCGGCTATTTCATGATCCGCCGCGAAGGGCTGCGCGTTACGTTGAATTCTGATATCGGCGGTATGAGCGCAATGTTGGCGCGCGATCCGAAAAATCTGCGCAAAAAACTGATCGCGGCTGCGATCGGCGGCGCGGCGTTTAATTTCCTTTACGCCGCCGTTGCGCTTCCGCTTTGGTTTTGTCTGCCTTCGCCCGCCACGCTGTTTTTCGGGTTGCTCGCGCCCGTCAATTTGTACGAAGGACTGTGCGCACTGTATCCCGTGCAGCGGCAAAGCGGGGCAACCGATGGCGCGCTCGTATCGGGGCTTGTCAAAAAACAACCGTTTGCCGAGGTCATGCTCTCGGTGATCAAAGCGCAATCGGCTTTGATGGGGGGAACGTTTGCCAAAGTAAAGCGCGAATGGCTGTTCGGCGTACCCGTGATCCGCGAGGACGATCCTCTTTTTTCGGCTCTGACGCAACTGCGCTGGCAGTATCTGTTTTGTAAAAACGACGAAAAAGGGGCGATCGCGCAGCTGCAGCGGCTCGACGGGATTTTTGAATACACCGAAAACGCCGATCTTGCCTGCGATCTTGCTTACGCTTATTCCGTTCTGATTCCCGACGAAGAAAAAGCCGAATCGTATTTTCAGAAAGCGAAGGGCGCGCGGGGCAGCCTTGCCTATGCAATCGCTTCCGCCGCGTGCGGGCATTCGGAAATTTCGGCGGCATGCGAACGCGCCGAAAAGGAAACGTGGAAAGGACTGCGCGATGCGGGTTACCGTATGATAGAACGGATCCCGCATATCATTTAATAAAAAACGCCGCATAAAGCGGCGCGTTTCTCGCTCATAAAACGTTATTCGTCAAGACCGAGTAAAAAATCGGCGGAAGCGTTGAAAAACCGCGCGATTTTTGCGACGTTTGCCGCCGTCGGGTCGCTTTTATCGGTTTCCCAATAACAGACGATCCCGAGCGAAACGCCCAGCGCTTTTGCAAGCGCCGCTTGCGATAGTCCGCGCTCTTTTCTAAGTTCGGTTAACCGTTCGGAAAATACTTTCATGCGGCTATTATACAATAAGATTGCGGTTTTGTCGTAGTTTTGGGAAAAATTTTTATAAAAATATTTTGTATACGGCGTCTTAATATCGGTATAATCAGGAGGAAAACATGAGAACGCACGAATCGGAAGAAATGTATTTGGAAACAATACTTTTGCTGTCGGAACAGCGCGGCGCGGTCCGTTCGGTGGATATCGTCGGCGAACTCGATTACGCCAAATCGAGCGTTTCGCGCGCCGTGAATTTGCTGAAAAGCAAGGGGTACGTCGAAATCGACGAAAACGGCGATATTCTTTTAACCGCAGAAGGGCGGAAGAAAGCCGAAGAAACTTATGAAAAACACCGCGTTTTTACCGAAATGTTTGTAAAATTCGGTGCGGATCAAGCGCTCGCGGAAGAAAACGCCTGCCGCGTGGAACACGTGATCTCGGACGATTTGTTCGAGATCGTGAAAAAATATTTTAACGACAGAAAAGAGTTGAAATAAAAAATGCGGCGGAAAGCCGCATTTTTTAATATAGCGCGTTGATGACGTCGAAGTAGTTTTCAAACGTTTTTTTGCAGCAGGTGGGATCGTCGAGCGTGATCTTTCCCGTTTTCAGTCCGATAAGAGCAAAGCTCATGGCGACGCGGTGATCGCCGAAACAAGCGACTTTTCCGCCGCGCACGTCCGCGGGCATGATCGTAATGTTTTCGCCGTCGGTACTTGCGGGCACGCCGAGCGCGTTGAGGTTTTGCACGATCGCTTGGATACGGTCGCATTCCTGTTTGCGGATATGCCCCACGCCGCGCAGCACGGAGGGGGTGGTCGCAAAGGGCGCGAGCGCGGCGGCGGTGAGCGTTTGGTCGGAAAAATCCTTCATGTCTGCGTCGAAGCCCGTAAAGCTTTTCACCGTCGAAGCGTCGGCAAGCAGACCGTTCTCGCGCTGCGTAAAGCGAACGCCCTTGCCTTCGAGCAGTCTGAGAAATTGCACGTCGCTTTGGGTGCTGTCGAGCCGAATGCCGCGCACGAAAATTTTTGCGGAACAGAGCAGGGCGAGTGCGAAAAAGTAGCATGCGCCCGAAACGTCGGCTTCCACCGCGTAGCACGGCGGCGGATCGAGCGAAGGATAAACGGTTACGGTGTCGCCCGTGCGTTCGTAACACGCGCCGAAATCTTGCAGGAGCTTCAAGCTCATGGCGATATACGTTCCGTTCGTGCGTCCGCCCGTCAACGATATGCGAAGAGGGGATTTTCCGAGCGGCGCGGCAAGCAGCAAACCGCTTGCGTATTGCGTGCTCGTATCGGTGTTTACGCTGAATTCCTGCGCCTGCGCCAACCCGTTCGAGCGCAGAACGAAGGGGAACTCGTACTCCTTTTTAAGCCAGGTAAAACGCACGCCTTTTTCTTCCAAAAGACGCAATATCTCCATGGGGCGTTTTGCCATTTGCGGCGCGGCGCGCAGCGTATATTCGCCGCCGTAAAAGGAGAGCGCAACGGTAAGAAAGCGCGCCGCCGTTCCCGCGTTCATCACGTTGAGTTCGGCTTTATGGCGCGGAGAGCGGCTGCCGTCTATTTCCACTCCGCCTGCGACGGACGTGCAGGGAATGCCGAGCGCAAGCAGACAAGCGAGCATGGCGCGCGTATCTTCGCTGAAATCGCCGCAAAGCAGCGTGATTTTTTTGCCTGAGAAAGCGGAAAGCACGAGCGCGCGGTTCAAAAAACTTTTTGAAGCGGGCACGCTCACCGTTTGCTCCGATCCCTGCGGCGTGTATTTTTTAAGGGTGAAACTCATACGTTTGATTATAGCGCAAGAACGGGGCGTTGTCAAGATATTGCAATCGCCCCTGAGTTTAAGAGTTTTTTTCTTGTAAAAATTTTTAGAATGTGATACAATATAAGAGAAGATCCCTTATATGATACAGAAGGAGTACAACGGCGTGAAGATCACCGTATACGGATTGGGAATTATCGGCGCATCGGTTTGCGCTTCGCTGAAACGGGCGGGGCATTTCGTGCGCGGCATGAATCGCAGTAAAGAGGCGGTCGAATATGCGCTTGCACACGGTTATATCGACGAAGAGGCGCGCTCGTTCGACGGGGCGGACGTCGTTGTTTTGGCGCTGCCGCCGCGTGTTTGCGCCGCCGTGTTGGAAGAGGGCGCTTTTCCGCCCGATTGCATCGTAACGGATATCTGCGGCGTGAAAGAAATGTTGGAGAACGTCGTTTACGCCAAACCGCGCCGCTACCGCTACGTCGGGATTCATCCCATGGCAGGCAAGGAAACTTCGGGAATCGCTTCCGCCTGCGCCGATCTGTTCGACGGAAAAAACCTTGTTATGGTCCGAACGGGAAAAACCGACGCGTCGGCGTTTGCGCAGGTCAAAAAATTAGGCGAAGAAATGGGATTTACTCACATCGTTGTATGCGGCGCGGCGGAGCACGATAAGATGATCGCGCTGACTTCTCAGCTGGCGCACGTCGTTTCCAACGCCTACGTGAAATCGCCGCTGACGGAAGATTGCACGGGGTTTACGGGCGGAAGCTTTCAGGATATGACGCGGATCGCGGGCGTGGACGAATACGTTTGGACCGAGCTGTTCCATATCAACCGCGGTTATTTAATTGCCGAAATCGATCGGCTTTGCCGCCGTTTAAGCGAATATAAGAGTGCGCTCGAAGAGGCGGACGAGCCGAAAATGCGCGCGCTTCTTGCCGAAGGAAAACGGGCTTTTGCGCGGTTTAGCGAAAAATCGGAAAGCGACGGCGGTTCGGAAACTTAAAATTTTGAAAAAGTGTCGAAAATTTCAGCTAAAAAAGTTGTAATTTTTGCATGATTATGATATAATTCATATAAATATAATAAATACTTTTAAGCGAGGTCATCGTTATGATAACATTATTAAACGCTGTACCGGGAGGTCAGATCGCGGCAATCGTCGTTTTGGCGATCTTAGCCGTTTTGATTTGGACGTTTTTCGGTCTTACGTTTACCAAAATTCCTTTTATGCAGAAAATGTTCGGGAAAAAGTCGGACGCGGACGCTTCGGAAGGAGCTAAGGGCGGCGAATCGAAGGGCGGAAAAGAGGAAGTTGTAAGAGATAAGCATATTTATATTCACCATGTATACGAGGACGAACCGGCACCCGCCGCAGAGGCAGCCGCAGCCGCTGCTCCCGCTCCTGCGCCTGCACCGGCGCCCGCACCTGCGGCAGAACCGGCTCCCGCGCCCGCGCCGAAGAAAAAACCCGTCGTCGTGGACGACGATGACGACGATGACGACGACCGCGAATACGGCGTGATCATGGTCGACGATAAGCCCGTTAAAGTCGCTTACCGTAAATCGTTCCAAGCCCGTTTGATCGAGAGCACCGACGAGTTGAAAAATTATTACTGCCAAATCGCCAACCACGTGCTCGCTTACCGTTTGAAGGGGCGCGTCAGCTGGGGGTATCTGAGCTTTAACAAGGGCAAAGACCCGTTCTGTAAGTTCAACGTGGAAATGAAAACGCTTTGCGTTTACTTCGCGCTCAACTACAAAGAGTTCAAAGAGAGCGAAGAATTCAACGTTGAAAAAGCCAAAACGAAGAAGTATGAAAAAACGCCCGTGATGATGCGCATTACTTCCAACAAGTCGCTCAAAAGCGCGATGGATCTCATCGATCTCATGGCGGAGCGCGTCGAGCTGAAAAAGGGTTCGGCGGTCAACGTGGAAAAAATCGAAAAATATCCTTTGGATACGAAGGAAAACCTTATCGCGCGCGGCTTGATTAAGTACACCGTGATCGAAGGCGATCCCAATACGCTTTAACGAAAGAAAATACCCGTCGGTTTCGGCGGGTATTTCTGTACGAAAAAGCCGTTTTCGTTTTATTTTGCACAATCGCCCCGTTTTTTGTTTACAAATTTCGGCGGGTATTATATAATGAATTACAGAGAACGTTTTCAAAACGGTTCAATCGGTTTCAAAAAGCAAAACGCTTTTATTTAATTTCGGAGGAAAAATGAAAATACGTTACCTTGGTCATTCGTGTTTCCGTTTAACGGAGAGCACGGATACGAGTATCGTTACAGACCCGTACGGCGACGTCGGGTTCGATTTACCGCGCGTTTCTGCCGACGTCGTAACCGTCAGCCACGCGCATTACGATCACGATAACGTTGTGGCGGTAGAGGGGAATCCGACCGTGATCGGCAAAGAAGGCAATTACGATTTCGGCGGCGTGGGAATTACGGCTGTAAAAAGCTATCACGACGAAGAAGAGGGTGCAAAACGGGGCGAAAACCTCATTTTCAAATTCCGCATGGACGGGTTGGAAGTGTGCCACCTCGGCGACATCGGCGAAGAATGCTCTTCCGCGCTGATCGAGGCGATTTTGCCCGTGCACGTTCTGCTCATTCCCGTCGGCGGAAAATATACGATCGACGCCGAACAGGCAAAAGAGTACGTCGACAGACTCATGCCGTCTATCGTCATTCCTATGCACTATAAGGAAAAAGGGCTTGACATGGATTTGGCTAAGGTGGACGAATTTATCGATCTGTTCGATTCGGACGCCGACGAGGAGGAAGTCGAAATGATCGAGGGCGACGAAGTGGAGCTTTTCCGCGACGACATTTCGGAAGAAACGACAAAAATTATCGTAATGGAGCGTTGTAGATCCTAATGCAGTTATCGGCCGTTGAACAAAAGTACTTCGACTATTTGGATAAAATCGCAATTTCAACGCTGCGGGCGATCGGGCGCGAAGTCGGCGTTTCAAGCGCTTCGACGCAGAATAAAGACCTGATCATTCGTAATATAACCGATATTTGTACGGGCAAACTCAAACCCGCCAAGCCTTCGGGACGCGGCGCGCCCGTTAAGGACAAAATCGTTCCGAGCGAATACTTGGACGGTTTGAAAAAAATTCAGGCGGAAACCGCGCGGGAAGAATCGCTTTCCGTCGCGCAAGAAGATCTTGCCGCGGAACAAGCCGTGCCCGCCTCGCCGCGATACAGCGGTATTTTGGAAGTGACGGCGAACGGATTCGGATTCGTGCGCACGAATAACTGTCAGCCGACGGTAAACGGCGGCGACGTGTTCCTTTCCGCGCCGATGATTCATTCGTATCGGCTGCGCGAAGGAGATCATATCGTCTGCACCGCGCACCCGCAGCAAAAAAACAATTCGCCCGCGATCGATAAACTGCTTTCCGTGAACGGACTGCCCGTCGGAAAATACGAAAGCCGCCCGACGTTCGATTATCTTACGGCGCAGTACGCCAAAGAAAAGATCGCGCTTTCGCGCGAAAAATCGCCGCTTTCGCTGCGTATTCTCGATTTATTCGCGCCGATCGGAAAAGGACAGCGCGCTTTGATCATCGCGCCGCCCAAAGCGGGTAAAACGACGCTGTTGAAAGAGATCGCAAGCAGCATCGGCGAAAATCATAAGGAAATCAAATTGATCGTTCTGCTCATCGACGAGCGTCCCGAAGAGGTGACGGATATTCGCATGAGCGTAAAAAACGCCGAGATCGTTTATTCGACGTTCGACGAATTGCCCGAGCATCACGTCCGCTCCGCCGCGCTCACGATTGCCCATGCCAAGCGCATGGCGGAACAGGGCGACGACGTTGTGATTCTGCTCGATTCGCTCACCAAGCTGACGCGCGCTTACAACAACGTGACCGACAGCTCGGGAAAGACGCTTTCGGGCGGCTTGGAAGCGAGCGCGCTCGCAGAGCCGAAACGCTTTTTCGGCGCGGCGCGCAACACCGTCGAGGCGGGCAGTCTTACGATCCTCGCCACGGCGCTCGTCGATACGGGTAGCCGTATGGACGACGTGATTTACGAAGAATTTAAGGGAACGGGCAACGCGGATATTTTCCTTTCGCGCGATTTGGCAGAGCGTAGAATTTTCCCCGCGATCGAGATCCGCCGTTCGGGAACGCGCAGGGAAGAGCTGTTGCTCTCACCCGAAGAGCTTGCCGCCGTCTATAAAATGCGCGAAAGGGGGTTGACGGAAAACCCCGCGGGCGTGATCGATATGCTGCGGCGCACGCAGGACAACGCCGAATTCGTCGCTCGTTTGCCCGAGTGGATGCGCGTTTACAAGAGTATGTAATCAAAAAGGCACGGTTTCAAACCGTGCCTTTTTTTACGCTTGATCCTTTTTGCTGCGCACTAAGAAATAATATACCGTGCCGAAAAGGGGAATGACGAGTTCAAACGCGACGGGTACGTAGATAAACGACGCGACCGCGACGGCGTTATTAAAATCGATTTTCGCCGACAGCGCTATGATTAACGTGAGTATGACGCATAGCGCATAAATGACGGCGGCGTTCACGAGCACGATGGCGGCGTTTCGCCGAATTGCCCGTTCGCCGTAGTGATTGGCGTAAGCCAACCCCATTGCAAGCAGGATCGCCACGCCAACGCACCATATAACATACGGGAAAAATACGGGAATCGCGACGCTTTTGCGGATTCCGAGCAGAATGCTGCCGAGCATGATGCAGAATACGCAGGCGACGATCGAGCTTAAAAACAGGCATTTGCCCTTATGTACCAACGAAACCGAGTTTTCCGTATGCGGCGCGACGAAGTTCTTTTGTCCCGTCGTTTCGATGCGAATGCCGTCGATCCGCGCGCGTTCTTCGAGTTCGTCGAAATCGATGCCGTTTTTCGGGTTTGTGGCGGGTATGCCGTCGTCGATAACCGCCGTCGGTTGCGGCTCTTGCGGCGTCGGCTGCGGCGGAGCGGGGGGATCGGGTTGCGTCGACTGCGCTTGAACGGGCGGCGCGGATTGTTCGGTATGGTTCGCCGCCAAAAGCTCGCGGTAATTCTGCATGCGGATCTCGTGTTCGCGCGCCGCAAAGCGTTCTTCCTGTTCGCGCTTGATCCGCTCGATTTCCGTTCCGATATATTCGTTGGCGCGGCGGCGTTCTTCTTCGGTTATGCGCGCCCGCTCCGTTTCCAGCTCGTTTTCGGAGCGGCGGCGCTCTTCCTCGATCAGCTCCTGTGAACGCGCCCGTTCCTCTTCGATGATTTGAAGTTTGAGCGTTTCCGCCTGTTCCAAGTGCTCGTTCAGTTCTTGCCGCAGCGTATCGTTGATTTGACGCAAGAGGGCTGTTTCGGCGTTTTTATCGGAGAGGGAACGTTCCAATTCCTCACTCTTACCGCCGCGGGCGAGCTCTTCTTGCAGTTTTGCGCGTTCGCGCGCGATGACTTCTTCGCGGCGCGCCAATTCCTCTTCGCGCCAAGCCTGCTCTTTTTGCAATAGAGAGATGCGTTCCGCAAGCGCTTGTTCGGCGCGGTCTAACTCGGCTTTCCGCTCTTCCGCTCCTTCGGTTTGTACCAGATTGCCGAAGCGGGTTATGCTTTCTTCCTCGTCCTCGCCGCCGTCGCGCGGCACGCGGGAAGTGGTATCGCGCAGCAAACGCATGTCCACGTTGTTCGGCGCGGGATTGTTGAAGTCGAAATCTTTATCCGAAATCAGCGAATCGATGATCGTGCGCGAATATTCCCATTCCGATTGGTTGCGCTCGGAAATCTCTTTGCCGAGATCGGTCAGCGAAAAATATTTGCGCCGTCCGCCGCTCACCGAGCCGCCCCAGTAAGAGGTGACGCAGCCGTCTTTTTCCAAACGTTTCAGCGCGCTGTAAAGAGAGGGCTGTTTCAAACTGTACTGTCCGTGACTCTTGCTTTCGATGTCGGCAATGATCTCGTATCCGTACTTGTCCTCTTCGTAAAGGGCGCGCAGGATAATCGTGTTGATATGTCCGCGAATGAGATCGGAGCTGACCGAACGGCTTGTGTCTTCGCTTTCGGCGTTCTCTTCCGATCTTTCGATCTCTTCGTCCATATTCTGCCTCCTTTGCCGATATTATAGCTTATTTGTCGGATTTTGTCAAGAGGTGCAAAGTACTATGTCAGACATAATTTCATAATTTCGTCATATTTTTCGGTCTTTTTGCATATTTAAGAAAAATGGGTGTGATTCGGGCGACGTTGTTTATCGTGGGAACGTGCATCGGCGCGGGGTTTGTTTCGGGCGCGGAGCTGGTGCGGTTTTTCGGCGCGGAAGGGTTTTTAACGCCCGTCTTGCTTTCGTCGTTCGCTTTTTATTTTCTGCTCGTGCTCGCGCTGCTGCTCGGCAAGCGATACGGGGGATATCAAGGGGCGACGGACGCGCTTTTCAAACGGTTTGCGCCTGCCGTGCGGATCGCGGTCGTCTTGTTTTCGTTTATTCCCTGCGCGGGATTTATCGCGGGATTCGATGCGCTTTTGCCCGATTTGAAACCGCTGTTATCGATTGCGGGGCTTCTTTGCGTTTCGCTGTTCGTCGGAAAAGGCATGAAGGGCGTCGGCATTTTGAACGCCGTGCTCGTCCCCGCGCTGATCGTGTTTTTATTTGTGTTCGGCGACTGCATTACCGCTTTTCGCGCATGGAAGCCCGTTTCGGCAAGCGGTTATTGGGGCGGAGCGGTTTACGCGGGCATGAACGCTTTTTTAGCGCTGCCCGTTTTAATGGACGCGGGAAAGGATATGAAGCGCCCGCGGCTCTCCGCCGCGCTTGCCGCCGTGTTTATCGGCGCGTGCGCGCTGTTCGTGCTCGGCGCCGTCGCGCGCGAAGGACAAAGCGCGATCGGCAGCGAAATGCCTTTTCTCTTCGTTATGCGCGGCAACGTTTTGTTTTACGTCGCCGCCGCGCTTGCGATCGCCACGTCGCTGTGCTCGTCGCTCTATCCGCTGTTTGCGCTCTGCGAAGCGGTCGGTAAAAAGAAAAAAGCGGTAAAATATGCCGCAAGAGCGTTGGTGCTGCTTGCGGCATTCGCGTTTTCCCGTTTGGGACTTGCGGGAATCGTGGCGTATTGTTACCCGATCTTGGGAATCGTCGGGTTGTTTTTTTCAGTTTTCTGTGTTTTTCACGAGTATCTTTTCGAGCAACACGACGAGGAAGTACATTCCCGCCGCCAAAAGGCAAAGCAAAAACGTCGCACTCATCACAAGGTCGAGCTTGAACACCTGCCCGCCGTAGACGATGAGATAGCCAAGCCCCGCCTTTGAAACGATATATTCGCCCATGATCGAGCCGATCCACGCCATACCGACCGCGACTTTCAGCATCGAGGTAAACGCGGGCAGGGCGGAAGGGATAACGAGCTTTTGCAGAATCTGCCATTTGCTTGCGCCCATCGAACGCATGAGCAGGAGCTTGTTTTTATCGGTCGCGCAGAACGCGGCGAGCATGTGCATGATCGCAACGATCAGCCCGACGAGCACCGTCATAAAGATGATGGCTTTGCTGCCCGTGCCGAACCAGATAATGATAAGCGGACCGAGCGCGATTTTGGGCAGCGCGTTCAGCACCACTATGTACGGTTCGAGCACTTTGCGCAGCGTTTCGCTCCACCAAAGCGCGAGGGCGATCGCAACGCCTAACACGACGGCGATCAAAAATCCCGCAACCGTTTCGCCTAAGGTCACGCCGATATGATAGAAGAGCGTGCCTTCGTTGTAGAGCGAGCCGATCGTTTTCGCAATGCGGGAAGGCGAACTCATGATAAAGGGATCGACCCAGCCGCAGGCGGTAACAAGTTCCCAAAGCCCTAAGAGAAGGGCGAGCAGTCCCACGCGGCTTACCCAAACGATGATCGCGTGCCGTCTGCATTTTTTAAGATACAGCCCGTGTTCTTTGGAATAAACCTTTTTTTCCTTCATACGTTTAACTCCTTCCAGAGCAGTTCAAACCACTCTGAAAATTTTTCCGATTCGCGCCTTTTGAGCGGAACGTTGCTGTTGAAATTCATTTCGTGTTCGTAGGCGATTTTCGCAGGCCGCTTGGATAGAACGAGAATGCGGTCGGAAAGCGAGATCGCCTCGGAAATATCGTGCGTGACGAGCAGCGCGGTTTTGCCTTCGTTGCGAATGATCGAAGAAACGTCGTCGCAGACGTTGAGCCGCGTTTGATAGTCGAGGGCGGAAAAGGGTTCGTCAAGCAGCAGGATATCGGGATCGGTCGCAAGCGTGCGGATGAGCGCGGCGCGCTGCCGCATTCCGCCCGAAAGCTGTGCGGGATAACTGCTCAAAAAATCGCCCAAACCGTATTTTTCCGCTAAACCGCGCACGCGCGTGCGATGCTCTTCGGTGTTGATTTTTTTGACTTCGAGCGGAAGAAAGATATTTTTCTCGATCGTGCGCCACGGAAAGAGTTCGTCTTTCTGCAACATGTAACCGAAGCTGCCTTCGCTCGTCACGCTGCCTTCGGAAGGTTTCAAAAGCCCCGCCGCGAGCGATAACAGCGTCGTTTTGCCGCAGCCGGAAGGACCGATGATGGCGACGAATTCGCCTTTGCCGACCGAAAAATCGAGATGCTCCGCCGCCGTCGTTTCGCCCTGTTTAGTATGATAGATGAGTTTTACGTCCGTAAACGTTAAGATATTGTTTTTCACGTCGGTACCGTCCGTTTTTCTATTTGTTTTTTACTTGCGGCAGAATGCCGCAAAGCGTTTAGCCGAGCGCGGCGAACACCTTTTTGATCAAAGTATTATCGACGAGCGCGTTGAAATCGGCGCGTGCGGGAAGTTCGCCCGCGCTTTCGATGATATCCTGCAAGCGGTTGAAGCTTTGTTCGGTCATCGTCATGTCGCTCTGCCAGGCGTCGATCTCTTTATAGCTTTTCAAGCTCGTCGCAATGGACTGTTCGCTGGTCGAGGGGAAGTACGAAACGAGGAAGGGCGCCGCCGTTTCGGGCGTGTTCGCGTCGAGATATTTGACCGCTTTGAGAACGGCGCGCAGGAATCCCTCGGCGGTTTCCGCGTTTTTATCGAGCCAAGAACGTTTTGCAATGTATGCGGTATAAGGCACTTCGCCGCTTGCCTCGCCGACCGCCGCAACGATATAGCCCTTGCCCGCGGCTTGATAATCGGACGCCGTCGGCTCGAACATCGTGCAGTAGTCCGCTGTGCCCGCTTCAAAAGCGCCCGTCATGAGGTTGAATTCAACGTCGTAATTGATATTGATGTCTTCTTTCGTAAAGCCGTTCTCTTTGAGAACGTATTCAAAGGTCATAGCGGGTACGCCGCCGCGTCTGCCCGCAAGAATTTCTTTGCCTTTGAGGTCGCTCCATTGGAAGTTATCCTCTTTGTTGCGCGAAACGAGGAACGATCCGTCGCGTTTGGTGAGCTGACCGAACACGGTGGGGGTGTCTTTCGTGCCGCCGTGTTCCACGTAGAGCGCCGCTTCGGGTCCGCAGAATCCGACGTCCGCATCGCCCGAGAGTACGGCGGTCATGACTTTGTTCGCGCCGCCGCCGTTCGTCAGCTCGATTTTCAGTCCTTCGTCCTTAAAATAGCCGAGCGCGTCGGCAAGATACATAGGCGCATAAAAAATCGAATGCGTGACTTCGTTGACTTTTACTTTTTTAAGTCCGTCCTGCTGACCACATGCGGCAAGGGGTAGCATTGCGAGAATTGCGGCTCCCGCGACCGATAAAAATTTTTTCATAAAAACTCCGTGATATTTTGGAATAATATATTGTATGTCGAGGGCGCTTTTATTGACAACCCCGAAAAAAAGTGCTATCATATATCGGTACAGATTTACGGGTGAGATTTATGAAAGAAATGCAAACGACTTACAATCCGCAGGAGTTCGAGGACCGCATTTACAAAAATTGGACGGAAAGCGGCGCGTTCCGCGCGGAAATCGACGCGAACAAAGTGCCTTTTGCGATCATGATGCCGCCGCCCAACGTAACGGGGCAGCTTCACATGGGGCACGCGATGGACGAAACGATGCAGGATACCGTTATCCGCTTCAAGCGCATGCAGGGTTACTGTGCGCTGTGGCTGCCCGGCGTCGACCATTCCGCGATTGCCACCGAAGTAAAAGTCGTGGAGCAGATCAAAGCCGAAGGGCATACGAAAGAGGAGATCGGCAGAGAAGAATTTTTACGCCGCGCTTGGGCTTGGAAGGAAAAATACGGAAACCGCATCGTCGAACAGCTGAAAAAGTTAGGCTCTTCGTGCGATTGGTCGCGTTTGGCGTTTACGATGGACGAGCGTTGCTCCAAAGCCGTGCGCGAGGCGTTTTTCCGCCTTTATAACAAAGGACTTATTTACCGCGGCAGCCGCATCATCAACTGGTGCCCCGGCTGCAAAACCGCGCTTTCGGACGTGGAAGTGGAGTATTCGGAGGACGCCGGTCATTTTTGGTATTTCCGTTATCCCGTGGAAGGGACGCAGGAATTTATCACGATCGCGACGACCCGTCCCGAAACCATGCTCGGCGATACGGCGGTCGCCGTTCACCCCGCCGACGCGCGTTACGCCGCGCTGGTCGGAAAAACGCTACTCCTGCCTTTGACCGACCGTAAGATCCCCGTCGTGGCGGACGAATACGTCGAACCCGAATTCGGAACGGGCGCGGTGAAAATTACGCCTGCGCACGATCCCAACGACTTTGAAGTTGGCTTGCGGCACGATCTGCCCGTCATTCGCGTCATGAACGACGACGGCACGATGAACGCGCTTGCGGGAAAATACGAAGGGCTTGACCGCTACGAAGCGCGTAAAGCGATCGTGGCGGATATGGAAAAGGCGGGCTTGCTCGTAAAAATCGAGCCGCACACGCATAACGTGGGGCACTGCTACCGCTGCCGTTCCACCGTCGAGCCGATCGTATCGAAGCAGTGGTTCGTAAAGATGCCGCCGCTTGCCAAACCTGCGATAACGGCGGTCATGAAGAACAAAACGAAGTTCGTGCCCGAACGCTTTACCAAAATTTATTATAATTGGCTTGAAAATATCCGCGATTGGTGCATTTCCCGTCAGATTTGGTGGGGGCACCGCGTTCCCGTTTGGTACTGCGGCGATTGCGGCGAAACGATTTGCGCGCGCGAAACGCCCGATGCCTGCCCGAAGTGCGGCGGAACGCATCTTTCGCAGGACGAGGACGTGCTCGATACTTGGTTCTCTTCCGCGCTTTGGCCGTTCTCCACGCTCGGCTGGCCCGACGAAACGGAAGAAATGAAATATTTTTATCCGACCGATCTGCTCGTCACGGGTTACGACATTATCCCGTTCTGGGTCATGCGAATGATGTTCTCGGGTATCGAATATACCGAAAAAGTTCCCTTCCGCGACGTGCTCATTCACGGTTTGGTGCGCGACGAGCAGGGCAGAAAGATGTCGAAATCGCTCGGGAACGGCATCGACCCGTTGGAAATTATCGCAAAATACGGCGCGGACTCGCTGCGGCTGTCGCTCCTGACGGGCGTCGCGCCCGGAAACGACACGCGTTTTACCGAAACGAAGGTCGAGGCGGCGCGCAACTTTATCAATAAGGTATGGAATGCCTCGCGCTTCGTGCTGATGAACGCGAAGGATGCTCAAATCCCCGCGATCGGCGAGATCAAATTGCAACCCGCCGACCGTTGGATCATCTCCCGTTTGCAAGCGACGATCCGCGAAACGACGCTCTCCATGCAGAAGTACGAGCTGGGTATCGCGGCGGACAAGCTCACCGATTTTGTTTGGAACGATTTCTGCGATTGGTATATCGAGCTTTCCAAGCCCGCGCTTTACGGCGGCGATGCGGATAAAAAACGCGGCGCGCTTGCGGTGCTGCTGTTCGTGCTCGATAACGCGCTGCGGCTGCTGCATCCCTTTATCCCCTTTGTTACCGAAGAGATTTACGGATATCTTCCGCAGGCGAAGGGGGCGCTCATTTCCGCGGAATATCCCCGTTACAATACGAAATTGGCATATAAAAACGAGGCAAAAGCGTTCGAGGGCGTGATCGATCTTATAAAATCGGTGCGCGCCATGAAGGTGGACGTCAACTGCCCGCCCTCGAAAAAAGTGCCGCTTTATATCGTGACCGAGAGCAGAAGGCTCATTTCGGTGAATAAGAACGCCATTTTGCGTCTTGCGGGCGCGAGCGCGGTCGAATTCGTCGATTCGGGATCGGCAGCGGGGGCGAAAACCGTTTCCAAGGTGTGCGCGCTGGGGCATCTGTTCGTTCCGCTCGGCGAACTCGTCAATATCGAAGAGGAGCGCGCCCGTCTGCAAAAAGAGTTGGAACACGTGATGAGCGAGATCGCCCGTGCCGACGGCATGCTGATGAACAATAATTTCATTGCCAAAGCGCCTAAAAAATTGGTTGAGAACGAGCGCGCCAAAAAAGAAAAGTGCCTCGACATGAAGAAAAAAATCGAAAAACAGCTTAAAGAACTGTAAAAAGAGTACCCGTCTGCCCGACGGGTATTTTTTGTAAATTCGTCGAAAAAATTTCTCTTCAAACGTTTGACAAACGCGTTCGCGTCTGCTATAATCAAATTGATAAAAATTTATCGAATATAAAAAGGGGGCGGATGATGGCACACGAAAACGTATCGGCAGCGACCGTATCGCGTATGCCCGTCTATCTGCGTTACCTCAAAGGAGAGGCGGCGAAGGGCGTAACGCTCATCTCTTCCGCGTCGATGGCGTCGGCGTTGGGCTTTTCGGCGGTGGGAATCCGCAAAGATCTTGCGATCGTTTCTTCGGTGCAGGGCAAGCCGCGCATCGGTTTCGAGGTTTCCAAGCTCATCTCCGATATCGAGAAATTTTTAGGCTATCAGATCGGAAGAGC